>JAYSNJ010000034.1:0-56913 GCA_043723905.1 Holophagaceae bacterium
GCTGCATCTACGGCCTGGGCGATCCCAGCAGCTATCTGAACCTGTCCGTCACCCTGAACCTGGGAGGCACCAAGGATCGCGCCATGCTGCTGCGGGACCTGGTGGCCATCCAGTACGCCCGGAACCAGATGAGCTTCGAGCCCGGTGTCTTCCGGGTGCGGGGGGACGTGATCGAGGTCTATCCCGCCTACGAGGACGTGGCCTACCGCATCGAACTCTTCGGCGACGAGATCGAACGCCTCTCGAAGATCGATCCCCTCCGGGGCGTGGTCCTGGAGCGCCTGGAGACCCTCACCATCTGGCCCAAGACCCACTATGTGACCCCCGAGGACAAGCTCGAGAAGGCCATCCGGGAGATCAAGGTGGAGCTGGAGGACCGCGAGAACACCTTCCGGGCCGAGGGGAAGATCGTCGAGCTGCAGCGCCTTCACCAGCGCACCATCTACGATCTCGAGATGATGAAGGAGATGGGCTACTGCTCGGGCATCGAGAACTACAGTCGCTTTCTGGACGATCGGAGGCCCGGTGAGCCGCCCCATACGCTGCTGGACTATTTCCCCGACGATTTCGTGCTCTTCATGGACGAGAGCCACGTGGCCACGGGACAGCTCCACGGCATGTACAACGGCGACCGCAGCCGCAAGACCACGCTGGTCGATTACGGTTTCCGCCTGCCCGCCGCCCTGGACAACCGTCCCCTGAAATTCGAAGAGTTCGAGCAGCGCGTCAAGCAGATCGTGTTTGTCAGCGCCACGCCCGGCGACTACGAACTCCAGCAGAGCGGGGGCGTCATCGTGGAGCAGGTGGTCCGCCCCACGGGCCTCGTGGATCCCCAGATCGAGGTGCGTCCCGTGGGCACCCAGGTGGACGATCTGCTCGAGGAGATCCGGAAGGTGGTGGCTCGGGACGAGCGTGTGCTCGTCACCGTGCTCACCAAGAAGCTCGCGGAGCAGCTCACCACCTACTACCGCGAAGTGGGCGTGAAGGCCGAATACCTCCACAGCGAAATCGACACCCTGCAGCGGGTGGAACTGCTCCGGGGCCTGCGCCGGGGTGTCTTCGACGTGCTCATCGGCATCAACCTCCTGCGGGAGGGCCTGGATCTGCCGGAGGTCTCCCTTATCGCCATCCTGGATGCGGACAAGGAGGGCTTCCTCCGCAACACCCGCAGCCTGATCCAGAGCATCGGCCGCGCGGCGCGCAACGTGAACGGTAAGGCGATCCTCTATGCGGACCGGATGACGGGTTCAATTAACGCCGCCATCGGGGAGACCAGCCGCCGCCGCCAGAAGCAGCTGGACCACAATGCCGCCCACGGCATCACGCCGGAGACCATCCGCAAGAACATCGACGATGTGCTGGGCGAGGCCCTGGCCCGGGAATTCGTGGGCGTGCCCAAGGATACGGCCGCCGAGGAACCCATCCTCTATCTGGATGACGCGGGCTTCGAGAAGGAACTCGCCCAGCTGGAGAAGAGGATGCAGACCCATGCCGGCCGCATGGAGTTCGAGGCGGCCGCCGAGCTGCGGGACCGGGTCCTGCACCTGCGGCGGGAGCGGCTCATCGGCGTGGTCTGAACCTGGGCAGGCCTTAAAAAAACAGAACCACAGAGGGCACAGAGGAAAAGCCAGAGGGCACAGAGAAAAGAACAGGAAAAACGCCTCGGCTTTTCCCTGTGCCCTCTCTCTGCTTTCTCCGTGATCTCTGTGGTTCCTTCTTCTGTCCTTCCGCCATGTGATCGGAGGGGCCTTGGCTACCGGCTGTACATCCGGATCACCTTCTCAATGGCGTCTCTGCAGGCGGCACAGAAGGGGACATCGTCGCGGGAGAACATGATGCAGTCCTCCTGGGCGCGGAAATAGCCCGTGGCCTCGTAGGCGGCGCCCTCGAAGGCTCCCACCTTGCCGGACCAGGCATCCGTTCCCAGCAGTTCCGTCTCCTGGACCTTCACCCGGCGCATGAGGGCCTCCATCTCGGATTCCGGGCGGTTCTCGGCCCGGATCTGCCGCCGCTCCTGCTGGGAGGCGTAGCTCGCCTTCTCAAAGGCCTGTTTCTTCCAGGGCGAGGGCAGGGGCACGCCCGGGCTCAGGAGCGCCTTCCACTTGGGCTGCTTGGGGTCGGCGGTGGCATTGGGCTCCCAGGGTTCCACGCGCTCCTTGCCCGTCTCGTAGGCCACATCGGAGGTGTAGTACTCGTCGGCCAGGCCCGCAAAATGATGGCCGAATTCGTGGACGAAGATGTAGGGGCTGAAGGCATTGTCCGAGGCCACCGTGCCGTAGAGCCCGAAGATGCCGCCACCGCCGTAGGTCTGGCCGTTCACCAGGATCTCCATGAACTCGTAGGGCGCAAAGGAGGCCACATCCCGGAGGGTGCGGTTCTCGAAGGTGAGGACGTAGCGCTCGCTGCCGAAGGCGTCGTAGGTGCAGCCCAGGGGCGAGCGGCGCTGGAGGCCCGTGGAGGGCCGGGCGACGCCTTGTTCCCGGGCGGGCGGGCAGAGACCCCACACATTGAAGTCCTGGCGGTGCTCCTTGTAGGGGGAGGTGGCGAAGAGCTGCGCCATGAGGCGCCGGGCGTCCTTCTCGAACTTGGGCAGTTCCGCCTGGGTGTAGCCGTCGCCGAGGATCAGGAAGTCCACCTTGTCGGCGGGATCGCCGCTCTGCTGCAGGGCGATGACGTTCCCGGGCACCGGCGGCAGGGCGCGATCGATGAAGATGTCCCTGGGGTCCAGGAGGAAGGATCCGATTTCCCTGAAGGCGTTCTGGCCATCGCGCTTCTTCAGGTTGATCTGGACGGGGCGCTCGGGTTCGGGGAAGCGCAGGGACTCGGAGAGGGTGCGGGTCTGCCGCTTGGCCTCGTCGGTCCCCTCCCACTCGCCATAGATGCTGCAGAAGCCCCGGGAATAGAGCACCTGGTTCGTGGCCCGATCCACCACCTCGAAGAAGTATTTCCCGAGGTTGGATCCATCCAGACCCTTCGCGCCGTTGCCGGGCCAGGGCAGGGGCTCCCGCACGACCCGATCCAGGCTGAGGGACTCGGAGGTGGCCGTGCCCGTGTGGAAGTAGTCCACACGCAGTGTCCGCGGAGGCGCTGCCGTCAGGAACGCCGAGGTCAGGGCCAGGGAGAGGGTTCGGAGCGCATTCATTTGGGCACCTCGAAGGCAGAATACCAAGGGTCGTGGGACAATGGCGGGTTCGGAGGCACCATGCTCACGCCCAAACAGCGCCAGTTCCTGAAGGCCGAGGCCCATCATCTCAGGCCCGTGGTCCACATCGGAAAGGCCGGTGTGACCGAAGCACTGGCCCAGGAACTGGACGTCATGCTTGAGAGCCTGGAACTCATGAAGCTCAAGCTCAACCAGAACACCTTCGAGGACCTGGAGACGGCCGTGGAGGCCCTGACCCGGAAGATCGCCGGGCTGGAACACGTGTGGACCATCGGCCGGACGGTCCTGGTCTTCCGGCCCAGCAAAAACAAGCCGACAGCCTTTCCTTTACCTTGAGCCGGATCTTCCGATAAGTCTCCCAAGGGGGATGTCTGCCTTTCCTTTCGTGGTCTCAGGGTGAACTGCTTCAGCGCCATGCGCTGGAGAAGGACTGTGCGCTGGGACGGGATGCGGAAGGCTGCGAGCTGAGCTTCCCCCTGGAAACCAGTGTTTCGCGCAGGCATGTCGAGATCTTCCGGAACGGGGAGGGTTGGCAAATCCGGGATCTGGGCTCCCGGAACGGCACCCGTCTCAACGGGCTTCCCCTCCGCGAGCCCGGGGGCACCCGGCTGGCCGACGGGGACGAGATCCTCCTGGGGGATCTGCCCATTCGCTTCACGGAAGGCTTTCCGGGGCTGGACCCGGAGCTTTTCATCGAGCACGTGGGGGATCTCTTTTCCGAAGTCTGGCCGGAACCCTCCCAGTCCCTGATCCTCCTCCGGGGTCTCGAACTGCTGCACCACTCGACGGAAGCCCTGCTGATGGAGAGCTCCTCCTCCGCGCTCATCCGGAGCCTCCTGAGCGAGGCCCTCAAGCTTCTGGCGGCGGAGCGGGGCTTCGTGGTGATGGTGGGGAGCGATGGGACCTGGCAGACGGTCCATAGGATCGGCGATGTGAAGGACCAGGCCGGGCTTTCCCACTCTGTGCTGCACTACGCCATCACCCACAGGACCGGCGTCCTCTCCAATGCCCCCATGGCCGATCCCCGCTTCGGGGGGGTCAGCCTGGTGGAACTCCATCGGGGCGCCCTCATCTGCGCGCCCATGGAAATCGAAGGCGAGGTGAAGGGGCTGCTCTATCTGGACCGGATGGGAGAAGGGCGCCCCTTCACGCGCTTCGATCTCTCCCTGGTCCAGGCCTTCGTGCGCCAGGGCACGGTGGCCCTCCGGCATGCCCAGCTGGCCCAGAAGGCTCTGGGGCAGGCGGAGCTCCAGGGGGAACTGCTCCGGCTGCGCTCCCTCAACGAACGGGTGATCTCGCGCACGGGGGAGATCATGGCCGCCATGGAATCCTCCCTCCGCTGGCTCCACAGCTACGGGCAGAAGGCCCATGGCGAGATGGCCGACTCTCTGCGCCACCAGTTGGAGCGCCTCCATTACCTGGTGGAGGCCGCGGCTCAGGAGGCCCTCCTGGAAGCGCCCCGGGAGAATGCCCATTCGTCCAGTCTCGAGGCGCTCCTGGCCGCGCTGGCGCCTTCCTGGCAGAACCTCGCCGGGATTCGCGGGGCCCTGCTGACCCTGGAACCCGTGCCCCAGGGGACGGTCTGGGTGGCGGGCAGTCTGGCCCCTCAGGCCTTGGCCGGGCTGGTGGAACCCCTGCTCATGGGGGTGGCCGAATCCCAGACCGTGCGGGGGCGCTGGCAGGAGGAAGGCGGGAACTGGGTGCTCCACCTGGGTTTCCCGGCGGGAGTGCATGGTCCGGCTCCGGATCTCTGGACGCTCCAGAGCCTTCAGAACACCGGCATCGTGTGGCGCTGGTCGGACCAGACGCTCTCCATCACGTTCCCCAGGGGCATCGACACCGTCCCCGAGATCCCGCCCCTGCCGCTCCTGGGCCTCGTCACCGAGGAAATGGAGCTGATGGGGCTCTTCCAGAGCGTGGCCGAAGCGGGCCAGCTGGGCATCTTCCCCCTGGAGGAGGATCCCCCGCTGCCGCCGCTGCCCTATTTCCGCTACCTGGTGATCGATGCCCTGGGGGTCCGGGATGCGGCCACATGCATCCAGGCCTACCGGCGCCATCCCAATTTCGCCACGGTGCCCATCCTGGTGGTGCGGGCTCCCGAGGAGATCTTCTCCACGCTGCTGGCCGCAGGGGCCACGGACTGGCTGCCCGAAGGGTTCCGCTGGGAGACCCTCCATCACCGCCTGCAGGTGCTCAAGGGGCACGATGAACTGCAGCGCAAGGCCCTGGCGGCCGAGCGCCTGGACTCCTTCCGGCAGATGGCCGGCACCCTCAAGCACGAGATCAACAACCCGCTGGCGATCATGTCCCTGCAGGTGGAACTGCTTCAGCGGAAGTACCCGGAGGAGGCGAAGCTGGGGAAGATCGCGGAGATGATCGAGCGCATCCGGGGCCTGATGCAGGTCCTGCAGAAGATGCGCGAGGCGCCGGTGGAGGACTATCCGGACGGGAGCAGCATCCTCAAGCTGAGCTGAGCCCGGTTTTTCTCGATTGCCGTGGTTCTGCTTTCGGCCCTACCGGGGCTGACCGGGTTCAGGAATCCTCATCCTCGCCGGGTTTGTGGAACCATGTGAGACCCTCCTCGGTCATCAGGCCCTGCACAGGCAGGTCCTGGGGCGAAATGGGCAGACGCAGCGTCTGCTGGATCGAGAATCCGACGCCCAGCGTGATCACCGCTTCGGGCAGGCGATCCAGCAGGGCATCGTAGAAGCCCTTGCCGTAGCCCAGGCGGAAGCCCTGGGCATCGAAGGCGAGGCCCGGCACCAGCAGCAGCTGCACCGGCGGCAGGAAGTGCTGGGCATGGACGGGTTCCAGGAGGCCGAAGAGGCCCGGCTCCAGGGGCTCGGGGCCCCAGGCCAGGCGGGGCGGACTCGTGGAGGTGATGCGGGGGAAGGTGAAGATCCAGGCCGGATGAGCCTGGACCAGGGGCCGCAGATCGATCTCCGAGCCCAGGGGCCAGAAGGCCCCGATGCGCCGGATGCGGCGACTGGTGCAGAACTCCCCGAGACGATTGCAGATGGTCTGGGACCAGGCCGCCCGCGCCTCAGGCGGGGCCCCGTTCCGCAGGGCCTTGAAATGGGACCGGCATTCAGACTTGCTCTCCATGGATCCCAGGAAACCAGAGGGGGCAGGGGGCGTCAACGCCGCTCCTTGGTATCCTCGCCTCGGAGGTCCTTCGTGTTCGATCCCGCCAGCCCTGCTTCTCCCTGGTCTCGTCTCCTGCGGGTGTTCATCGCGGGACTCTCCATCGTGTCGTTGTCCCCTGCGGCCCTGGTCGCGCTCCCGCCTCCGGGTAGGGCGACGCGCCTCGTGCAGTCCGCGCCTCTGGAAACGGATCTGGCGTCCCCCGAACTGCCCTTCGCCCGGGATGTATGGGTGGACATGGTCCGCTCGGCCACCCGCAGCCTGGATTTCGCCCAGTTCTACATCATGAACCGGCCCGGCAGCGCTCTGGAACCGGTGCTGCTGGAGCTGGAGAAGGCCGCGGCGCGCGGCGTGCGCATCCGGTTCCTGCTCTCCAATAAGATGCTGGACCAGGATCCGGCCTCGGTGGCGCGGCTGCGGGGCCTGAAGGGCGCCGAGGTGCGAAGCTTCGATCTCCAGGGGATCTCGAAGGGGATCCTGCACGCCAAGTACTTCCTGGTGGACGGGCAGGAGGCCTTCCTGGGCAGCCAGAACTTCGACTGGCGGGCGCTGGAACACATCCACGAACTGGGTGTGCGGAGTACGGAACCGGCCATCACCGGGAAGCTGAAGGCGCTCTTCGAGCTCGATTGGCGGTTCGCGAAGACAGGCCGACTTCCGAAGCTTGGCGGCAAGGCTCCTTCGTTCGCGGTGCGCCCCGCTGTGGAACTGGTGGCCAGCCCGCCCTTCCTGACGCCGGCCGAGGTGCGCCCCTCCCTTCCCGCCCTGCTGGAACTCCTCGCCCAGGCCCGGCAGAGCCTCCGGATCCAGCTCCTCGTCTATTCGCCCCTCTCGGGAAAGGACGGCTACTGGCCCCCCCTCGATGTCGCCCTGCGGGCCGCGGCCGCACGGGGGGTGAAGGTGAAGCTGCTGGTCTCCGACTGGAGCCTGGGCAGCCGAGCCCTGGACCATCTCAAGTCCCTGGCCCTCCTGCCCAACTGCGAGGTCCGCATCGCCTCCATTCCCGAGGCCTCCGTCGGGCATATTCCCTTCGCCCGCACCATCCACGGCAAGTACCTGGTCGTGGACGAAGCCATCCTGTGGCTGGGCACCAGCAACTGGGAGGAGGACTACTTCACCGCCTCGCGCAACATCGAGCTGATCTTCCGGAACCCCGAACTCGCGGGCCAGGGGGCTCGGGTCTTCGAGCGGGTCTGGAACAGCGCCTTCGCCCGGCCCCTGGAACCGTTGCGCCGCTATGAGAAACGGAAAATAGACTAGGGATGTGACCGAGTTGGCTGAAGAGGGGTTGACCTCCGTCATGGGTTAATCGATAATTTTTTATCGAGACGAATTGCTCGAACCTTCCCCCAGGGGCCTCGCGGCGGGGGCAAGGGCCAGGCGGGTCAGCTCCGCCGCCGTGAGGCTGTCCCAATTCCAGAGCCTGGAGGGAATCCGTGTCCACGCACAGGTCGATGATCAGACTGAGGATGAGCAGCCATGATGCCCATTACGGTGGCAATCTGGTGGACGGGGCCCGGATGCTCCAGCTGTTCGGAGATGTGGCCACGGAGCTCCTGATCCTCCAGGACGGTGACGAAGGCCTCTTCGCGGCCTATGAGCAGATCGAATTCCTGGCGCCGGTCTTCGCCGGGGATTTCATCGAGGCCTCGGGAGAGATCATCCAGGTGGGCAATTCCTCCCGGAAAATGACCTTCGAGGCGCGAAAGGTGATCGTGCCGAGGGCCGATATCAACGAATCCGCCGCGGACGCCCTGGCGGAACCCATCGTGGTCTGCCGGGCCGTGGGGACCTGCGTGGTGCCCAGGGGCAAGCAGCGCAAGAGCGCCGCCTCTGCCTCCGATGGGGCGTGGCCGAGCCGAAAATCCGCCGGGGTCGCAGATGCACTTTCAGCTTGATCGGGAACACAGGCTTCTGATCCAGATGTACCGGGCCTTCGCCCAGGACGAGGTGCGGCCCCTGGCGAAGGAGGTCGACGAGCAGGAGCGGTTCCCCCAGGAAACCGTCCGGAAGATGGTGCGCTTCGGCTTCATGGGGATTCCCTTCCCGAAGGAATACGGGGGTCAGGGCGGGGACAACCTCGCCTACGCCATGGCCGTCGAGGAACTCTCCAAGGCCTGCGGCACGACCGGCGTGATCCTCTCGGCCCACACATCCCTCTGCGCCGCACCGATCTTCGAATTCGGGACCGAGGCCCAGAAGCAGAAATACCTGGTGCCTCTGGCCAAGGGCGAGAAGCTGGGCGCCTTCGCGCTCACGGAACCCAATGCGGGCACGGACGCGGGCGGGCAGCAGACCACCGCCGAAAACCGGGGCGATCACTACCTGCTGAACGGCAGCAAGATCTTCATCACCAACGCCGACTATGCAGAGCTCTACATCGTGTTCGCCATGACGGACAAGGCCAAGGGGACTCGCGGAATCTCGGCCTTCATCCTGGAAAAGGGCATGCCCGGGTTCCGGGTGGGCAAGAAGGAAGAGAAGATGGGGATCCGCGGCTCCGCCACCTGCGAACTGATCTTCGAGAACGTGCAGGTGCCCCTGGAAAACCTCCTGGGCAAGGAGGGGGGCGGATTCGGCATCGCCATGAAGACCCTGGATGGCGGGCGCATCGGCATCGCCGCCCAGGCCCTGGGCTTGGCCCAGGGGGCCATCGATGCCACCGTGGCCTACACCAAGGAGCGCAAGCAGTTCGGCAAGCCCATCTCCGCGTTCCAGAACACGCAGTTCCAGCTGGCGGACATGCAGACCCGGACGGATGCGGCGCGGCTGCTGGTCTATCGCGCGGCCTCCCACAAGGACACCAAGCTGCCCTACGGCGTGGAGGCGGCCATGGCAAAGCTCTTCGCCTCGGAGACCGCGATGGATGTGACGACCCGGGCCGTGCAGCTCCACGGCGGCTACGGCTACACCCGGGAATACCCCGTCGAGCGCATGATGCGCGACGCCAAGATCACCGAGATCTACGAGGGCACCTCGGAGGTCCAGCGCATGGTCATTTCCGCTTCAATGCTCCGCTAGAGCTCCGCTGAAGGGTGGCAAGCAGATGAAAATCGTCGTGTGCATGAAGCAGGTTCCCGACACCACGGAAGTCCGCATCGACCCCGTCACCGGAACGCTGATCCGCGAAGGCGTCCCTAGCATCATCAACCCCGATGACAAGAGTGGGCTGGAGGCGGCCCTGGCGCTGAAAGACCAAATGGGCGCCACGGTGACGGTGCTCAGCATGGGGCCCCCCCAGGCGGAGGTCGCCCTGCGGGAGGCCCTCGCCATGGGAGCGGACGAGGCGGTCCTGGTGTCGGACAAGCGCTTCGGCGGGGCGGACACCTGGGCCACCTCGATCACGCTGGCCTCGGCCCTGCGGCGCCTGGGCTTCGATCTCATCATCTGCGGCCGCCAGGCCATCGATGGGGACACGGCCCAGGTGGGTCCCCAGATAGCCGAGCACCTGGGCATCTCCCATGTGAGCTACGTCAACGAGCTGGAACTGGCCGGTCCGCACATCCTCGTCAAGCGGATGTTCGAGGACGGGTACCACCGCATCAAGGTGGCGATGCCCTGCCTGATTACGGTGCTCAAGGACATGAACGAGCCCCGCTACATGTCCGTGGGGGGCGTCTACGACGCCTTCCGCAGGGACATCCCCGTCTGGACCGTGGAGGATCTCGATGTGGACCGTTCCCAGATCGGCCTCAAGGGGTCCCCCACCCGGGTGAAGAAGTCCTACACCAAGGGCACCAAGTCCGCGGGGAAGGTCTACGACGTGAACCCCCGCGAAGGCGCCCGGATCATCGTCGAGAAACTGAAAGAGAAATTCATCATCTGAGCGCGGAGCGGGCCATGGATATTTCGAGCTACCACGGCGTCCTGGTGTTCGCGGAACAGCGGAACGGCCAGATCCAGAAAGTGGTCTTCGAGCTGCTGGGCATCGGCCGGGAGATCGCCGACAGGCTCGAGGAGCCGCTGACGGCGGTGCTCATCGGGAGTGGATTGACGGAGGCCCACAGTGCCGACCTCATCGCCCAGGGGGCCGACCGGGTCATCCTGGTGGATCACCCCCATCTGGAAATCTACCGGACGGAGCCCTACACCAAGGCCCTGGCCCAGGTCATCGAGGCCTTCAAGCCCGGCATCGGATTCGTGGGGGCCACGACCCTGGGACGGGATCTCGCCCCGCGGGTCTCCGCCCGGGTTAAGACGGGGCTGACGGCGGATTGCACCTCCCTGGAGATCGAGGACGGTTCCCGGAATCTCCTCATGACCCGGCCCGCCTTCGGGGGCAACATCATGGCCACCATCATCTGTCCCGAACACCGCCCCCAGATGTCCACGGTGCGCCCCGGCGTGATGCGCAAGCGGGAGCGGGATGACCAGCGGAAGGGTGAAGTCCTCGTCTTCTCCCCGGAACTGGGGCCCGATGACCTGAACGTGGAGATCCTGGAAGTCGTGACCGAGCGGGCCACCCTCAAGAACATCGAGGAGGCCTCCGTGCTGGTGGCCGGGGGCCGCGGCATGGGCAGTGGGGACAACTTCGGTCGGCTGCAGGGACTGGCCACTGAGCTGGGGGGCATGGTCGCGGCCTCCAGGGCGGCGGTGGATGAGGGCTGGGTGGGCTCCGAGAGCCAGGTGGGCCAGACGGGCAAGACCGTGCGGCCCGATCTCTACATCGCCTGCGGCATCTCGGGCATGATCCAACACATCGCGGGCATGGAGGATTCCCAGTACATCGTGGCGGTGAACAAGAAGATGGACGCCCCCATCTTCGAATATGCCGATCTGGGTATCGTCACCGATGTGAACCAGCTCCTGCCCGCCCTGGTGGAGGAACTGAGGCTGGCGAAGGCCGGAGCCTAGTTCGGCGGCTCCGGATATCCTTAGAGGTCGCTGGAGCCTGCCGATGAAGCCGCTGTACCTCTGCCTGGGCCTCGCGGCGCTGGGACATGCCGTCTACCACATGGGACAGAAGACTCTGCCCTCCACGGTCAATCCCATGGCCCTGCTGATGGGGGGCTATGCCGTGGCCTTCCTGCTGGCGACCCTGGCCATGCCCTTCTTCCGCGCGCCCGGCGAGGCCATCTGGACCGCACCGGCCTTCAGTCTGCCGGTCCTCATCCTGGGGGTGGGCGCCGTGCTCATCGAGCTGGGCTTCCTCCTGGTCTATCGCCGGGGAGGGGGGCTCCAGTGGACCGCCGCGGCCGTGAGCGGCCTTTCCGCCCTCATCCTGGTGCCCGTGGGGGTCGCCTATTTCAGGGAGGGCCTCTCCCCGGGCCGTCTCCTGGGGGTCGCCCTGACCCTGGCGGGCCTGGTGCTGGTGGTGCGGAAATAGCTACGCCGTCGTGTAGGTCTTGTAGAGATTATCCCGCTCCAGGGCCTCGAAGCCGGCCTCGCGGATGAAGCGCTCCAGCGCCCCCTTCGTGAGGCCCTGGGGCGTCTTGGCCCCGGCGAGATGGGCGATCTCTTCCTCGATCACGGTACCATCCAGATCATCGGCTCCGTAGTTCAGGCCCACCTGGGCCAGGCCCTCGGTGATCATCACCCAGTAGGCCTTGATGTGTGGCACGTTGTCCAGGAGCAGGCGCGCCACGGCGATCTCCCGCAGGTCCTGGACGCCGGTGGTCTCATGGATGACGTGGGTGCGGCCCAGTTCGTTGTCCTCGATCTGGTAGGCCAGGGGGATGAAGGCGAGAAAACCATGGGTGCGGTCCTGGAGTTCCCGCAGCCGCAGCAGATGATCCACGCGGTGCCTGGGCTCCTCGATGTGGCCATAGAGCATGGTGCAGTTGGTGGGGATGCCCCTGCGGTGGCAGAGTTCGGCCACACGCAGCCAGACATCGGCTTCCTTTTTCCCGATGCAGATCTGTTCCCGGATGCCTTCGTCGAAGATCTCGGCGCCGCCGCCGGGGCAGCTCTCCAGGCCCGCGGCCACGCAGCGATCCAGGAAGGCCTCGACGCTGAGGCCCGAGACCCGGGCGTAGTAGTCCATCTCGATCATGGTGAAGACCTTGAGATGGATCTCGGGGAAGCGCGCCTTGATGGCTCGGAAGAGGTTCTCGAAGTACTCGATGTTGAGTTTGGGGTTGTGGCCAGAGGTCATGTGCAGTTCGCGCACGCCCAGGTTCTCGGGCTTCTCCAGTTCGCGGATAATGTCCTCGGCGCTGAGCGCGTAGGCCCGGGGGTCGCCGGGCTTGGCCTGGAAGGCGCAGAACTGGCAGTGGGTGTAGCAGATGTTGGTGTAGGAGAGGCGGCGGCTGACGACGTAGTAGGACTTGAGGCCGTGCTTCTGGAGCCGCACGTGGTGGGCCATGGCGCCCAGGCCCGTGAGGTCGGGCGTGTCATAGAGCAGGAGCCCGTCCTCGAAGGAGAGGCGCTCTCCCCCCAGGACTTTCTCGCAGATGGGGAGGAGGCGGGCATCGGTGATGTAGCGCTGCAGGGGCAGGTTCAGGCCGGGCATGGTTTTCTCCACGGCTCAGTGTACCCGGGGCCGGGGTCGGCGCCCTTCCCGGGCGAAGCGGAAGGGAGGGCCAATTATTTTTCACCGCCTTAAACCCTGGCAGGAAGGGGGGGCTCTATACCCGGGTCGACTGATCACCGGCTCCTTCCTGGGGCCGCGGACGGTCCCTCGGAGGTGCCCATGAGCCGCAGCACCCGTTCCCTCCCTTCTCTCGCCCTGGCCCTCGCCGGTGTCACGTCCCTCGCCCTCCTCCTCGCCTGCGGGGGAAGCCGCAGCGAGGTCCCGCCAGCCCCCGCGCCTGGCACCGCCCCCGTCTCCTTCCTGGTGACCGATGCCACCACGGACAGCTGGTCCAACATCGGCGTCATCATCCGCAAGGCCATGCTCATCCCCGCGGGCGGTGCGGCCTCCAATGCCGTGACTTTCTACGACGGCAGTGGCGACACCACGAAGCTGAACCTGGTGGACCTGGACGAACTGACGGAGTTGCTGGGCATTGCCCAGATCCCCGCAGGAACCTACGATCGCTTGGTCATCCAGGTGGACGGGGATCCCAGCAACATCGATCTGGTGCCCTCGGACGGAAGCGCCCAGATCCCCGCCAGCCAGATCATCGTCCGGGGGGCCGATCCTTCGACCAAACTGGTGACCCTGCCGGTGACCCTCTCCAGTCCCCTGACCGTGGTCGAGGGGCAGCCCAACGCCGTGCAGGTGGACTTCGATCTGGCCCACCCGCTCTTCGTGGTCGCTCACAACCTGGGCGGGACCACGGTCTATACCCTCAACTTCCAGGTGCGCCACAAGCCCCATCACGCCCTGAACCAGGTCTACCTGCGCCACCTGCGGGGCCAGGTGAACTCCGTGGCGACGGATGCCAAGTCCTTCGTGCTCCACACCGAGCATGGCAAGGACAGGACCCTGCTGGTGGACGCCACGAACAAGTCCCTGTTCTATGACCTGGATGTGGCTCCCGTGGTGCCCAACGCCTCCTTCACGGTGCCTGCCGGTCTGACGGCGACCAAGTACGCCCGGGCCACCGCTCGCTTCCAGTCCGATGGCAGCCTCACGGCGGTCCGGGTGTGGTACAGCAGCGATACGGCCAAACTGCCCCGCCAGGCGCCCGAGGGTCACATCGTGAGGGTCGATGGCACCCTCAACCAGATCAGGGTACTCCGGGAAAACGGCGCGCCGACGACCCTCCAGATCGACGCGAACACCCAGTTCTTCTTCCAGGGCGGCAGCACCGCCATCGGCACGGGCCCTTCCTTCCTCGCCAATCTGGCCCGGGGCTTCAAGGTGGAGGTCACCGTAGTGGATCCCCTGGCGACGCCGCTGGTGGCCGCCTCGGTGGATATCCAGCGGGGGGTCTTCGAGGGTGATATCACGGCTGCGGATGCCAGCAGCTTCACCTACACCAAGGCCTTCCTGGCCGATGGCACCGCGGACATCCGCACCCTGGGCTACGATGCCGGTTTCTCCTGGTGGAACTTCACCTTCCCCACGACTGCCTCCACGGACCTCGGCGCCTTCATCGCCAAGGCCCTGCCGGCTTCGGGGCCCCGGGCCCGGGGCATGAGCACCCTCAACTGGGGAAACAGCACCTGGGCCGCCAAGGTCGCCGTGTTCCTGCCCACCCAGCTTTCCGGTGCCATGCAGACCATCACCGGCGCCTACAGCAGCGGCACGATGTCCGTCACCTACACGCCTGACGGAACTTCCACGCCGAGTGCGCTGACCGTGAAATTGAATCCTGCGGCGGGGTCGATGCCCCTTGTGACCGAATTTTCCAAGGCCGGGATGATCGTGAGCGTCCATCCCCTGGCCACCGAGGGCGAATGGAGCGCCAAGCTGGTGAATGGCACCAAGGTGCGGGTCTACGGCATTCCCGACGGAACGGGCAAGCTGGACGCCTACTTCATCAACCTCTTCGACTGAGTCGGGATCGTGCAATTCGAGTAGCCGACCGCCACCTGGCGGGCGGCGTAGAGCGGCGCGGCACAGGCTTGGGCGCAGCCCAAACTGTGCAGTGCCGCGGCTCGAAATGCCGGAATGGGCCGCTCGCTGGAGGCGAATCGGCTGAACCAAACGCATGATTTGGAATGAAAGGGCCGCGGGTTTCCCGCGGCCCTTTCACGCCATGGTCTTCCTGAAGCGCCCGGCAGCGAGGACCAGCATCGCGCTGCCGAGGGCGGCCAGGGCCAGCATCTGGGGCCAGAGCACATGCAGCCCAAGGCCCTTCAGGAAGACCCCCCGGATGATCACGAGGTAGTAGCGCAGGGGGTTCAGATAGGTGAGCCACTGCACGACCTGGGGCATATTGGCGATGGGGTAGACGAAGCCCGAGAGCATGAAGGCCGGGAGCATGAAGAAGAAGGCCGTCATCATGGCCTGCTGCTGGGTGGCGCTCACGGTGGAGATGTAGAGGCCCACCCCAAGGGTGCTGAGCAGGTAGAGTCCCGTGCCGAAGAAGAGGGTCAGGGGATTGCCCAGGAGGGGCACCCGGAACCAGAACACGGCCATGAGAGTGATGAGGGCCACGTCGATGAAGCCGATGAGGGCAAAGGGGATGGTCTTGCCCAGGATGAACTCCAGGCGCCCGATGGGAGTCACCATGATCTGCTCCATGGTGCCGATCTCCCGCTCGCGCACGATGGCCATGCTCGAAAGGATGATGGAGACCACGGCCACGAGCATGGCCAGGACCCCCGGCACGAAGAAGTTGCGGCTCTCCAGGTTGGGGTTGAACCAGGCTCGCCAGACCAGCGCCACGGGGTCGGCCTCCAGGCGCAGGCCCGCCGTTCGCGAGAATCGCTGCGTCATGATGGCGCGGTTGAAATCGGCCGTGATGTTGGAGGCGTAGGTCAGGACGACGCTGGCGGTGTTCGAGTCCGAGCCGTCCAGCAGGAGCTGGGCCGAGGCGCTGCGGCCCCCTTCCAGGTCCTCGGCGAAGCCGCGGTTGAGCTGCAGCACGGTCTTGGCCTCTCCGGAATCCAGCACCTCCCGGATCTCGGATTCCGAGGTGATCCGGCGCACGATGTCGAAGCAGCCGGAACCCTCGAAGCGGGCCAGCAGGTCCCGGCTGGCGGGGGTGCGGTCGAGATCGAAGACGGCCATGGGCACGTGGCGCACATCCGTGCTCACCGCGTAGCCGATGACGAGCACCTGGACCACGGGCACCACGAAGATCACGGCCCGCATCCTAGGGTTCCGGAGGACCTGGATGAACTCCTTGATGAGCATGCGGTACAGGCGTTCGAGCATGGGTGGCATCCCCGGGAATTTTGTTTGAACCGGTGTTGAAAAAACGAACCACAGAGACCACAGAGAAAAACGGGTTGGGTGAATTCACATTCTTTTCCTCTGCGTCCTCCTTCTTCCTCTGTGTTCTCTGTGGTTCATCTTTTGTGGCTTTGTGATGTCGGATTCAGGCCAGGCGCTTCTTGAAACTGTGGATGGCGAGCAGGAGCATGAGGGCCCCGAAGGTCACCATGAGCAGGCACTCGGGCCACAGCTGGGCCAGCCCCGTGCCCTTGAGGTAGAGGCCCCGCAGGAAGGTGACGAAGTACCGGGCGGGGATGAAGTAGGTGACCACCTGCATGGCCTTCGGCATGTTTCCGATATCGAACATGAAGCCCGATAGGAGGAAGGCCGGGAGGAAAGTGGCCACGAAGGCCGCCTGGCTGGCCAGGAGCTGGCTCTTGGCCAAGGTGCTGATGAAGATTCCCAGGGAAAGCGCTCCCACCAGGTAGACGGCCGAGACTCCAAAGAGAAGGAGGAGGCTGCCCCGGATGGGCACATCGAAGAGGAAGCGTCCCGCGAGCACGGAGAGCAGCATGTCCACCATGCCGATGACGAAGTAGGGCGCGAGCTTGCCCAGGATCAGCTCGCTCCTCCGGACGGGGGTGGAGATGAGCTGCTCCATGGTGCCCGTCTCCCATTCCCGGGCCACGGTGAGAGACGTGAGCAGGGCGGCGATGAGCATCATGATCACGGCGATGAGGCCGGGCACGATGAAGATCCGGGACTCCATATCCCGGTTGAACCAGGCCCGGGGCCGCAGTTCCAGGGGCAGGGCAGGGGCTCGGCCTGTGAGGCGCCGGGCCTTCTCCACCAGGATCTCCTGGGAGTACGTGCGCACGATGGCTTCGGCATAGGAGAGGGCCAGGGTGGTGGTGTTGGCGTCGCTGCCATCGGCCAGGATCTGGACCTGGGCCTTCCGCTCCGAGGCCACCCGCCTCCCGAAATCGACGGGGACCACCAGGGCCATCAGGGCTCGGCCGTGATCGATGGCCTCTTCCACCTCCATGTAGTTTTCGGCCCGGGACACCACGGAGAAATAGCGAGACCCTTCGAATCGGCCCACCAGCTCCCGGCTCTGGGGTGTGCGGCTCTGGTCCCAGACGGTCAGGGGCACCCGATCCAGGTCCATGGTGAGGGCGTACCCGAAGATCATCAGCATGATCATGGGAAGGACGATGGCGATGCCCAGGGCCCGCGGGTCCCGCAGCACGTGCAGGAATTCCTTCCGGGCCACGGCGATCAGGCGGCGAGCGTTCATCGCGCTCACGATGTGAACTCCTTCTGGGCGCCGTCGGCCCGGTCCCGGGCCTCGATGAGCGAGACGAAGACATCCTCCAGGGAGGGGGTGATGCGCTCCAGGGTGCCCACCTGGAAGCCCGCCGCACCCAGGGCCTGACGCAGGCGGGGCGCGAGGCCATCGGCGTCTTCGGTCATGAGATGGATATCCCGGCCGAAGAGGGCCGCGTCCCGCACGCCTTCCACGCTGGAAGCCACGCCCAGAGCCTCGTGGGCGCGGTCGCAGGAGACGCAGAGCACCTGGTCGGCCATGAGGTGTCCCTTCATCTCCGAGGGCGTCCCCAGGGCCACGAGTTCGCCCCGGTAGATGAGGCCCAGGCGGTCACAGTATTCGGCCTCCTCCATGTAGTGGGTGGTGACGAAGACGGTCACGCCGCGGCCGGCCAGATCGTAGATGAGGTCCCAGAAGGTGCGCCGGCTGAGGGGATCCACCCCCGAGGTGGGCTCGTCCAGGAAGAGAACGCGAGGTTCGTGGAGCAGGGCGCAGCCCAGCGAAAGCCTCTGTTTCCAGCCCCCCGGCAGCAGGCCCGTGCGGGAGCTCCGGTGTTCCTGGAGCTTGGCCATCTCCAGCACCCAGGCCTTCCGCTCGGCCTTCCGTTCGCCGGGGATTCCGTAGATGCCGCTGTAGAAATCAATGTTCTCCGCAACCGTGAGGTCGTCGTAGAGGCTGAACTTCTGACTCATGTAGCCGATGCTCCGCTTGATCTCCTCGCGCTGGGTGAGGAGATCGAAGCCCGCCACGGTGCCGCTGCCCCCGGAGGGTTCCAGGAGGCCGCAGAGCATTCGTATAGTGGTGGACTTGCCCGCGCCGTTGGGCCCCAGAAAGCCGAATATCTCCCCCCGGCGCACATCCAGGCTGATGCGATTGACGGCGATGAAGTCCCCGAAGCGCCGCTCCAGGTTCCGCAGTGTGACGGCGAAATCGGTCACGCTGCACCTCCCGACCGCCGGGTGGCGCAGCAGGCTCCAGTGGCGCCTGCGAAGCCGGGACCCGGCGAGGAGGGAATCACCTGCTTGGCGTTCACTGGGCCCCGGGCGATTCCCACAACAGGCTTCGGGAAAACGCTGGGCTTCGTATCCCTCAATGATCACCTCCGGGGATGGCCGAGGTGAAGACATCCTCGAGGGTGGGTTCGATCACGACTATGCCCTGGCAGGGGATGCCCGCGGTGCGGAGGGCGGCTTCGATGGCCTGCCTTCCGCGATCCGCGTCGTCGGCCAGCACGTGGATGCGATCCCCGAAGAGGGTCACGGTGCCGAGGGCGGAGGCGCGCAGGAGGGTCGCGGCCTGCCGGGGGGTGTCGCAGCGCACCTCCAGGAGGGCGCCCTTCAGGAGCCCTTTCACGCCGTCCACGGTGTCACAGGCCAGGAGTCGGCCCTGGTGGAGCAGGCCGATGCGGTTGCAGCGCTCCGCCTCGTCCAGGTAAGAGGTGGAGACGAAGATGGTCACGCGCTCCTGCTGGAGTTGGTAGAGGATGCGCCAGAAGTCCCGGCGCGAGACCGGGTCCACGCCGTTGGTGGGCTCGTCCAGGAAGAGCACCCGGGGCGTGTGGATGAGCGCGCAGGCGAGGCCCAGCTTCTGCTTCATGCCCCCGGAGAGATTGCCCGCCCGGCGGCGCGTGAAGGGGGTGAGATTGCTGAAGGCCAGGAGCCGCTCCACCCGCTCGTTTCGGCCCACCTTGGGCACCTCGTAGAGATCGGCGTAGAAATCGATGTTCTCCAGCACCGTGAGGTCCGGGTAGAGGCCGAAGCGCTGGGCCATGTAGCCGATGCGGTCCTTGATGGGTTCCGCGTCCCGCACGACGTGGAGGCCGTCCACCCAGGCCTCGCCGGAGGTGGGCTCGAGGATGCCCGTCAGCAGGCGCATGGTGGTGGTCTTGCCCGCCCCGTCCGGCCCTACGAGCCCGAATATCTCCCCTTCCTCTACCCCCAGCGTCAGCTGGTCCAGGGCCACCTCCTCCCCGAAGCGGCGCGTCAGGGCCTGGGTCCGGACGGTCTCCATCAGCGGCCTTCCAGGGCGATCTCGGCGTCCACGGGCATGCCGGGCTTGAGCTCCATGGCGGGGTTGGGGAACTCGATCTTGATGCGGTAGACGAGCTTCGTGCGCTCCTTGCGGGTCTGGACGCTCTTGGGCGTGAATTCCGCCTGGGAGGCCAGGAAGGAGACCCGGCCTTCGTAGCGCTTTCCCGGGTAGCTGTCCGTGGTGAGGAAGGCCTTCTGGCCCACCTTCACGCGACCCAGGTCCGTTTCTTCGACGTAGGCTCGCAGCCAGACCTGGCCCAGATCCGCCAGAGTGACCACGGAGGTGCCGGGAGCGACGTACTCCATGGGCTCGATGTTCTTGGAGAGGATCACGCCGGAGGTGGGAGCCGTGAGGGTGGCGTATCCCAGCTGGGTCTGGGCCAGGCCAAGGGCCTGCTGGGCCTGGTCGCAGCGGGCCCGGGCCTGGTCGATGTCTTCGCTGCGGGGGCCCTTCCGCACGAGGGTGAACTGCTGGTCGGCCTGGCGGACCCGGGCCCGGGCGGCCTCGAGGGCGGCCCGTGTGGCCTCGAAGTCGCGCGTGGATACGATGCCCTTCTCCCGGAGATCCCGGATGCGGATCTCGTCGGGCTCCAGTCTCCGGAGCTCGGCGCTGGCCTGTTCGAGGGCGGCCTTGGAGGCCTCGATCTCCTCCCTGCGGGATCCCGCCAGCAGGGCGCCGAGGGCGGCCTTGGCCGTGCTGGCGTCCGCCCGGCGCATGGCGACCTGCTGTTCCAGGTCCCGGGCGTCCAGGCGGGCCAGGAGCTGGCCGGCCTGCACGGTCTGGCCTTCGTCCACCGGGCGTTCCAGGACCTTGCCCGCCGTGCGGAAGCTGGCCTCCACCTGGACCACTTCGATATTGCCCGAGAGCCTGAGACGGGTCTCCCTGTTCGCCCCACAGGAGACGATCAGGAGTGCTGTTGCGCCCATGAGCGCTTTCGAGGCGAGGGGAAGGATCCGGATTTCTCGTTTCATGGGCGGGTCTCCTTGATTTCGGGCAGGAAGGGCAGAGCCTCCTCGGGCCGCGTGGCGATGCCCCGCCAGAAGAGGCGGAACCAGGCGAGCTCGGCCAGGGGGAGGGCAAGATCCGCAGGAATGCCCGCGATGCGGGGCCCCAGGGCGGGGATCAGGTCCAGGATCTCCAGTTCCATGCGGGCCAGGAAGAAGGTGGTGAACAGGGGGTGGGTGTCCTCCCGGATCTCGCCTCGCGCCATGCCCAGGCGGATCAAGCCCCCGATGGCCTCCAGGGCGGGGAGGACGCGCTGGGTGATGCTCTCCTGCATGCTCTCGGCGCCCCGGACGATCTCCCCTCGGACCAGGCCGAGCAGGCCGGCATTCTGCCCCAGGTGCGCGTGGTAGATGCCCATGACCCCCCAGAGGCGCTCGGCCACGCTGCGGGGGTCCTGGGCATCGCAGAGCGTCAACAGTTCGCGGACCACGGGGCCGAAGGTGCGATCCAGGAGGGCCTCGAACATGCCCTCCTTGCCCAGGAAGTGGTAGTAGAGGAGGGATGGATCACAGCCCGCCTCCCGGGCGATGGCGCGAATGCTGGCGCCCTGGACGCCTTCCCGGGCGAACACGGCCTGGGCGGCATCCAGGATGTGCTCCTGGTGGACCTTCGTGGCCTTGGGGCCCCGGGGGCGGGGGGAGGGGGAATGGGGCAAGGGGACTCCGGTTTCAACAGCTGTTGAATATTGATGCCGTCCGTGCCCCAGGGCAAGAAGAATTTCATCGATTGTTGAAATATCTCTCCAGGGCGAGCGGTGCCTTTTCGATACCCTGCCGGAATGGGGGTCGGGACCGCTATCATGGCCTCGGGCGGCCATCTCCCCGCCCGCGGTTTGCAATTAACCACCATGGTCGAAAAGCTGCCAAAATAAGCCCGCTTTCGGCCCATTTCTATAACGGAATCGAGTCGCTATGACATTGAATCCAGATCAGGAGAAATCCCTCCAGGAATCCCTGATGGCTGCACGGATCATATGGATTTCCCTATGTTTCGGGACTCCGTTGATCATTCTTTTTTTATACAATTTCCTGATTCTTCACGGAGGCGCAGGGGGCTTCCTCTCCGGCTTCGGGATGGTTCCCTGGAAATCCCCGCTCGTCTATGGCCTCCTATCGCTTTCCGGGCTCACGCTGGTGGCCTCCGCGATCCTGCCGGAGCTGCTCTTGAAGCAATTCAAGTTCAAAGAACCCTCGGTCTTCGTTCGCTTGAGGGTCAGGCATCTCCTCACCTGCCTATTCCTCGAGTCCATTGCGGTATATGGTCTCGTGCTGGGATTCACCTTCGGCCCCGGGCTGGCCAGCCTCTCGCTGGGGCTCATCCTGGTGCCGATGGTGGCGGGGTGCGTCATTTTTCCGACTGAACACGATTGGCGCTACCGGTTCAGCCTGGAGCATGAACGGTCCTGAGGCGCATGGAAAAGGGCCGGGATGATCCCGGCCCTTTTCCCGTTCCCCAGGTTGGTCTATTCGACCGAGATGGGGACCTCGGTGGTGTAGTCGAAGATGGTGATCTCGGGGGTCTCGAAGGCGATGCGGCTCTCCTCGACTTCCTTCACGGCGAACTGGGACCAGAAGGAGGCGAGCTTGGGCGCGTCCTGGGCCTGGCCCAGCTTGTTGACGGGCACGATCACTTCGACCTTGGGGTAGGCGCCACGCTGGAGCTGTTCGCAGCGCTTGCCCGCCACCATCACGAAGCGGTACTTGTTGCCGATCTCTTCAGGAATGCGAACAACAGGGCGTTGGGTCATGGGCGGTCCTCGAAGCTGACCAGTGTAGCACGGGGGTCGGCGGAAATAAACGGGAAAGGCTGAAAGGAGCCGCGCAGGGCGCGGTACCATGGGCGGGATCGGAGAGCACTCGATGAAGATCCTGCTGGGTGTGACGGGAGGCATTGCGGCCTACAAGGCCTGTGAGCTCGCCCGGCTACTGGTGAAGCGCGGCCACCAAGTTCGCTGCTGCCTCACGGAGGCCGGGAGCCGCTTCATCACCCCCCTGACGCTGGCGACCCTGACCGGGGAACCCTGCTTCGGGGCCAATCCCGAGTACCACGAATGGCGAGCCAATCCCAAGGTCGAGCATGTGGATCTGGCCCGCTGGGCGGAGCTGGTGGCGGTGGTTCCCGCCACGGCCGACATCCTGGGCAAGACGGCCAACGGTCTGGCCAATGATCTGCTCTCCACCATCCTCCTGGCCACCACGGCAAGAGTGCTCTGGGCCCCGGCCATGAACAAGGCCATGTGGGCCCATCCGGCCGTGCGGGCCAATGTCTCCACCCTGTGCGGCTTCGGTCATCTCATGGTGGAACCCGCCGAGGGGCTCCTGGCCTGCGGCGAGGAGGGCACCGGCAAACTGGCGGAAGTGGAGGCGATCCTGGAGGCCATCGAGGCCTGCTCGGGTCCTCGCCATCCGGCCCTGGAGGGAATCCCCATCCTCGTGACTGCCGGCCCGACCCGGGAGGATCTGGATCCCGTCCGCACCCTGACCAACCGCTCCAGCGGGGCCATGGGCGTCGAACTGGCCCGGGCCCTGCGCAGCGCGGGCGCCCAGGTGCATCTGGTCCTGGGGGGAGATCTGCCCGCTCCGCCGGGGATCGAGACCACCCGGGTCCGCAGTGCCGAAGAGATGCTGGCGGCCTGCCGGGCGCTCTGGCCCCGGATGGCCGGTGTCGTGGCGGCGGCGGCCGTGGCGGACCAGCGTCCCGAAGTGTTCTCGGCGCAGAAGGTCAAGAAGCAGGAGGGGGCCGAAACACTGACGCTGGTGCGGACACCCGATATCCTGGCGACCCTGGCCGCAGAGCGCCGCCCCGAGCAGTGGGCCCTGGGCTTTGCCGCCGAGAGCGAAGACCACCTGGCCCATGCCACGGCCAAGCTCCAGCAGAAGAGGCTCGACGCGGTGCTGGTCAACGATATCTCCGGCGGCCGAGGCTTCGGCGCCCAGGCCAACACCTTGACGCCGGTCACGGCCCGGGGGGCGGGCCTGCCCATCGGCCCCCTGCCCAAGGACCGGCTGGCCCAGGCTGTGGTGGTCTGGCTGGGGGATTTCCTGGAACACCGGGTGTAGCTGTCAGGTTCGATTGACCTGTGGGAAAAACAGACGAACCCCAGAGGACACAGAGAATGGAAAACCAGGATTGCTTTTCTCTGCGCCCTCTCTCTTTTTCTCTGTGTTCTCTGTGGTTCAGCTTTTTCCGGTCGAGTCCCCAGGACTTCCGGTTCAGAGCGCCGGGTGCAGCCAGGGGAGGGTGGTGCTGGGGGCGCCCACCACGTTGCCCGTGCGAAGGGCTACGACCACGATCCATCCGGCAGGCCGCCCGATGCCCTTGAGATCCATGCGGAAGCTTTTCCCAGGGGAGGGCAGGTCCGGACGCCGCTGTTCCAGGAGCACTTCGCCCTTGGTGAGCACCTCGCTGGCACTGGGCCGGGCGCTGCCCAGGGGCAGGTGGTAGACCCTCACGGCCTCGAGGCCGATTAGGGAATTGCCCTTGATATCCATCGAGGGGAGGGTCACCTCCAGGATCCGGATGCCCTCCCAGCGGGCCAGGCAGGCCTGGGCCTCGGTGCGGGGCCGGGGAACGGGGTCGCCCTTCCTCGCGCAGGCCAGGCTTCCGAGGCTCAGCGGGATGGAAACTAGGAAGGCGAGGGCCGGGTTTGGTAGGCTGGGAGTTCGCACCGTCCTATGATGCCCCATTGCGTCCGATCCGGACGGTGTCGAAGTTCGCGAAGGATGGAACCATGCCTGTCACAAAGCTGCTCATCGCCAACCGGGGAGAGATCGCCTGCCGGATCATCCGAACCTGCCGGGAAATGGAGATTCCCACCGTGGCGGTCTTCTCGGATTCCGATCGCGGGTCCATGCATGTCCGTCTGGCCGTGGGCTCCTACCCCATCGGCCCCACGCCTGCCCGGGAAAGCTACATGCGGGTGGACAAGCTCATCGAGGCGGCCCGGCTCTCCGGAGCCGATGCCATCCACCCCGGCTACGGATTCATCAGCGAGGATCCCGAAGCGGCCCGCCGGATCATCGAGGCCGGCCTCACCTGGGTGGGCCCCAGTCCCGAGACCCTGGAGCTGATGGGCGACAAGGTGAAGGCCCGGGAACTCGCCCAGAAGGTGGGCGTGCCGGTTCTCCCCGCCATTGCCGAATCGCTCGATGACGAGAGCCTGGTGGCCAGGGCGGGGGAGCTGGGCTACCCGCTCATGGTGAAGCCTGTCCTGGGCCGCGATGGCAAGGGCATGCGCCTGGTGAAGTCCCCGGGCGAACTGCGCCGGGCTCTCCCCAGGGTCAAGGGGGACGCCATCTTCAGCTTCTGGGATGAGCGGGTTTACGTGGAAAAGGCCCTGATCCACCCCCGCCACGTCGAAGTGCAGATCGTCGGCGATACCCATGGGAACTTTGTCCACATGTGGGAGCGGGACGGGTCGATCCAGCGCCGCTTCCAGCAGGTGGCCGAGGAGGCTCCCTCGCCCTTCGTGACGCCGGAGCTCCGGATCCGCCTCGGGGAGGCGGCCATCGCCATCGCCCGGGAGGCGGGCTATGTGGGCGCGGGCACGGTGGAGTTCCTCCTGGACGAGAACCGCAACTTCTACTTCCTGGAGATGACCTGCAGGATCCAGGGGGGCCATGCGGTCACGGAGTGGATCACCGGTGAGGACCTCGTCCGCTGGCAGATCCGGGTCGCCCGGGGCGAGAAGCTGCCCCTCACCCAGGAACAGATCCCCCTCTGGGGCCATGCGGTCCAGTGCCGCGTCAATGCCGAGGATCCCAACCGGGATTTCGCCCCCAGCGCAGGGCTCATCAACTACCTCCGCACGCCGGCGGGCCGGAATGTCCGGGACGACAACGCGGTCTTCTTCGGCTGGGAGCTCTCAGCCTTCTACGCGCCCCTGCTCTCCAAGCTCAGCACCTGGGGGCCCAACCGGGATCTGGCCCTCGCCCGGATGCACGCGGCGCTGTCGGAATACCGCATCGGCGGCGTCCGCAACAACGTGGCCTTCCACAAGGCCCTCACCGAGCACAAGCCCTTCCTCAAGGGGGAGTACTGCACGAACCTCCTCGACCATGCCTGGTGGAAGCAGAAGGGCCTGGGGCCCAATCTGAAGTTCGCCGTGGCGGCCGCCCTCTTCGACGAACTGGAACTGGAGGAGCGCCGGGCCCAGCAGCCCGTGGGCGCCGATGGTCCCGGCGAGACCTGGAAGCGCCACGGAAAGTTCAACCGCGTCTAACCCCTCACTCTGAAGCACGCAGGATGGAACGATGAAACGCACACTGACGATCGGCGATGAGACCCACGAACTCGAGATCCACCGGCACCATGGGAACGTGGTCATGGTCTGGGATGGCGAGGAGATCCCCCTGGACCTCGTGAGGGTGGAGCCCACCAGCTACTCCATCATCATGGATGGGCACTCCGTGGGGGTGAACATCGACCGGGTCCGCACCATGGATCCCGACCTCCACGGCTTCCGGGCCAGCCTCTACGACGGGGCCTACGAGTTCACCCTCCAGGACCCCCACAAGACCCTGCTCGCCGCCGCCATGGCCCGGGCCAAGCTGGCCGGGGGCGGCCTCATGAAGGCCCTGATGCCCGGCAAGGTGGTCAAGCTCTTCGTCCACGAGGGCGAGACGGTGGAGGAGGGGCAGCCCGTCCTCATCCTCGAAGCCATGAAGATGCAGAACGAGTACACCGCCCCCATGAACGCCAAGGTGACCTGCGTTCACGTGGAGGAAGGCGCCACCCTGGAGATCAACAGCCCCATGCTCACCCTCGTGCCCATCGAGGATTCGCCCGCCAAGGTCTGAAGGTTCAATCCCGTTCGCCCCAACGGCGAAGGCCCCCTGACGGGGGCCTTGCCTTTTTGGAGCGGGCGAACGGGATTGAACCGTCGACATTCAGCTTGGGAAGCTGACGTTCTACCACTGAACTACGCCCGCGGTGGATCGCAAGGCCTATGGTAGCGGGGCAGGGGGGAATATGCCAGGGCTCCGATGCTTGGAACGCCAATCCAAAATTCAAGTTTTTCTCCCAGCTGGCCGATCCCTTTGGTATCAGCGTTGCTTTACCCTTTTCCGGAGGCACTTTCATGACTCGAACCAAGACCCAGGGCTTTACCCTCATCGAAGCCGCCGTGGCCATTGCGGTCGTGGCCATCCTCTCGGGCATCATCGTGCCCCTGGTGGTCAAGAACCTGAACGACGCTCGCGTGGCCCGCGCCCGGAACGATGTCCAGGTGATCGCCGCCGCCATCGCCAGCCAGCTCAAGGACACGGGCAGTCGGCCCATCGCCCCCGGCCCCGGTGGCGCCACGGGTGTCGGCACCCTGCCCTGGATTTCGGGCCCCGCCGGCGTCGTGGGCGTCCCCACGGGCATCGCCGGGGCGACCACGGGCAACCGCTTCGCCAATCTCTTTTCCCTGAACTCTGCTGGGGCACTGCAGACCATGTTCGGCTACCCGGCAGCCACCCTCCCCACGGCGGAATTCGCCTACAAGGGACCCTATCTCGCCACCAACGTCGCCGAGAACACGGATCCCTTCGGCGGCCGCTACGTGATCCTGGGCTACAACGCCACGGACCAGGCCATTCCCACGGCCCCCATCTGGGTGATCTGCGCAGGCCCCGATCATGCGGTCTTCGCGGCCAATGCCGCCCATGGGGCGACCGGGTATCCCGCCATCTGGAACCAGACCGCCGCGGCGGTAGCGTCTCAGGACGATATCGTCGTCCGCGTGAACTGAGGCCCGTTTCCTGTGCAAAGGCCCGCGTTGAGCGGGCCTTTGTTGTATCTTGAGTCATACCCAGGAGACGTTTGATGGCCGAGACCCCCCGCCGAATGCTGGGTGAGCGCCTTGTGGAACGGGGCGTGCTCACGGAGCGTCAGCTGGAACTGGCGGTACGGGAGCAGAAGCGCACGGGGGCCATGCTGGGGGAGATCCTCACCCAGCTGGGCCTGCTGACGGCCCAGACCCTCTCGGCCGTGCTGGCCGAGCAGGGCGGCGTCTCCTATGTGGAACTCTCGGACTTCGACATCGAGCCGGCGGTGCTGGCCCTGGTCCATGAATCCGTGGCGCGGCGTCTGACGGTGCTGCCCCTGTCGGCGGGCAACGGCGAACTGCTCGTGGCCATGGGCAACATCTACGATATCGAGGCGATCTCGGAACTGGAAAGCCTCACCCGCCTGCGGGTGAAGGTGAAGGGCGCCGCCGAGGACGATATCCAGACCAAGATCAACGAGGCCTACGGCGAGCGCAAGACCATCGAAGAGGTCATCGAGGAGGCCATCCAGGCCGCCGTGGGGGACGTCCGGGACGCCCAGGCGGAACTGCCCATGGTGCGCCTCGTGGACCAGCTGCTGCTCAAGGCCGCTCGCGATAGGGCCACGGATCTGCACGTGCAGCCCGTGGAGCGCACGGTGCTCACCCGCTTCCGCGTGGATGGCAGCCTCGTGCAGGGCCCCACCCTGCCCAAGGCCGTGCAGGCGGCGGTCATCGCCCGGCTCAAGATCCTGGCCGAAGTCAATATCGCCGAGACCCGGCTGCCCCAGGACGGCAAGTTCCAGTACTCTTTTGGCAAGCGGCGCTTCGATGTGCGCGCCAGCTTCCTGCCCAACACCCACGGCGAGAAGGTGGTGCTGCGCCTCCTGGACAAGACCAAGCTCGTGCTGGGCCTCGATCAGCTGGGCATGCCGGAATGGGTCTTCCACCAGTTCCGGATCCTGCTCACCCGGCCCCACGGCGTGATCCTGGTGACGGGCCCCACGGGGAGCGGCAAGACCACGACCCTCTATTCGGCCCTCAACAGCATCAACGGCTCCGACCGCTGCATCGTCACCGTCGAGGATCCCGTCGAGTACGAACTGCCCCTCCTCACCCAGGTCCAGGTGAACGTGAAGGCCGGGCTCACCTTCGCCGCCGGGCTGCGCTCCATCCTGCGCCAGGATCCCGACATCATCCTCATCGGCGAGATCCGGGATGGCGAGACCGCTTCCATCGGCGTGCGGGCGGCCATGACGGGCCATCTGGTGCTCTCCACCCTCCACACCAACGATCCCGTGGCCAGCCTGCCCCGCCTCCAGGACATGGGCCTCTCCAGGCTGGAACTGGCCGCGGCCCTCCAGGGCGTCCTCGCCCAGCGGCTGCTGCGGGTGAACTGCCAGGCCTGCGCCCAGCCCTACGAGCCCGAATCGGAATCCCTGGCCCGGCTCAAGCCCCACCAGCGGGTGGGCAAGTGGGAGAAGGGCAAGGGCTGCGAGCTCTGTTCCCACACGGGGATCCGGGGACGCCGCCCCATCCACGATCTCCTCTTCGTCACCCCCGCCATTCGGGAGCTCATCGCCTCGGGGGCTGGACTCGCCGAGATCGAGGCCCAGGCCCGCAAAGAAGGCAAGACCAGCCTCTTCGAGCACGCCCTCTCCCTGGCCCAGCAGGGTCTCACCACCCTCGAGGAATCGCTCCTGGCCACCATGGCGGACGAAGCATGAGGGGGACCCTCTAGATGCCCGCCTACGTCTACGAGGCCCGCTCCCCGGGAGGCAAACGGCTCCGGGGGACCCAGGTGGCCACGGATCCGGCGGCCCTGGCCCGGGAGCTGGCCCAGGGCGGAGCCTTCCTGGTGAAGGCGGAGCTGGCCCGGGAGGCCGGGACCCGCGCGGGGTTCCGGGGGCCCAAGATCAAGCGCAAGGAGCTCATCGCCTTCTTCGTCCATCTGGGCTCCTACGTGGAGGCGGGCGTGCCGCTCCTGGCGGCCCTGGAGGACTACCGCGTGCCCGAGCACCCGGCGGTGGACACGGCCCTGCAGGACATCCGGCGGCGCATCGAAGGGGGTTCGACCCTTTCCGAGGCCCTGGATCTCTATCCCACCCTCTTCAAGCCCCTCCACGTGAGCATGATCCGCGCCGGCGAGAGCAGCGGGCGCATGGACGAATCCATCCGCGAGGTGATCCGCCTGGTGGAATGGGAGGAGGAGTTCGCGGGTCTGGTCCAGCAGGCGGCCACCTATCCCATGATCGTCCTGGGCCTCGTGGCGCTGGTGGTGCTGGTGGTGAGCACCTTCGCCCTGCCGGTCATCCTCCAGATGCTCAAGGAGCTGAACGTCCCCATGCCCCTGCCCACCCGGATCTTCCTGGTGCTGGGCCAGGGGTTCGCCACCTGGGGCTGGCTCCTGGCCGCCCTTTGTGTGGGCGGCTATTTCGCCTTCAAGGTGGCCCTGCGCAAGCCGGATTTCCGCCTCTGGTGGGATACCCGTGTGCTGCACATGCCCCTGCTGGGCACCCTCGTGACCCGCATGGGCCTCTCCCGCTTCGCCACCTTCTTCGTGGGCCAGTACCGCGCCGGCATTCCCATCGTCCAGGTGCTCAAGGAGTGCCAGGAGGTGACGGGCAATGCCCGCCTGGGCCTCTGCGTGCGCCGCATCCGCGAAGGCGTGGAAGCGGGCGAGCGCCTGGCCGTGATGGCGGCCTCCGTGGGCTACTTTCCGGCCCTGGTGGTGCGCATGCTGGCCATCGGCGAGGAGGCGGGCAACCTGGAGGCCACCCTGGGCAAGGTGAGCCTCTACTTCGACGCCGAGGTCCGCGCAGGCATCAAGCGCTTCTTCCAGCTCCTGGAGCCCATCATCCTCGTGGTCCTGGCCTGCGTGCTGGTCTTCGTGGCCGTGAGCATCCTTCTGCCGATCTACACACTGATTGGGAGCGTCAATGCATCGTCCCGGTAGGATCGCGCGAGGTTTCTCGCTCATCGAAGCGGCCGTGGCCATCGGCATCATGGCCATCATGGCCGCCGCCGCCGCGCCCCTGGTGATGAAGGCGCTCAATCAGCAGAGGGAGCAGAGGGTTCGCACAGAAATGAAACTGGCCTTCGAGACCCTCTTCGGTTCGAGAGAGCGGGTCGTGCCGAACATGCGGTCCGATTTCGGATTCGCTCCGATAGCGCCGCCCAACATCTACAACCTTGGGAAGATGATGAACAGTGGCGCCACACCGTTGCCCCTTACGCCTCCCTATGGACCAAATGGGAGTGTTTTTCAGTGGGGTTGGAATGGCCCTTACTGGAGTGGACAGACTCTAGTGATCGGAGGAATCCAGGTTCCCGTGGATCCCTGGGGAAGACCTTACTGGCTCAGGATTGTAACTGGGGCTTCCTCTGGCTATCAGGTTCTTTGCGCTGGCTTGAATGGAGTCGTTGACACCGCCATCAATAGCGCGGCGGCTCAAGGGGATGATCTTGTCTATCCCTCGACGCCAATCTCGGCCACAAGCAACAATGGAAGTATGCCCATCACAATCTTGAATGGGACTGCGGCAGATCAGAGCGTAACGGTTGCGGTGCAGTGGAAGAATGGATCAGCGCTTTCGTCTGCGACTAGCGGAAATGGTGTCAAGACCCAGTCCGTAACTGCAGGAAAAACTGGTTCCTTTCTTTTCTCGAGCATTCCTGCGGGCATCCTTCAAGTCACGATTTCCTATATCGTAGGGACGACAACAATTACAACCACCTACGTTTATGAGTTGGCCCCCGGGCAAACGCTTCCCCTTCATTTAAGTATCTAACTCATGTCCCCTCGCCCCCTGAAATCCACACTCACGCTCCAGATCGATGATCGGGGGGCCACGCTCCGCTCGCCCGAAGGGGAGGCGCTGGGCGTCCTGCCCGTGGCCCCTCCCGGCCCCGAGCGCCGTTCGGCCTGGGCCAGCGCCCTTCGCGATCTGGTTCCCAAGGGCACCGAGGTGCAACTCCTGCTGGGGCAGCAGAGCGTCACCATCGAATGCCAGGACGCGCCCTACCTGAGTCCCCGGGAACAGCGGGAGGTGGCGACCCGCATCGCCATCGCCGAGGGCGGAGGCCACCCGGTGGCCTCCGCCGCCGCGCTCGACCCCGATCCCAGTGCCGAGGGCGGCCATTGCCTCTGGGTGGCGACGGTGCCTCAGGGGGATCTCTACGATTGGCTGGGGGCCTTGCAGGGGGCGGGCCTCTCCATGGTCTTCGCCTCCCCCTTCCAGCGGGCCCTCCTCTGCGGTCTCGAACGCTGTGGGGAACTGCCCCCGAACCGTCTCGTGCTGGCCCTCAACCCTGGTGTGGAAGGCCATATCTTCATCTTCCGGGGCCGATCCCTGACCCTGGTCCGGAATTTCCGTCTCCCCGAACTGGATGACGCCGCCTCCGAGCTGGTCTTCGAGGAGGTCAGCCGCCTGCTGCAGTTCTACAAGCAGAAGCAGCGGGGCGCCACCTTCGAATCCCTCTTCGTGGTGGGCGTCGAGGATCTGGGCACCGCCCTCACCACCCGCCTGCAGGGGGGGCTGAGGCTTGCCGTCCAGGTGCTGGCGCCCGCCCTCTGGCCCGTGCTCCAGCAGGGCCTCCAGCTGGAGCGGGGCCGAAGGCAGAGCCTCAACCTGGTGCCCCAGGAGATCCAGGACGCTATCCGGCTCCGCATCTTCCGGGGCACGGTCTGGATCGCCGCCAGCCTCATGGGGCTGCTGCTCCTGGCTGGCGGGTTCTTTCTCCGGGCCCAGGAACGGAATTTCCAGCAGGCGGCCGAGGCCGCGGAAGCTCTGGTGGCGGAACGGGAGGCCAAGACCACGGAGGAGGGGCGCATCATCCAGGCCCGGCTCCCCCTGCTGCGGCTGCGGGCGGCGGAAAAGCGCCAGGGCGAGGCCACCCGGACCCTTTCCCGCCTGGGGGCCCTCCTCCTCAAGGCGCCGCCCGATATCCAGCTCGAGAGGGTCGAGATCTTCGAGGTCCCCGGAGACAGCGTGGCCCACCGCTTCACCGTCACGGGCCTGGCCTTCACGGAAACCGGCTTCTCCGTGGGCCCCCTGGCCGAGTATCTGGGCACCCTCACGCGCGAACCGGGCCTGATCCTGGCGCCCGTATCCGATGTGAGCGTCTCGGATCGGCTGGAATCGGGCACGGACAAGCCCGAACAGAAGGCCGTCACGCGTTTCAAGCTCCAGGGGACCGCGCCATGAAGCAGAACAGCCGCTCCAGGGAATGGGCCCTCCTCTTCCTCGTATTCGGGGTCCTTCCGGCCCTCTTCGTCGGGTTCCTGCTGCTGCCTTCCCTCAAGCGGGATGCGGCCTACATCGAGCGGCAGCGGGCGGCCAACCAGCGCCTCCAGGAACTCCCCGTCGTCCAGCCCCTCAACGCCGAGGAGCGCAGGGTCCTCGAGGACCCGGCGGCCCCCTGGAGGCGGCGGATTCCTCTCATCGCCCAGGACGCGGCCCGGCTGGGCCACTACCACCAGGTAATCACGGAGCTCCAGCAGACCTGCCGCCAGTCCGGGATCCAGCTGGGGGGGGTCCGTTCGACCTGGGATCCCATCCGGGGCAGTTTCACCCTGCCTCCCGTCCTGGGACCGGGGCCCTCCCTGCCCCTGGAAGGCGGGAACCAGGGGCGGCTCCTGGGCTGGGTGCTGGAGGCCCGGGTGGAGGGGCCCACGCCCCAGCTCTTCCGGGCCCTGGAGGGCCTCTCCCGGATCGACCCCCTGCTGGAACCCGTGGGGCTCCGCTGGGAGGGCGACGACAAGGGCCTGCGGCAGTACCTCCTCCTCCGAAACCTGGTCCTGGCGCCCTGAGGTGACTGTGTCCTTCATCGAGAAAAACAAGGCCTGGATCCTGCCCCTGCTCGGGGTGGGCCTCCTGGGCGTGCTCTACCTGAACCTCCGCCCCACGCCTGCTGCCTCCCCTGCGGGGGCTCCAACCCAAGGCCCCGAAGCTGCCGCCCAGGTAGCGGCCACGTCCCCATCCCTCCCGGAGAGGCCCGCAGAATCTCCAGGGAGTGATCTCTGGGAGGACTTGCGGGGATTGGCTGCGCCGCCGCCCTTCCTGGCCGACGAGAACGGTTTCCGGGATCTGGGTCGGCGTTCGGTCATGGCCCTCCTCCAGGCCCCCGGCCCCTCGGCGGCCCTCGGCATCCCATCCGGTGTGCGGGAACCCCAGGCCGCGGCCGATCCCGCGTTGAAATCCGGTGCGGCTCCTGGGATTGCTCCGCCCGAACTCGATTTCCTGATCCACGGCCCTGCAGGGGCCAGGGCCTGGCTCAATGGCCAGCCCTACCGCTCCGGAGAACCACTCCCGGGCCAGACGCTCTCGGTGGGACCCATCGGGTTCACCTCCGTGGTGCTGAAGGGCCCCAAGGGCCGGACCGTGCTCTCGACCAATCCGCTCCATCACCCCGGGCCCGCGCCCCGACCCGCCGTGGAGGCCCCATGAAACCTTTCGCACTCCTGCTCCTGCCCGTCCTCTGTGGGATGCCCCTGGCCTCCCAGAAGGCCTCTGATTCCCCTCGGCGGATCACGCTTTCCGTGCGGGATGCCGACCTGAAGGATCTCCTGCGGGCCGCCGCGGAGGACACGGACTTCAACCTCTCCTTCGAGGCCGACCTGGAGACCCGGATCAAGGGGCTGGACCTGAAGGGCGTGACGCTCCAGGAGATCCTGGACCAGATCCTGCCCAACATGGGCCTGGGCTATGTGAAGACCGGACGCACGATCCATATCCAGAAGTCCGAAGGGGGGCTCCGCTTCTTCCAGGTGGATCACCTGGCCATGCGGCGGATGGGCTCCAAGGAATTCATGGTGAACGCTTCCGGGCAGCTCATCCAGTCGACGGGGGGCGGCCAGAGTGGCGGCTCAGGGGGCGGGGGGGGGGGCCAGGGCGCCGGCAGTTCCTCGGCCTACACGTCCACCCTCAATACCGGCAACGGCTTCGATCCCTGGGAGGAGATCCGTTCGGGCCTCACCACCCTCGTCTTCGGGGAATCCCTGGCCGGGGATAGCGCCGCCGCCAGTGGCACCATCAAGGGACCCACCTCGCTGGCCTTCTCCCGCAACGGGAAGACCCTGATGATCCATCCTGATTCCGGCCTGGTCGTGGTGGGCGCGGATCCGGGCACCCACAAGCGGGTGGAATCCTACCTCCAGGAACTCCGCCGCCGGAACCGCCGCCAGGTGCTCCTGGAGGCCCGCATCGTGGAAGTGACCCTGGGCGTGGACAGCCAGATCGGCGTGGACTGGAATGCCCTGCTGAGCGCCGGCGCGGCCTCCGGGGGGAGCGGCACGGATATCCGGGGCACCTTCGCGACGGGGCAGACCAATAATGCGAACGTGGACGCCACCACCCAGGGGCTGGCCAAGCTCGTGGTCCAGAACGCCCGCATCTCGGCGGCCCTCTCTGCCCTGGCCAGCGAGGGGCGCCTCCAGGTGCTCAGCGCCCCCCGCATCTCCACGCTCAATAACCAGAAGGCCATCCTGAGGGTGGTCCGGGAGGAGGCCTTCTTCCTCCAGAACAGCCAGACCACGGGCACGACCGGGGGCTTCTCGACCACCGTCAATATCACGCCCATGATCGTGCCCGTCGGCATCGTGCTCGATATCCTGCCCCAGATCGCCGACGACAACACCGTCACCCTCGCCGTGAATCCGAGCATCTCCGAGATCGTCACCGTGCGCACCCTCGTGGTCCAGGGAGTGGGCAATTCCGGGGGAGCTTCGGCCACCCTGCCCGTGGTGGACCGGCGGGATCTGGATGCGGTGGTGCGGCTGCGGAGCGGCGAGACGCTGGTTCTCGCGGGCATCATCCGCAGCAAGGAGGGCGTGGATGACCGGGGCATCCCCTGGCTGCGCAAGATTCCCCTCCTGGGCAATCTCTTCACCAAGAAGGAGAAGACCAAGTCCACCACGGAACTGGCGATCTTCATCACGCCCACCCTGGTGGAGGACAGCGAGCAGATCGCCACCCAGCGGGAGAGCTCCGAGAAGCGCCTGGAGAAGGCCGGCGCGAACCTGAAGCCCGAGCCCCAGGGCGTTTCCTCCATCAAGGAACCCTGAGGCATCAGGACGCTTGGGTCGCAAAGGAATACAGAACCACGGAGGCCACAGAGAAAAAAGCGAGGATACGGAGAGAAAAGAACACCGATCCTTTTCTCTCCGTGCTCTCCGTGGTTCAGCTTTTGGTTGCGGCTGCAGACGCCAGGCCCCGGTCGAGGGCAGCCAGCCGCTCGCCCACATAGTCCAGCAGCTCCTCGGCGCCCAGCACCCGCTGCTCCGCGACCCAGAGGGGGACGCCCAGTTCCAGGATCTCCTGGGGCCGCAGTTTCACCGCGTCCTTCTCGGTGCAGACCAGAGCGGCGGCGCCGGAGGCCCGGGCCTCCTGGGCCAGGGCGCGAAGGGCACCTGCTCCGATCACCTGATGGTCCCGGAAGCTGTGGAAGCCCACCCAGGGCAGGCCCGCGAGGAGGAGATCGGCATAGAAGGCCTCCGGATGGCCCAGGGCGCAGAACGCGAAGAGGGGGCCCGGATTCGCTCCGGGGAGCAGGGTCCGTTCACCCCCCGGGAAGGCGCGAAGGGCGCCGATGGCGAAGTCCACCCAGAAGACGGGGCCGCCGGAGCCATGGCGCGCCCACCAGTCGAGGATCCCCTCCCGGGGCGCCCGGGCGCCCCGGGTGACGACCAGGGCGTCGGCCCGCCGGGCGGAGGCCATGGGTTCCCGCAGATCGCCCGTGGGGAGCATCCGCCCCTTGCCCCAGAGGCGCACGCCATCCAGGAGCAGCAGATCGAGATCCCTCTTCAGGGCCCGGTGCTGGAACCCGTCATCGAGCAGGAGCAGGCGGGGCTGCGGCTCCCGGGAGAGGGCGCGCAGGCCCGCGGCCAGGCGCTTGTGCCCCACCACCACCCGGCCGGGGCCCAGGCGCTGGGCCATCATCAGGGGCTCGTCGCCGGTCTGGGAGGGATCCGAGCCGGGGTCCACGCCCATGGGGTCGATCTGACGCCGCCCCCCGTAGCCCCGGGAGAGGATCGCGTTGGTCCAGCCCCGCTCCTGGAGCTGCTCGGCGAGGAAGAGTGTGATCGGCGTCTTCCCCGTGCCGCCGCTGCTGAGGTTGCCGATGGACAGGACGGGCACGGGCAGGGCCGTGGCGCGCTCGGGATGGAGGTCGAAGACGCGGTTGCGGGCCCGGACCACGGCCCCGTAGAGGGGCGAGAGGGGAGCGAGAACCCAGCGGAGGAGGCGCATCCTCCGAGGATAGCCCACAGACGTGCTGTCTGGGCTTCGCCCGGAGATCCCGCGGGGGTCGAAGGGGGGGACTTCGCTTTTCGGGGGAACAGGTGGTCCCTCCTTCATGGCAGAGCTCAAGAAGCGGGCCGGGCTTCCGATGGGTATAACATTCGCCCATCGCTTCGTTTCATCCCAAGGCAGAGCAGGGTATCTTAGGTGCTATATCTGGACTCCCCTACATGACGGATTCGAGCTTCATCGAGCAGAGCAAACTTCGCTTCAACGAGGGCGAAGTGGTGTACCGCAAGGGGGAGATGGCCCAGCAGATGTACATCATCCTGTCGGGCAAGATCCGCCTCTATGTGGGATTCGAGCCCGTGGGCGACTGGTCCGAGGAACTGGGCAAGGGGGACTTCTTCGGCGAAGGCAGCCTCCTGGAGCCCATCCCCCGGGGCAATACCTCCGTGGCTCTGGAGGACACGGAACTCATCGCCATCTCCCGGGGCACCTTCCTGCGGATGATCCGGCAGAACCCCGAAGTCTCCGTCAAGATGATGCAGCGCCTGGCCCAGCGGAACCGGGAGCTGGGCAACCGCGTGGATTCCGAGGGTGGACGCCGCAGCCGCTCCGCTCAGACCAACTCCTGCCTGGTCTCCGTCATCTCGGGGAAGAAATACATCATCACTTCCCACGGCGCCCTGGTGGGGCGCTTCGATCCCAACACGGGGATCCACCCCGACATCGATCTCACGGACGAGGATCCCCAGCTGAGCGTCAGCCGTCGCCACGCCCGGGTGCTCTGCGAACACAACCGCTACTTCCTGGTGGAGGAACACGGTGTGGCCAACGGCACCTACATCAAGGGGGACCGCCTGGCCCCCGGCGACGCCCGGGAGCTGAAGCCCGGCGATCGCGTGGGATTCGGCATGGTGGTGCTCTTCTTCGAGAAACCGAGCTGATATGAGCATGCACGTTGAAGTCTGGCGGGACGAGCACGGTGTGACCTGGGAACTGGTGCAGCTCGGCCTCGACGAGATCGGCGGCTCCTGCATCATCCGCGAGGGCTGCTCCAGCCTCGACAGGGCCGATGGCGACGCCCGGGAAGGCGTGGAAGTCATCGCCCGCTTCGGCGATCCCGAGTCCGCCCGGGACTACCTCTATTCCGAGGGCTTCGAGCCCATGTAGGCACACAAAACGTCCCGGCCGCGCCGGGACGTTTCGTTCACTGAAGTAGTGGGCTGTGGCTAGGCCTTCAGGGCCTTGGCTGCCTTAGTCAATTCGGGCACGACCTCGAAGAGATCGCCGACAATCCCGTAGTTCGCCAGCTTGAAGATCGGCGCCTCGGGATCCTTGTTGATGGCCACGATGAACTTGGAACCGCTCATGCCGGCCACATGCTGGATGGCGCCGCTGATGCCGCAGGCGATGTAGAGGGTGGGGCTCACGACCTTGCCCGTCTGGCCCACCTGCATGCTGTGGGGGATGCCCCAGCCCGCGTCCACGGCCGCCCGGGAGGCGCCCACGACGCCGCCGATGGATTCAGCAAGATCTTCCAGCAGCTGGAAGTTCGCGCCCTCCTTCAGGCCGCGGCCCCCGGAGACGATCACGTCGGCCTCGGTGAGGTCCAGCTTGCCCTCCCCCTTGGCCAGGATCTCCTTCACGATCGCCTTGAAGTCCCCTGCCGGGGCGGGCAGGGTCTCTGCAGCGCCGGCCTTGGGGCATTCCGTGGCGGCGAAAACATTGGGACGCGTGCTCGCCACCTGGACCTCAGTGGTGAAGTCCACCGTGGCGAAGGCCTTGGCGGCGTAGACCGGGCGGAGGGCCTGGAGCTTGCCCCCGTTCAGGGAGAGGCCGGTGACCTCGGCGGCGTAGCCCGCGCCCAGGCGAGCGGCCACCCGGGGCAGCAGGTCCTTGCCCAGGGGGGTGGCGGCGCCCAGCAGGGTGGTGGCGCCCTTGGCCTTCACCGCGTCGGCGAGAACGGCGGCGAGGAGATCGCTGGAATAGGCTCCCAGCACAGGGGCCTCGGCCTTGAGAATCACGTCGGCGCCGAACAGGGCCGCTTCTTCGGCGCCAGCGCAGGAGGCTCCGGCGAAGATCGCGCCCACCTGGGTCTCCCCGGCCAGCCGCCGCGCCTCGGAGAGCGCCTCCAGGCTGGCCTTGCGGATCTTGCCGTCCTTCAGTTCACAGAAAACCAGAATCATCGTCTTCCCCTCGAATGGATATGTCGCGTCGTGTGCGGTGGAGCCGTTGCCTAGAGGACCTTCGCCTCGTCCCGCAGGAGTCCCAGCAGGGCAGAGGCCTGGGTCGCGGCGTCCCCTTCGAGCCTCCGGCCCTCGGGCCGGGTGGGGGGCAGGGTCAGGGCGCTGATGGTGAGCGAGGCCGTCCCTTCGGTGCCCTCCACTTCCTCGATGGTCTTCTTCTTGGCGGCCATGATGCCCTTCAGGCTGGCGTAGCGGGGCTCGTTGAGGCCGCGCTGGGCCGTGATCACGGCGGGCAGGCTGCCCTCGATCACCTCTGTGCCGCCGTCGCCCTCGCGCTCGGCCCGGAAGGTGCCCTCCCCCAGTTCCAGCTTGGTGACGAGATTGGCCTGGGCCAGGCCCATCAACTCCGCCACCATGGTGCCCACGGCGCCGTTGTCGGCGCCGAAACCCTTGTTGCCGAAGAGGAGCAACTCGAAGCCCTTGTCTTGGGCATAGGCGGCCAGGAGCCCTGCCACGGCCAGGGGATCGCCGGTCTCGGCGGACTTGAGCAGCACGGCCGCATCGGCCCCCAGGGCCAAGGCATTGCGCAGGATGTCCTTGGCCTTCTCCGGTCCGACGGAGATGGCCGTCACTTCGGCACCCTTGGATTCCTTGAGGCGGAGACCCTCCTCCAGGGCGTACTCGTCGTAGGGGCTGGTGATCCACTTCACGTCCGCGGGGTCCAGGCTGCGGCCATCGGCGCTGACCTTGATCTTGGTCTCGGTGTCGGGGACCTGCTTGAGGGCGACGAGAATCTTCATGCTCACTCCAGTGGGGACCGTCCCCGGGGACGGCCTAGCCGAAGATTCTATCCCACTCTGAGGGGCGGATTCCCCTGGAACGCTGTGGCGAGTAGCCTAGTGCCATGGCTGCTATCGATCCGGAATTCTCGAAGACCCTCGTATTCACGGGAGGGGGCACCGGCGGCCACTACTTCCCGGCGGTGGCGCTGGCGGAGGGGGCCCGGGCCCGCTGGCCCCAGGTGCCCATCGTCTTCGTGGGGGCCCAGCGGGGCATCGAGGCGATCAAGCTGCCGGGCAGCGGCTGGCCCCATCTGCTGCTGGAGGTGGAGGGCTTCGTCGGGCGTTCTCCGCTGAAGGTTCTCGGGAGCGCGTGGAAGCTGTTTCGGGCCTGGCGGGACCTGAAGGCCCGCTGGAAGACCCATCGCCCCCGGGCCATCGTCGCCACGGGGGGATACGCGGCCGCGCCTGCCCTCTTCGCGGCCCGGTCCCTGAAAATCCCCTACTTCCTCCACGAGTCCAACGCCGAGCCTGGAAGGCTCATCCGCCTCCTGGCCCTGGGGGCCGAGCGGGTGTGGTGCGGCCTGCGGGCGGTGGAGGCCCGGCTCCCCAATGCCAACTGCCGCGTCGTGGGCACGCCGGTGCGGGAGGCCTTCCTGAGGGACTTCGAGTCTCCCGAGGCCCTGAGGCCTCCCCATCGGCTCCTGGTGCTGGGGGGCAGCGGCGGTGCCCGGGTCCTGAACGAGGGCGTCCTGTCCATGGCGCCTGGCCTGCTGGAGCTCTTCCCGGACTGGGTCCTCCTGCACCAGGTGGGGGCCCGGGACTTCGAATCCCTCAGCGCCCGCACGTCCCACTCCCGGCACCAGCTGGTCCCCTTCATCGAGGCCATGGGTGAGGCGCTGGAGGGCGCCAGCCTGGTCATCTCCCGCTCCGGGGCCAGCACCTGTGCGGAGCTCAAGGCCAGCGGGCGACCCGCCATCCTGGTGCCCCTTCCCAACAGCGCCGGCGATCATCAGCGCCTGAACGCCCGGGCCATGGTGGCCGAGGGCCAGGCCGTCCTGGTGGAGCAGGGCAGGGCCTTCGAGGAGCGCCTGGTCGCCGAAGCCGCCCGCCTCATGGGCAGCCCGATCCCCCGGCAGGCGATCTCCCGGGCCGAGCCCAATCACGCCGTGGACCTCTGCCTGGAGGATCTCGGCCACAGGATATGAAGGTGCGGCCCTGCATCGACAAAAGGGCCGCGGCTCGAAAGGCCGTAAGGCACTTCCCCCGGAAGAGACTGGGGGGTGCTTCCACCGCATCATCGGAGCCATGCATCTCCCGCTTGGCGTACACTGGGCCCATGCACCAGCGCACTTGGCTCTCCCTCCTCACGCTTCCCCTGGTGGCCACCTTCACCTATCCGGTGCTGGTGCGGCCCTCGGATCCCCCCCGGGTCGAGGCCAAGGCCACGCTCCAGGATCCCCTCGCCGGGCTTTCCGATATCCAGGATGTGCTGGCCCTGGTGAAGGACAACTACGTGGATGCTCCGGACCTGGAGAAGGTCATCTCCGGCGGCATCCAGGGCACTCTGGAGCGGGTCCACCCGCTCAATGCCTACATCAGCCCGGAGGAGCTCCGGCTCCCGGACCCAGGCCCCGCCGACCCCGGCCTCGCCCTGCGGAAGAGCCAGATCTACGCCCAGGTGATCGCCGTGACGGCCAACGGCCCCGCGGCGAAGGCCGGGATTCAGGTGGGGGACGTGGTGCGGAAGCTGGATGGCCAGAGCATCGGCGCCCTGAGCGCCTGGACCCTGGAACGGCGGCTGCGCGGGCCCGAGGGCAGCGAACTGAGCCTCCTCTGGTACGACAACTCCGTGGGTTCCGCCAAGAAGATCACGCTCAAGCGGGAGAAGCCTTCCACCCGCCCCGCCATTGCCGTCCGGAAGGATCCCAGGGCCACGGTCCTGGCCCTGACGGATCTGGCCGTGGGCCGCGCCGCGGAGCTCAGGACCCTGCTGGGCTCCCTCGACTCGAAGCTGCCCCTGATCCTGGATCTCCGCCGCTGCGCCGGGGGCGATCTGAGCGAATCGGCCCAGATCGCCGGGATCCTCCTGGGGAAGGCGCCCTATCTCACCCTCCAGGAGGCAGGCAAGGCCGATCGGATCCTGGAAACCACCGGCGAGAAGGGCCCCGTATTTGCGAAGGTGGCCGTGCTCACGGGCTTTGGCACCCTGGGCCCCGCCGAGGCCCTGGCGGCTGCCCTGAAAAAGCTGGCCCAGCCCAGTTTCGGGGAGCGCACCTCCGGCATGGGCGCGGAGCGCACGCGCTTCCTGCTGCGCCAGGGGGGCGCCGTGGAGATCGTCAACAGGCGCTGGCTGGGGGCGGGCGGCGAGAAGCTGGACCGCCAGGGCTTCCTGCCCGAGTTCAGCCTGCGCACACGGCGCGAGCTGTCCATCCCCCGCGTCGACCCGGGCGTGGCCGAGGAGGATCCGCTGCCGAAGATCCTCGAGCAGCTGGACAAGAAACCCGAACCCAAGGTCGATTCCAAGGCCCTGCTCAAGGCGGGCCTGGAGTCCTTCCGCGGCCCGAGGCTGGAGCCGCAGGGACGGGAAATCGCCTGACCCATGGCCGTCCGCAGGGGCAGGGGGACGGGGCCCTCGACACCGGTGCTGGCCTTCTGGGGGCTGGCCGTGCTGTTCCTGGGCCTGGGGCTCGGCCTGCTCCTGAGCAGCCAGGGCTGCGGCCGGCGCAAGGCGAAAGCCCCCGAACAACGGGAACCGGCGCCTTCGCGGAAGGCGAAGCCTGCCGCCCGGGCGCAGGAGAATCTCGCCCGTCCCGAAGGGGCGTCCCCCCGCAAGGCTGAGCCCGCGGTGGAGCTGCCCCGCATGGCCATCGTCATCGATGACTTCGGGTATGCGCCCCCGGAGCTGGTGCGGCGCCTCTGCGCCCAGCCCATCCCTTTCTCTGCGGCGGTGCTCCCCTATCTGGAATACAGCCGGGTCAGTGCCCAGATCGCGCACGAGGCCGGCAAGGAGATCCTGCTGCACCTGCCCATGGAGCCCGTGGGTTACCCGGGGCCCGGCAAGGACCCTGGTCCGGATGCGGTGATGTTCGACCTCCCCGAATCCGAGATCCGGGCCCGGGTGAGGAAGGCCCTGCTGGACGTGCCCTGGCGGAAGGGCGTGAACAACCACATGGGCAGCCGCCTCACGCCCGACCGCCAGCGCATGACCTGGGTCCTCCAGGAGATCCGGAAGGCCGGCTGCTTCTTCGTGGACAGCCGCACGGAAAAGGAGTCGGTGGCCTGCGAAGTGGCCCAGTCCCTGAACATCCCCTCGGTCCAGCGCAAGGTCTTCCTCGACGATGACAAGGCCTTCGAGGAGATGGCCAGGCAGTGGGAGCGGGCCCTGACCCTTGCCCTGAAGGATGGCCAGGTGCTCATCATCGGCCACATCTACCCGGAGACCGTGGAGGCCCTGGAGAGACTGGTGCCCCGGGCCAAGGGACGGGTCAGGTTCGTGAAGGCGTCCGAACTGGCGAAGTGAACCGTGACCAACTCCACGAATTGCACCTTCGTCACGGGATCGGCACACGGCTGTTCCATAATCACCGGAGACGTTCCCAACTCCCTGGAGGCCGCATGTCCTTGAATTCCCTCATCCGTTGGCTCAAGCCCCGCGAAATGGTCTTCTTCGATCTGCTGGAAGCCTCCGCGGAGAACGTCCTGGCGGGGGCCAGGCTCTTCGACAAGGAGATCCGGGTCGAAGGCACCACTGACTGGACGGAGTTCAGACGCAAGATGAAGAGCCTCGAGCACAAAGGCGATGAGATCACCCACGAGATCATCGAGCGGCTCGACAAGACCTTCGTCACACCCATCGAGCGGGAGGACATCCTGACCCTGGCTCACGCCCTGGATGACGTGCTCGACGATCTGGACGCCATCGCCGATCGCCTGGTGCTCTACAACGTGCACACCATGCGCGCGCCCTTCAAGGAGATCGCCTCCCTCAATGTCACGGGCTGCGAGGAACTGCTGTGGCTCGTCCACAGCCTGCGCAACATGTCCGATCCCGAGGATATCCGCAAGCACATCCGCTCCGTCAACCAGCTGGAGAACCAGGTGGACGCCCTCTATCATTCGGCCCTTTCCGGTCTCTTCAGCAACATCACCGATGCCATCGAGTTGATCAAGTGGAAGGAACTGCTCGATACCCTGGAGGCCGCCGTGGACCGCATCGATCACGCGGCCAAGGTCGTGGGTTCCACGGTCATGAAGAACGCCTGAGGCCAGGACCCATGCTCCATTACGTGCCCCTGGCCCTGCTCGTCATCGTCCTGTTCTCCTGGTGCATCGACTACATCAACGGCTTCCACGACACCGCCAACGCCATTGCCACGGTGGTCTCCACCGGCGTGATGCCCGTGCGGTACGCCATCGTCATGGCCGCCTGCCTGAACTTCGCGGGCGCCCTCATGGGCACCTCCGTGGCCACCACCATCGCCAAGGGGCTGGCGGACGGCGCCCATGTCGTGCCGGCCGTGATCATCGCCGCGCTCCTGGCCGCCATCCTCTGGGATCTTCTCACCTGGTGGTTCGGCATCCCCTCCAGCACCAGCCACACCCTCATGGGCGGTCTGGCAGGGGCGGTGGTGGCCCACGCCGGCATCTCGGCGCTCAAGTGGGCCAAGCTGGGACAAATCGCGGCCTTCATCGTGATCTCGCCCCTCCTGGGCTTCCTTGCGGCCGCGATCATCATCATCGGCATCCTCTGGATCGTCCGCCGGATGTCCATCCACAGGGTGAACTTCGCCTTCCGGAAGATGCAGCTGGTATCTGCGGGGGCCATGGCCTTCACCCACGGCACCAATGACGCGCAAAAGGCCATGGGCGTCATCTGTCTGGGGCTCATCACCTACGGCTACCTGATCCCGGTTCCAGGGGCCAATGTGGCCGTGCCCCTCTGGGTGAAACTCGGCTGCGCCCTGATGATGGGCGCGGGCACGGCAGGCGGCGGCATGAGGATCATCAAGACCCTGGGCCACAAGATCGCCAAGCTCAAGCCCATCCATGGTTTCGCCGCGGAGACCGCCGCGGCCATCGTGCTCTTCACCACGGCCCATTTCGGCATCCCGGTTTCGACGACCCATTCCATCACGGGCGCCATCATGGGCGTGGGCACGAGCATGAACGCCAGCGCCGTGCGGTGGGGCCTGGCCGGGAACATCTTTGTCGCCTGGATCCTCACCATTCCCGTCAGCGCCTGTCTGGCTGCCGGGTTTTACAAGGGCCTCGTCTACCTTTCGCCGGGCCTCAAGGTGAATCCCCGGGCGGCCCAGGTCCAGGTGGTGCCGCCCCAGGCCCCCGTTCTCAAGTAAACAGGGGCATTCCTCTTAACATGCAGCGCCCGCCCTGGAGGCGGGCGTTTTGTTTTCAGAACCGTCACCTCGCCGAAACATTCGGGCCCTATCTTTCGACCGGACAGGATCGTGGAGGGTGCCATGAGCGTCCATGCCTTGCGTCTATCCCATTGGAATTGGGCTCATCCCCGCCTTCCCAGGCTGGCCTTGGCCCGGCCGAAGGTGGGGAGTGGCTCCGAAATCGGGATGGAGCTCTGCCTCATGATTCTGGGGGCCCTCCTGGGATGGCTGCTGTTCGTCCCGGGCGTCCTCCATTAGCGTGGGCCACTCTTCCCCGAAACGTCGCGCCTCCGTCACGCAAGCGCCACATGGCGCCTCTACCGTGAATCTGGAGGAAAAAACACATGAGCATGCTTCGTTCCATGGTCCTGGGTGCGGCGCTGGTCTCCGGGGGGCTGCAGGCCCAGACGGTGATTCAGGGCGCCGGTGCGACGTTCCCGTATCCCCTGTATTCCAAGTGGATCTCCGAGTACCAGAAGGTCGACCCGAAGGTGAACATCAACTACCAGTCCATCGGGAGCGGTGGCGGCATTCGCCAGATCCTGGAGGGGACGGTCGATTTCGGCGCTTCGGACGCTCCCATGACCGCCCAGGAGCGGGCCAAGGCCAAGTCCCCCATCCTCCATATCCCGGTGACCATGGGCTGCGTGGTTTTGTCCTACAACGTGCCCGGTCTGAGCACGGGCTTGAAGCTCACGCCCGAGCTGGTCTCGGGAATCTTCCTGGGGCAGATCACCAAGTGGAATGATCCGAGACTGGCCAGCACCAATCCTGGCGTGAAGCTCCCCGCCACGTCCATCACCGTGGCCTACCGCTCGGATGGCAGCGGCACGACGGCGGTCTTCACCGATTACCTGGCCAAGGTCAGCGTGGACTGGAAGGCCAAGGTCGGCGCGGGCAAGAGCGTCAAATGGCCCATCGGCCTGGGCGGCAAGGGCAACGAGGGCGTCACCGGACTCGTCAAGACCACTCCCGGCGCCGTTGGCTACGTGGAACTGGCCTACGCCAAGCAGAACGGCCTGGCCGTGGCAGCCCTCCGGAACCGGAACGGCAAGTTCATCGCCCCGAGTCCCGAGGGTGTCACCTCTGCGGCCTCCGGCAATGAAATCCCCGGCGATCTCTGCATGTCCATCACCGATGGCCCCGGTGCCAAGGACTACCCGATCTCCGCCTTCACCTACATCCTGGTCCACGAAAACCAGAAGGACGGCACCAAGGGCAAGATGGTCGCCGATTACCTCTGGTGGGCCATCCACGAGGGCCAGAAGTTCGCCGCGGCTCTCGACTACGCGCCCCTCCCCAAGGATCTGACCCCCAAGATCGAGGCCCAGCTCAGGACCCTCAAGTTCGCCGGGAAGCCCCTGATCACCAAGAAGTGATCGCCTTCAAGTTCATGTCTTCCGGGGAGTCTCGATGCCGTTGCCGAGGGAAATGATCACGCCGGGGACGGGGAGGGGGTCCTTTCCCTCCCGCCTCTGGCGCGCCCTCGCGGGGACGGCTGAAGTCAATCCGGCGGACCGCATCTTCCTCTGGATCACGGGGCTCTTCGCGGGCACCGCCATCCTGGTGCTGGGTGCGATGACGCTCCAGGTGTTCCGCGCGGCCCTGCCCTCGATCCGGCAATTCGGATGGCGCTTCTTGATCAGCCAGGAGTGGGATCCCGTCCTGGATGCCTTCGGCGCCCTGCCTTACATCTATGGCACCGTCGTCTCCTCTTTGCTCGCCCTGGCTCTGGCGGTGCCCATCGCCCTCGGGATTGCGATCTACCTGGCGGAGCTCGCGCCCAAATGGCTGCGGCGTCCGCTGGGTTTCACCGTGGAACTCCTGGCGGCCATTCCCAGCGTCATCTACGGGCTCTGGGGCATCTTCGTGCTGGCCCCCTGGCTGCGCGACTCGATCCAGCCCTTCCTGGCGGCCAAGCTGGGATTTCTCCCCTTCTTCCAGGGTACTCCCAGAGGCCTCGGCCTCATGGCCGGAGTGCTGATCCTGGCCATCATGATCCTGCCCACCATCGCCTCCGTGAGCCGGGATGTGCTGGAGGCGGTGCCCAGCACCCTGCGCGAGGGCGCCCTCGCCCTGGGCGCCACCCGGTGGGAGATGGTGCGCAAGGCGGTCCTGCCCTCCGCCCGTTCCGGCATCCTGGGGGCCGTGATCCTGGGACTGGGACGAGCCCTGGGGGAAACCATGGCCGTCACCATGGTCATCGGCAACCGCGCCGATATCTCCTTCTCGCTCTTCGATCCCTCCTATACCCTGGCCAGTGTCATCGCCAACGAGTACGCCGAGGCCTCCTCGGATCTCTACCTGTCGGCCCTGACGGAACTCGGATTGATCCTCTTCGGGGTGACGGTCGTCCTCAACATCATCGCCCGCCTGCTCATCTGGCGAGTGGGCCGGGTGCCTTCCGGCGCGGGGAGGTCCTGATGGTCGATCCCTTTCTGCGGCGCAGATTCTGGGATGTGATGGCCCGGTGGACCTGCCTGGGCATGGTGATCCTGGCCCTCGTGCCCTTGGTGAGCGTGCTGTTCGATCTCACGATCAAGGGGTTGGGCGGCTTCAGCTGGGACTTCTTCACCCAGCTTCCCAGACCCGTGAATGAGTCCGGCGGCGGGATGGCCAACGCCTTCGCCGGTTCGGCCGTGCTGGTGGGCTTGGGATGTGCCTTCGGCATCCCCATGGGGGTGCTCGGCGGAGTCTACCTCGCCGAGTTCGGCAACAACCGCTTCGGGACGATCGTGCGCTTCTGCGCCGATGTGATGTCGGGCGTGCCTTCCATCACGGTGGGCATCTTCGTCTACACCCTCGTCGTCCTGACCATGCACCGGTTCTCGGCCCTGGCGGGGGGCATCGCGCTGGCGATCCTGATGCTGCCCACCGTCATGCGGACCACCGAAGAACTTCTGAGGCTCGTTCCGGATTCCCTGAGGGAAGCCGGGCTGGCCCTGGGAATTCCCAAGTGGCGGGTGATCCTGGGGGTGGTGCTGCGCACGGGCGCCCCGGGCATCGCCACGGGGATCATGCTGGCCGTGGCCCGGGCCGCCGGAGAAACGGCCCCGCTGCTTTTCACAGCCTTCGGCAGCCGTTTCCTTTCCCTGAAGCTCGATCAGCCCATGGGCTCTCTTCCGGTCCAGATCTATACCTACGCCGTTTCCCCCTACGACGACTGGCACCGACAGGCCTGGGCCGCGGCCCTGGCCCTCGTCCTCCTGATCCTGGTCCTGAATGTCCTGGCCCGTGTGATGACCCGCCAACCCGGCCATGGGAGGTGATGATGAACGCCCTGACTGAAACCTTGTCGATGGATCGATTGAGTCCTCGGGATCAGACCTTCGCCACCCCTCAGGTCCAACCCATGAATGAGGAAGCCGTGAGCACCCTCGCCAGACCCGCCAAGATGGTCGCGGAGAACCTTTCGGCCTGGTTCGGCAAGCACAAGGTCATCCAGGATGTCTCGCTCCGGATCATGGAAAAGCGGGTCACGGCCCTCATCGGTCCCTCGGGCTGCGGGAAATCCACCTTCATCCGCTGTCTGAACCGCCTGCACGAAGTGATCCCCGGCGCCCACATGGAGGGCAGGGTGCTGCTGGACAACCAGGACGTCTACACCCGCGCCATGGACCCGGTCCTGCTGCGCAGGAGGGTGGGCATGGTCTTCCAGCGCCCCAACCCCTTTCCCACCCTCAGCATCCGGGATAATGTCCTGGCGGGGTGGAAACTGGCGGGCATGCGTCCCCGGGATCCCGATGGTCTGGTGGAGCGTTCCCTTCGCCAGGCGGCCCTCTGGGACGAGGTGAAGGATGTCCTCCACCACAGCGGCACGAGCCTCTCCGGAGGCCAGCAGCAGCGGCTCTGCATCGCCCGCGCCCTGGCCCTGGAACCCGAAGTCCTGCTCATGGACGAGCCCTGCTCGGCCCTGGACCCCATCGCCACAGCCAAGGTGGAAGAGTTGATCCACGAACTGGGCGAGAAGTACACCATCGTCATCGTCACCCACAGCATGCAGCAGGCGGCGCGGGTCTCGCACTTCACGGCCTTCCTCTACATGGGGGATCTGGTGGAATACAATGCCACCGACGCCCTCTTCACCCGGCCCGCGGATCGGCGGACGGAAGACTACATCACGGGCCGCTTCGGCTGAGGACGGAACATGGCACAGCATACCGACAGGGAATACGAAAACGAACTGGCCAGACTCCGGGAGAAGATCCTGCTGATGGGCGCCAAGGTCGAGACCATGGTGGCCTCCGGCGTGCGCGCCTTCAGCGAACAGGACAATGCACTGGCCCAGCGCACCATCGAGCTCGATCACGAGATCAATCGCCTGGAAGTGGAGATCGACGGATTCTGCCTGAGCATCCTGGCCCGCCGCCAGCCGGTGGCTTCGGATCTCCGCTTCATCACGACGGCCCTCAAGCTGGTGACGGATCTAGAGCGCATCGGCGACCTGGCGGTGAACATCAGCGAGCGTGTGCTGGATATCTCCTCGGATCCGCCCCGCCGTCCCTGGCCCGATATCGGCAAGATGGCCGAGATCGTGCAAAGCATGGTCCGGGACGCCCTCGACGCCTTCGTGGCGGCGGATTCCGCCAAGGCCCAGTGGGTGATCGAGCGGGATCGCAGCGTGGATGCCATCTACGCGCAGGTCTTCCATCAGGTGCTCCTGGTCATGATGGAGGACCGGAGTTCCGTCCAGCGCGGCATGGGCGTCCAGTCCATCGCCAAGTACCTGGAGCGCATCGGCGATCACGCCACCAACCTGGCCGAGATGGTGGTATTTCTCGCCAAGGGCACGGATATCCGCCATCCCGAAAGCCAGGGGACGGAATCGAACTGAACCCGGATGGGGCATCTGCACAGGCAGAAAAGGAACCACAGAGGGCACAGAGGAAATGAGAGAGGACACGGAGAAAAGGGACAGGCAAAGCCCTGTCTTTTCTCCGTGCCCTCCGTGGGCTCCTTGGTTCAGCCTTTGCTTGCATGACGCCCATGAGCGCGAGCATGCAGGCGTGATACACAGCCGTTGCGCAAGGGCCTTCAACTAGTCGCGGAACTTCCACACGGTCTTCACACAGGGCCGAGATTATATGAAGAACCGCAGCGCGACGCTGAGCCCGGCTCCCTTTTACGAACTCATAGCCCACCTTCCGGATCGATCCGGACTTCTCGGAGGACCCATGTCCCGTCGTCTTCGTCTGCTCGCTGGCACCGCTGCGGTGCTCGCCGGCTTCACCACCGCCCAGGCCCAGGATGTGAAATTCAGCGGCCTGGTTCAGGTCTGGTACACCCAGATGCTGGACAGCAATCTCCGCCTGAATAGCGTGGCGAACTACTACAACCTGCGCAGCGAGTACAAGGAGAACGCCTTCAATATCCGCCGCACCGAGATCAAGGCTGCTGGCAAGATCGTCGATGGGGTCAAGTTCGAAGTGATGCTGGATCCCAGCATCGCCACCAGCGCCACCAACCCCATGATCCTCCAGGACGCCGCCATCGAAATCGAACTGGCTCCCGGCTTCGACTTCAAGATCGGCCAGTTCAAGACCCTCCAGACCCTGGAAGGACTCACCTCCTCCTCCGAGATCCTGTTTGCCGAGCGCTCTCAGCTGGGCCGGGGCTTCGGTGACAAGCGGGACCGCGGCGCGGTGCTCAGCTATTCCTTCGGGGATCCCAAGGCCTTCGGCGCCAAGCTCTCCGTGGCCGCCTTCAACGGCATGTCCGACGCCATCTCCGGCAAGGGCGCCGACACCAATGCCGGCAAGGATGCCGTGGCCCGCCTGGACATGAACCTCGGCAAGGAACACACGTTCGGCGTCTACACCCTGCAGGGCACCACGGACGTGACCGACAAGACAGGGGCTGTCATCGCCCCCGCCGCTCCTGGCGCCGGCTGGCCCAGCCAGCAGGCCATCTTCGAGAACAAGGACAAGACTCAGAACATCGGCGCCTTCTACGCGTTCCAGAACGATTCCTGGATCCTCAACGCCGAGTACCTCACGGGCACCCTGGGCCGCCGCAATCCCACTCTCGCGGCCGCCACACCTGCCGTGAAGCGCGAATACCTCGACCAGAAGTTCACGGGCTACTACGTGACCGGTGGCTACAAGATGGGTGCCCACACCATCCTGGCCCGCTACGACCTGATGAACTTCAACAGCGGCAACGACTGGTACACCGCCACCAGTCCCTACGTCACTGCCGCCACGGACTACACGCCCAAGTTCACGGAGATCACCCTGGGCTACACCTACGCCTTCAAGCCCGAGAAGGTGAAGGCCGCCAACATCAAGGTGAACTACATCAATCGCAGCAAGAACTTCCTCAAGCCCAGTGCGGTAGCGTTCCAGACCACGGAACAGGGCGGGGATACCCTGATGGTCGCCTTCCAGGTCGCGTTCTGATCGGTGACTCTTCGGCCTAGAAGAAGCGCCCTGCGGGGCGCTTCTTGTTTCGTCCTGGAAGTGGTTAGCATTGAACAACCATGTAGGCGAGACAGATTAAACAGGGAGGGTACACCGTCATGCTTGCCCGATCTTGCCTCGTCCTTGCAGGTGCGCTGGTCGCGGTGCCCGGGGTGGCCCAGGGCGATATCCAAGTGCCTCGCATTGTCACGTACAAGCGAGTCGCCACTCTGGAACTGAAGGCCCATGTATTCAAGCCAAGCATCCCGGCGGCAGGATCTCGAGCCGCCATCGTGATATTCCATGGCGGGGGCTGGAGCGCGGGGGAGCCCGCATGGGTGTATTCCTCGGCGCGGCGCTTCGCCAAACGCGGCATGGTGGCCGTGGCGATCCAGTACCGGCTCAGCGACCAGAAAAGCGTGACGCCCCTGGATGCCATGGAGGATGCCCGGGATGCCATCCGCTGGGTGCGGAGCCAAGCGACCTCCCTGGGCGTCGATCCCCGGCGAGTGGCCGCGTACGGTGTGTCTGCGGGTGGGCAGTTGGCGGCAGCCGCCGCGATGATAGGACGCACTGAGGCAGGCAAGTCCGACCTCAGTGCCGTGCCCGATGCCCTGGTGCTCTACTCCCCGGCCGTGGCCGTCGCACAAAGCGGATGGATGAGGCGCCTGCTTCTGGGCCGTGCCAAGCCCGAAGACGCATCGCCCGACCAGTTCGTATGCGCGGGTATTCCTCCCACGCTCATCATCCAGGGCGAGGAAGACGCGCTGACACCCTATGAAGGCGCCTACCGTTTCAGTCGAAGCCTGAAGGAGTTGGGCAACTCCTGCGAAATGAGGCACTACGCAGGGCTTGGTCACCTGCTCACGCGCAAGCTCGACGAACAGGAATCCGAATTCGACCCGGACCCGGAGGCGCGCGCGGATGCCAGTCGGGCCGAGGAGAGATTCCTCGCCCAGCGAGGTTTCATCGAGGTGAGCCTGCCTCCGGCGCTCGAGGGCCCCGAAGCCGTGGTGCGCGCCCTGGCGGAGGCCATCGACACCCAGGATCTCGAGGCGATCCTGAAGCGCGTGGCAGGGGATACCGTTTGGCTTGAGGTCCAGGGAGAGCAGACCCGCCCCGAATTCAAAGGCCGCGATGCCCTCTGCAAATCCCTGAAGGATCGCTTCAAGAGCGTGCCCTCGGGCAGGCTCGAGCTCCATATGCTCTCCACCAACGGCGCTTTCGTCTCAGTGCGCGAACGCGTCACCTGGAAGGACCCCCAAGGGGAGCCCCGCAGCCGAAACGCCTTTGCGCTGTAAGAAGTCACCGACGGGCAGATCAAGCGTGCGTGGCACTTCCCGGCACAGAAATAAGCCTCACCCCTTCGGCAGTGTGAACGAGAAGCTGGATCCCTTGCCTGGCTCGCTCTCCACGCTCACCGTCCCGCCCATGGCTTCCACCAGGTGCTTGACGATGGCGAGGCCGAGGCCCGTGCCTCCCAGTTCCCGGGAGCGGCCCGCGTCCACGCGGTAGAAGCGTTCGAAGAGCCGGGGCAGGTGCTGGGGGGGAATGCCGGGCCCGGTATCGCTCACGCTCCCCCGGACGCGGTCCCCCTGGGCCTGGGCGTGGAGCCGGATGGTGGCACTCCGGGGACAGTACTTGATGGCGTTATCCAGGAGATTGCCCAGCACCTGTTCCATGCCCCGGCGGTCCGCCAGAACCTGAAGGCCGCGCATATCGGTGTCGACTTCGAGATGGATGCCCTTGTCCTGGGCCAGCCGGCCGTAGGCATCGATCATCTGGTCCGCGCAGGTGCCCAGTTCCAGGCTCTCCAGCTGCAGGCGGAATTCCCGGGATTCGATGCGGGAGAGATCCAGCAGGTCCTCCACCAGCAGATGGAGCCTGCTGGCGTTGCGCTCGATGATCTCGAGGAAGAGCCTGGCGGCCTCGGGGTCATCCATGGCTCCCCGCAGAGTCTCGGCTGCGGACCGCATGGAGGCCACGGGTGTGCGCAATTCGTGGGAGGCGTTGGCCACGAAATCCTTCCGGATGCTTTCGAGCTGGCGAAGCTGGGTGACATCCACGAGCACCATGAGAAGATCCCCAGGCTCACCCAAGAGAGGGCTCACGTGGACCATCAGGCGCCGGGGCTTGAGGCCTGCCAGTTCCACCTCGCCCTGGGCCGGGGAGGCCGAGTCCCGGGCGCGCCAGAGGGTCTCGACCAGTTCCGCGTTGCGGATGACGTCCAGCAGCGGCTTCCCGAGGCAGTCCGAGCCCAGCAGGAGCATGGCTCGGAGCGCCGGATTGGCATGGATCACATGGCCCTCCCGGTCCAGGACCAGCACCCCCTCCTGCATGCCCGCCAGGATGCCGCCCAGGAGGTCCCGTTCGGCCTTCAACTGGGCGAGAGCCCCCGAAAGGCTTTCGGCCAGATGGTCGAGGCTCTTGCCCAGCGTGGCGATCTCGTCACTCCCCGGCGTCCGAGTGCGTTCCCTCAGGTCCCCCCCGACCATGCGCCCCGCGGTCTGGGCGAGCTGGCGGAGGGTCTGGGAGATGCGGCGGGTGGCCAGGGTCGAGACGAGCCCAGCGACGGTCAGGGCCAGCAGGGAGGCCCCCAAGAGGAGCATCCGGAGGTGGGTCACGGCCTGGTCCACCTGGGCCAGGGGCAGGGCGGCCCGGACGACGCCTGCGACGCGCCCCTGGCGCTGGAAGGGCACGGCCACATACATCATCCGCTGGCCCAGGGTGCTGCTGTACCGCACGCTGGATCCGTGTCCCTGGGTCAGGGCCTCCAGGACCTCGGGCCTCTCGTGATGGTTTTCGACCCTCTGGACGCCTTCGGCATCCAGGTTGGAGTCTCCGGTGACATGACCATCCAGGGCGATGAGGGTGAGCCGGGCCTGGGCCCTTTCGCCCACCTCCCTGGCCAGGGCCTGCCAGGCCGGGTTCGCCTGGACCTCGGAGGTCCCCGCCAGGCGGGTGGACTCGCGCTCGGCGAGTTCGGTGCGCACCATCAGATCCGCCCGGGTCCGGGCCGTCAGGGTCCTGTCCAGGGAGGAGGTCAGCACGAGATCGGAGACCAGGAGCGCTCCGGCGATGAGGCCGATGGAGATCAGGAAGAGCTTGCCGCGGATGCCCAGGCTCACGAGTGGGCCTCGTCGGGGCTCGCGGCAAAGCGGTAGCCGATGCCGCGCACTGTCTCGATGTAGGCCTCGGCGCCCCTGAGCTTCTCGCGGAGGCGCTTCACGTGGGTATCCACCGTGCGGGTCTCCGTATCGGCCTGGAGCCCCCAGACATCTTCGAGGAGGGAGGCTCGGGTCTGAACCCGGTTGCGGCGATCGATGAGCATCCCCAGGAGCCGGAACTCGATGGAGGTGAGCTGGATCTCCTGGTCATCCACCCAGGTCCGATGGGCCGCGCGGTCGATTCTCAGCCGTCCGAAGGTGATGGCGTCGGCGGGTTCGGGGGACCGGGCGCTCTGGACCCTGCGGAGAATGGCCTGGACTCGCAGCAGCAGTTCCCGAACGCTGAAGGGCTTCACCACGTAGTCCTCGGCCCCCAATTCGAAGCCCAGCACCCGGTCGATCTCCTCGCCCTTGGCCGTGAGCATGAGCACGGGGATGTCCCGGGTGGAGGGGTCGGCCTTCAGGGCCTTGCAGACCTCCGTGCCCGGCAGATCCGGGAGCATGAGGTCCAGCAGCACCAGGTCGGGCTTGTGGGCCCGGGCGGTGCGCAGCCCTTCGGAGCCGTCGAGGGCCTGCAGCACCTCATGGCCCTCCCTGCGCAGGTTGTACGCAAGGATCTGCTGCAGGTCGCGCTCGTCTTCGATGACCAGGATGCGTGGCATGTCGTTCCCTCGTGCCTCATTATCCTTTCGGACCAGGGGCGGATGAGAAACGATTCGGTGACAAGGCGCGGCCCGGGGGTTGCGGGCTTGGGGTCCTAGAACCGCACAGTGACGTTCTCGCCGGGCTCCATGTGGACGGTGTCGATGAAGCGCACGCGCCGGGGGCTGTAGTTGAGGATGAGGCTGCTGGTGCGCACGCCGTGGCCGAAGAAGCGCACGCCCTTGAGCAGGTTCCCGTTGGTGACACCGGCTGCGGCGAAGATGATGTGCTCCCCGGGGGCCAGATCCTCGGTCTTGTAGATGCGGTCGAAGTCCACGCCCATGCTCTCGGCCTTCTCCCGGCTGGCGGTATTGGTGTCCACCTTCAGCCGACCCTGGATCTCGCCGTTCAGGCACTTCAGGGCGGCGGCGGAGAGCACGCCTTCGGGCGCGCCCCCGATGCCCATGACGGCATGGATGCCGGTGCCGCTGACGGCGGCAGAGATCGCGGCGCTCAGGTCGCCATCCCCGATGAGCTCGATGCGGGCACCCGCCTTGCGGATATCGGCGATCAGCCTGTCGTGCCGGGGGCGCTCCAGCACAACCACCGTGATGTCCTGGACCTTGCGGTTGAGGGCCTTGGCGATCTCGTTGAGGTTGTCGCCCACGGTGGCGTCCAGGCTCACCTTGCCCTTGGCGGCGGCGCCGACCACCAGCTTCTCCATGTAGAGATCCGGGGCGTGGAGGAGGCCGCCCTTCTCGGAGGCCGCCAGGACGGCGATGGCATTGGCCGACCCCGTGGCGCAGAGATTGGTGCCTTCGAGAGGATCCACGGCGATATCGATGGAAGGAAATCCCATGCCCATGCCCAGCTTCTCGCCCACGTAGAGCATGGGCGCTTCGTCCCGCTCGCCCTCGCCGATGACGATGGTGCCGTCCATCTGGATGGTTTCCATGGCCACGCGCATGGCTTCCACGGCCAGATGATCGCTGTGCTTGCGATCGCCGTGCCCGATACTGCGCGCGCACGCGATGGCAGCCTGCTCGACGACCTTCAAAAATTCTCCGGTCAGGGTCTGTTCCATGGCGTTTCCTCTCAGTCGTGGCGGGTGACGGCCTGCTGAATCCATTCCAGGAAGGGCACGGAGCCAGCTTCCACCGGGAACATCAGGATTTCAGGCACTTCATAGGTGTGCAACTCGGAGATGGTTTGGGAGACAGCTTCGAACTGTCCCTTGGTGGTTTTGATGATGAGCATGACCTCTTCGTCAAGGTGGGTGCCACCCCGGTAGTAGTAGTAGCTTTTGATGCCGGGCAGGATGTTCACGCAGGCGGCGAAGCCCTGATCCACAACGGCGGCGGCAATGGTGAGGGCTGTTTCCTCGCTGCCGCAAGTGGTGAAAATCGCGCATGCATCAGTCATGGACAAAACCGCTCCTCCGCCATTGAGGCACGTCACGATAGTGCCACGGATCTCGCCAATTTCCCAAGGTCTCCACGGAATGCCGAGAAAGCGCTAGGCTTTGCCAATGCGCAGCCTGGTGTGGTTTCGGGGTAAGGATCTTCGATTGGAGGATCACGCTCCCCTTTATCAAGCCGCGCAACAGGGTGAAGTGATCCCCGTTTTCGTGGTGGACCCCTTCTTCTTTTCGCCCGAAAAGGCTCAAGGGCTGCCGCACCGGATGCAATTTCTATTGGAGTCCATTCCTGACGTGGCGCATGGCCTGCAGGCCCGCGGGTCAAACTTGGTAATTGTGGAAGGTCGCAGTGTCGATCGTATTCCCGAGTTGGCCGCCCAGTGGAAAGTGGATCAAGTACTGGCCCATCGCTGGAGCGAACCCTTTGGTGTGGAACGGGACCGACAAGTGGAAGCCGCCCTGGAACGAAAGGGCATCCACTTTGGTCTATTCGAGGGTGAAACGCTCACGTTTCCTGGCTCATTGCGCACCGGAAGCGGAACGCCCTATC
>JAYSNJ010000035.1:0-37549 GCA_043723905.1 Holophagaceae bacterium
CATGCTCACGTTCAGGGCGATGCCGTAGGCGATCATCCGCCCCTTGGCCATCACCTTGACCCGGCTCTTGACGGGAACGCGCTCCGACGCGCGCTGATCAACGGGTGAGCTCATCGCGGACCTCCACCACGGGACTGCCTCGCAATGATAGAGCCTTCCCCGGGCGCGCGCACGGGTCAGCCCCCAAATCCCTGAACCTCGGGCTCCCGGGGCAGGCCGATCCCACCCTGGACGCAGGCCAGGGCCTGGGCTGCGATCCAGGGGTAGGTGAGCCGGATCCCCTCTTCCAGGTAGAGCTGGGGTGCCCAGCCGAGGGAACAGATCCGCGCGTTGCTGAAGTTCCGCGAATGCACGCCCACCGGGCCGTCGATGTGCCGAATCTGGACCTGCTTGCCCGCCACCTTGGCGATGGTGGCCACCAGTTCATCCACCGTCACATACTCCGGGCAGCCGATATTGACCGCGCCATGGAGATCGGACTGCATGAGCAGATAGATGCCCTCGACCATGTCATGGACGTGCGTGTAGGAGCGGACGGCGGCACCATCCCCCCAGACCTCGATGGTGCCGCCATCGGGCACGGCGGCGATCTTGCGGCAGATCGCCGCCGGGGCCTTCTCGCGCCCGCCGCGCCAGGCGCCCTCGGCGCCGTAGCAGTTCTGGAAGCGCGCGATGCGGACCTGCATGCCGGTGTGGCGCTCGAAGGCCATCGCGAACCGCTCCGAGTAGAGTTTCTCCCAGCCGTATTCGTTGTCGGGATTGGCCGGGATCGCCTGCGCCTCGGCCATTTCCGGTTCGCCGGGCGCCATGTCGCGATAGACGCACACCGATGACGAGAAGAAGTAGCGCGGAATCCCCATCTCTGAGGCCGTGCGCACCATGTGCAGGTTGATGAGCATGTTGCTGTACATGATCTCGGTTTCGGCCCTGTGGATGAAGCCCATGCCCCCCATGTCGGCGGCCAGCTGGTACACCTCGTCGAAGCTGCCCTCGCCCAGGGCCATGGCCTGCTCGCAGCTCCCCTTGAGGCGCAGGTCCAGCTGAATGAACTCGTCGGCCCCGCCGCCGGGGCACCATTCGTGGGGCTTGATATCGACTCCGCGCACCCAATAGCCTTGGCGCTTGAGCTTCCTGACCAGATGGCCGCCGATGAAGCCACCGGCCCCGCAGACTAATGCCTTTTTCATGGTTTTGCGCCAGAGAGAGTGTCGATTGTACCTTGCCTCGGGGACTCTCGGACGGGCGGCGGCGAAGGGACCGGGTCCATGAGGGCTTCCGTCCCTGGCTCGGGACCGGAGCGGATCGCGGGGAGCTGTTGGACCCTCCCTCCGGCTTCCCCCCGCTACCATGAAGGCCATGACTCGCCCCATCCCCTTGCCCGTCCTCACTCTCCAGAGGCCTCCTTCCCGGGAGAGTTCCAGATGAATCAGACCATTCTCGTGACCGGCGGCGCGGGTTTCATCGGCACCCACACGGCCGTCGAACTGCTGGAGGCCGGCTACCGGGTGGTGGTGGTGGACAATCTGTGCAATTCGAGCCCCGTGGCCCTGGAGCGGGTGCAGGAGATCGCGGGGAAGAACCTGGTCTTCGAGCGGGTCGATATCCGGGACCGGAGCGGCCTGGAGAGGGTCTTCGCCCTTCACCGGATCGAGGCCGTCATCCACTTCGCCGGACTCAAGGCCGTGGGGGAATCCGCTCAGCTTCCCCTGGACTACTACGACAACAATGTGGCCGGCTCCCTCACCCTCCTGGAGACCATGAAGGCCGCAGGGTGCCGGAACCTGGTCTTCTCCAGTTCGGCCACGGTGTACGGGGATCCCGGGGCCCTGCCCTACCGGGAGGGCATGGCTCTGGCTCCCCTGAATCCCTATGGCCGGTCCAAGCAGATGGTCGAGGAGATCTGCTGTGATCTGGCCGAGGCCGAGCCGGACTGGCACATCGCCCTCCTGCGCTACTTCAACCCCGTGGGCGCCCACCCCAGCGGACGGATCGGCGAGGACCCAAAGGGGATCCCCAACAACCTCATGCCCTATCTGCTGCAGGTGGCCGTGGGCCGTCTTCCCCACCTCCGCATCTTCGGCAGCGACTACCCCACACCGGACGGGACGGGGGTGCGCGACTACATCCACGTGGTCGATCTGGCTCGGGGCCATCTGGCCGCCCTGAGGGCCATGGCGCGCCTGGAGGGGGCCGTGGCCATCAACCTGGGGACAGGCAGGGGCAGTTCGGTGCTGGAAATGGTGGAGGCCATGGCCCAGGCCGTCGGCCACCCCATCCCCTATCGGCTCGCGGACCGGCGCCCCGGGGATATCGCCAGCTGCTACGCCGACCCCTCCCTGGCCCAGGACCTGCTCCAGTGGCGGGCGGGAAAGGGGCTCGAGGAGATGTGCGCGGATGCCTGGGCCTGGCAGAGCCGGAACCCCCAGGGGTACGGAGACCGGAAGGACTGAACGCCTCGAAAGCGCCTTTGGCTATTCCGGGATCCGTCCTGCTTCTGGACTAGAAGCGGGTCTTTAAGAGGTAGGAAAACTCGAAGCGGAGGAAGTAACCGCCGTCTTGGCCCGCGTAGAAATCGCCCGGAGCAAGGTGCTCGTAGAGGACATGGCCCTTGAATTCGGGACTGAACCTGTAGTCGGCCCGGAACTGCAGAATATCGCCGCGATGCTTGCCCGCACCGAAGGTAGCCTTGGGGTCAACGCCGCTATGGGTCTCCATGGCGGACATCTTGTAGAAGGTGGCCCTCAGTTCCAGGGGCTTCCAGGGTGTGACGCGCACTTCCCCCTCCCACATCCCCGTGTTGGTGGAGTAGGCCACACCCCTCTCAGGCACCTCGGAGTAGATGTAGAGCTCGCTCCACCGGGGCCAGCGGCTGAAGATCGGATCCCAGGAGGTGATCCTGGAGGAATGGGGGTCCTGCCCCGAGAGCGCGATGTAGGCCGCTGAGATGCTGGGCTTCCAGGGCACATCCAGGACCTTCTTCACGCGGCCGTAGCCGCCCCAGGAGGCGATCTCCCGGGAGGCCTCCGCCGTGCCAATGCTTCCGTCCTGCGTTCCCCATTGGTAGGCGAATTCGCCGTTCACGCTCCAGCCATTCTGGAATTCACGCACCCCGCGGCTGCCCAACGTGCTGATCCGACGATCCGGCTGGTAGGGGTCCTTCTTTTTCGTGAGATCGAAATGCTTCTCGGTCTTGAGGAAGTAGTAGGCCTCCAGTGTCGTGCCTGTCCACTCCTTGCCCGTGTAGTAGAGCCCGAGGGCCTGCTCGTCCCATTCGTTCAGGCGCTGGGGACTCTCCCCCGGCCCGTCCGCCTCGTTGAGCCTCGGAAGGTACTTGTCCCTGGAGGGATCCGAAATGGCCAGGAACTCCAGCTTGGAGCGGCTCCAGGCGTAGGTGAGATCCAGGGCATTGAAGTAGGTGGCCCTGGAACCATCCGCGGACCCCCCGTCGAAGATGATGAAGCCCTCGCCGCGCATGAGGTTCTGGCGGCCAATTCTCATGGACCAAGCCGGGGAGAATCGGTAATCGACATAGAAGGTATCGACGAAGACTTCGCGACCGTTGTAAGCCTTGTCTGGACGGGCGATCTTCCTGTTCTCGTTGGTCACGCCAAGGGCGATCTCCAGGTTGGAGTTCGGATTGGCCGTGATCCAGGCCCGGCTCCGGAAGCGATACTGGGTCTGGAAGTCCGCCTTGGCGTCGTTGTGATCGCCGAGGTTGTCCCAGTCCTCGGAGCGCACCCGCTCCTCGAGCCCCACCTCGAAGATGCTCTTGGGGCTAGGAGCCTTGGGGGATTCCTGGGCCAGGAGGCAGGATGTCAGGGTGAGGGCCGTCGCCAGCCGGAAAGGATGGGTGAGCCTTTTCACAGAGCCTCGACCGGGACGGGAGAGGGCTTGGCCAGGCCCAGGATGATGCCCAGCACGAGGCCCCAGAAGGCGGCCAGCCCGATCTGGTATTCCACCGGGAGCAGGAACGTCACGGTGTGGGCGGGGATCCAGAACCAGAGCAGGGTCCACCAGGCCCTCTCGATGCCATTGAAGCCGCGCTGGCCCAGGATCAGATTGTCCTCCAGGCGGTGGAAGGCCATCATCTGCGGACCGAAGAAGACGTTGGTCAGAGTGGAGATCGCGAAGGCCTTGCCCAGGCCATGGCCCAGGAAGGCCGGCAGCAGACCCTTTTCCAGGAGCCCCTGGGTGAAGCCCTTCATGCCGGTGAATCCATACTTGATGATGAGCCCCAGCAGGGCCCAGGCCAGGGCCTTCGCCGCCAGCTGCAGCCATCCGCACGGCAGGGCGGGCCGCCGCTGCTTCAGGCTCGCGGCCACGATCTCCCCCAGGGTGCCCAGGATGGAGAACTGGATCGCCGCCGAAAGCATGGGATGGGTGGTGACCCAGAGAACGTAGGCAGAGAGCATCGGGATCCTCGAAAAGAAGGGCTCAGCATATCGGCAGGACGGGGTATCCCGGGTCACACCTGCAGCCCCCCGGGGGACCTTCTCTCGAAACGCCCTGACCCATTTCGTCGATCCAGGGAATACTGATCCTGTGGCTGCCTCCCTTCCCACCCCCTCCGCCCGCACTGGAGCTCTCCTCCGGGTCGACTTCGGCCCGGCGTTGGTGAAACGCTGGGTCGCGGTGCTCCTGCTGGTCGTGGTGGCCACCTTCCTGGCGGCCTCGGGCAGGGATCACTGTGACGAGGCGCCCGGCGGTCACAACCAGCGGGCCCAGCATCTCCTCTGCGTGGACGACTGTGCCCCGGCCTTGATTTCCCAGGCTCCCGCCCCTCCCCCGCCGGACCCGATGCCCACCGCCGTCTTTGAAGTCACGGTGGCCCGCCCCGTCCTGAATCTTGACCTCGAACCGGAGAAGGAACCGCCCCGGGCCTGAAGCCGCCCGGAGCCCCACAGGACCCCGTCTGGGGTCGGCGTTTCCATTCCTTCGAGGACACCATGCGATTCATGCCTTTCGGGGCTGTGCCCTGCCTGCTCGCACTGCAGGCTGGGGCCCAGACGCCCCTCACATACCAAGACATCCTGGCCAAGGCCGGGCCTGCCCCCGCCCAGTGGCGCACGGAGGCCCTCCTGGCCGAGCGAAGCCTCCAGCTCCAGGAGAGCCGGGGCTTCCTCCGGGAAGGCCCCACCCTGGCCCTGAGCGCGGGGCCGCGCCGGACACCCGGCCTGCCCCAGAGGACAGACCGGGCCTTCGAGGTCGATGTCCCCCTCTTCCTGTCACCCCGCCTCCGTGCGGCCCTGGCCTCGGCCCTGGGCGAGGCCCATCCCCTTTTGCAGGAAGCCGCCCGCCGGGAGGGCTCCCTGCGGCTGCGGACCGCCTATCTCGAGGCCTGGCTGGCGGAGCGCACCCTCACCCTGCGGGAGGCGGATCTGGACACCGTGCATGGCTGGCTGAAGGCCACCCGGGCCCGCTTCGAGGCCGGGGCCGATCCCGCCTTCCAGGTGAGCCTGGTGGAGGGGGAACGCCTCAAGGCCCAGCAGGATCTGGATGAAGCCCGGATCCTGAAGGCCCGGGCCTGGGGTGCCCTTTCCGCCCTGGCGGACCTGCCGCGCATTCCCGCTCCCCTGGCGGACCCTGGCCCTGTCCCGCCCCTGCCCGGTGGGGATCTGGCCAAGGCCCTGGAGCGGGGGCCCCTCCGCAGGGCGCTCCAGGCCCAGGCAGAACTGGAGGCCCGCAGCCTGAGGCTGAAGGAAGCCCAAGCCCTGAGCCGCTGGAGCCTCCGCGGCAGCCACGCCCAGGAAGGCGATGAGAGCGTCACGCGCGTGGGCGTGGCGGTCCGCCTGCCCCGTCCCGGAGAGGGCGATGCCCTCCGCCGCGGCACGGAGGCCCAGCTCCAGGCCCTGCAGTCTGAAACCCGCCAGGCTCTCTTCGAGCTGGATGCCCGGGCCCAGGCGGCCCTCTCCCGGGCGAGCTCCGCGGCCCTGGAGGAGCAGCTGCCCGACTTCAGCCAGGCCGTGTTCGCCGTGGGGATGCGCCTTCAGGAGGGCCGGGAACGGCCTTCCGAGGCCCTCCCCATCCGCCGTCAGCTGCTGGAGGCCCAGATGGCCTCCCTGCGGCGCGTCCACACCCAGCACCTGCTCGCCGCCGAACTGAAGACCCTGATGCTTGATGCCGTTCAGGGGGGACCGCCCGGCCGCACGACTGCCCATCCCCCGGAGGCGCGCGGCCTCTGCGTCCCCCCTGACCCCCGCTCCGAAGGCGGGCCAAGCCCGCATTCGGAGCCCGTTCCCGCCCAGAGCCTGCCCATCGAGGTGAACCGATGAATCGCATGATGATGAGCCTTCCCGTGGTTCTGGTGCTCCTGGCTGGGATCGGCTGCTCGAAGAAATCCGCCGTCAACCATGAAGTCGAAAAGCACGAGCCTGGGCTCGAAGCAGGAGTGGCTGGGGGAGGCCGGATCCCCCTGACAGGGATCCGGGGCCTGCGCCTGATGAAGGTGCCTGAAGCCCGGCTCGAAGGCCGCTGGGTTCCCGGTGAAGCCATCGGGGACGAGGCGGCTCAGGCCCTGCTCAGCAGCCCCGTGAAGGGCATCGTCAGCCAGCTCCTGGCCATCCCGGGGCAGAAACGGGGGGCGGGGACGCCCCTGGCCCTCATCCAGAGCCCCGAACTGGCCCTGCTCAAGGCCGGCTGGATCGGGGCCAAGGCCAAGCTGGATCGCACCCAGGCCGAGCTGGCCCGGGAGGAGCGGCTCTTCCAGGCCGGCGCCGGGGCCCGCCGGGATCTCGAAGCCGTCCGGGGAGACGCCGCCACGGCCCGGGCCGAGGAGGAAGCCGCCCGCCTGGGCCTCGAGGCCGTGGGACTCAAACCCGGCGAAGCCGGAGCCAGCTACGCCCTGAAGGCCCCTGCCAGCGGGTCCGTGGTCATCTGGAAGGTCCAGCGAGGCCAAGGGGTGGAGGCCGGTCAGGAACTGGGCAACTTCCAGTCGACCCAGGCCGCCGTGGTCCGGATCGAACTCTCCCAGCCCGGCCCCGCGGGGTGGAACCCCGGCACCGAGAGCGAGGTCCGTCAGGCCAATGGCAGGACCTGGAAGGCGCGCCTGGAGGGCACCCCCTCCACGCTCACCACGGATACCCGGCGGCTCAGCTACCGGCTTCGCCTGGCGGGAGGCCCCTTGCCCATCCCTGGGACCTCGGTGGAGGTGAGAGTGCCCATGGAATTCGGAGTCTACCTGCCCCAGGCCGCCCTCCAGCAGGTGGAGGGCCGCTGGGGCGTGTTCGTGGTCGAGAAGGAGCACGCCATATTCCGGCCGGTTTCGCGGGGACTGGAGGTGAAAGACGAGGTGCTGGTGCTGGCGGGGCTGAAGCCCTTGGAGACCATCGTGGCGGAGGGAGCCTATCTCCTGAAGGCCTATCAGCAGAAGCGCACCCAGCCGGAAGGAGAGGAGGGTGGTCATGGGCACTGAGAAGAAGGTGCAGCTCCCGGTAGCCGCCGACATAGGAGGCGGCGTAGAGCCGCGCGAACCAGGCTTGGGCGCAGCCCAAACTGGGGCGCGGGGCGGCCGGGAGTGCCCGAGAGAAGCCGCCGATTCCCCAATCCACACCCCCGAGCATAGGACACTCATCCGCCGCTGGTTCGACTGGCTCCTGCCCCGCAAGGGCTGGGTTTTCGCCCTCAGCCTCGCCTGGTGTCTGGCAGGCGTGTTCACCTTCCTCAGCCTCAAGCGGGATCTCTTCCCGGACATGAGCCTGCCGATCCTATCGGTGCTCATCCAGAGTCCGGGCCGCGCCACGCCCGAACTGGAACTCTCCGTGGCCCAGCCCACGGAGCAGGCCCTGGGGGGCATGCCCGGCGTCAAGCGCGTGAACACGGTGGTGCTGCCGGAACTGGTGCAGGTCGTCGTGACCTTCGAGGGAGACACCGACCCCTGGCGGGCCAGGCAGCTTGTGGCCGAGCGGCTTTCGGGCGTCATCGGCAGTTTCCCGTCGGGCACCAAACCGCCTCTCATGAGCAGTGCTTCCGGGCGCCTCCACGAACTGATGGAGATCGTCCTGGAGGGAGAAAACGTGGACCCCATGCGCCTCCGGGATCACACCGAGCAGGTGTTGGCGCCCAGGCTCCAGGCCGTGCCCGGCGTGGCCCGGGTGGAACGCCTGGGCGGCCAGGAACGTTCCCTTCAGATCACGCTGATCCCGGAAAAGGTCCGCAACCTTGGCGTCAGTCTCGATCGCGTGATGGCCGCCCTGGAACAGAGCCACCAGGACTTGGCTGCGGGCGTGCTGGAGATCCAGGACAAGGGCTGGTACATGTCCGTGGGGAATCTGGCCGCGACACCGGAGGAGGTCCGCCAGCTTCCCCTGCAGGCGGCCAGGGGGATCGTCACGCTGGGCGAGGTGGCCGAGATCCGGGAGGCGCCGGCCTTCCGTCGGGGCCTGGCCCGGCATAACGGTCACGAGGATGTGAGCCTGCGCATCGTGAAGCAGCCCACTGCCGCCACCCTGGATGTGGCCGAAGGTGTCCGCAATGCCGTGGCCGAACTCCAGAAGGGCCTTCCAGCAGGCATGCGCCTGGAGGTGATCTACGACCAGGGCCGCCTTGTCACCAGTGCCCTGGACGGCGTGACGCTGGCGCTGCTGGTGGGCGGCATCTTCGTCGCCATCGTCCTGATCGTCCTGCTCGGCAGCCTGAGGGGAGCCTCCCTGGTCCTGGTGGTGCTCCCGCTGGCGACCTTGGGGGCCGCGATCCCGCTGCATTTTGCGGGGCTCGGCCTCAATGCCATGACGCTCGGGGGCCTCGCCATTTCCGTGGGCCTGCTGGTGGACGCCAGCGTGATCATGGTCGAGAACCTCGCCCACCGATTGCATGAGCACAGGGAACACCTGGAACCCCGGCGAGTGGCCCTCATCGGCGCTGCCGCCGAAGTCTCCACACCCATCCTCATCGCGGTGCTGGTGATCCTGGCGGTCTTCATCCCCCTGCTCTCCATGGGGGGCATCGCGGGCAAGCTCTATGCGCCCCTGGCGATGGCCGTGGCATCCAGCATGACCATCAGCCTCGTCCTCACCTTCACCCTCGTGCCCGCCCTGGTGGAGCGGTTCCTTCCACCTGGCAGCTCCCTGGAGGAACCCCCCCTCGTCAAGGCCATCAAGGGGATCTACCGGCCCGCCCTGGACTGGGCCCTCCGCCACGGGCCCCTGGTGCGCGTGCTCGCCCTGGGACTCACGCTCCCCAGCATCTGGCTGGCCTTCCGCCTGGGGACCAACTTCCTGCCCACCCTGGACGAGCGGGCCTTCATGGTCCTCTCCAAAGTGCCCGCGGAGAGCAGCCTGGATGCGGTGGATCAGGCCAATGTCCACCTGGATTCCCGGTTGAAGGCCATCCCCGGCGTGCAATCCGTCTACCGGCGCAGCGGACGCGCCGACGTGACGGAGGATCCCTGTCCCATCACGGACAGCGAGATCATGGTGATTCTCGAGCCCGGCGGGGATGAACGCGCCGTCGGCAAGGAGGTGCTGGAAGCCGCCGAGGTCATGCCCTTTCCCGTGGAAGTGAACACCCCCATGCAGGAGCGCATCGCCGAGGGCATCGGCGGCACCCCCGCCGATATCCAGGTGAAACTCTTCAACCGGAACCTGGAGGCTGTCCGAGGGGTGTTGCCGGAGCTTCGGGAGCGCCTGTCGAAACTGGAGGGCGTCCGCAGTATCACCCCGGACACCCCCGATCCCATGCCTCGCTGGCGGGCGACCCTGGACGAGGAGGCCCTTCGCCGCCTGGGCGTGCCCCGCCCCCTGGTGGCCAAGACCCTCCAGGCCGCGCTCCAGGGCCTGGAATCCGAGCCCCGTTTCGATGGCCCCCAGCGCATCGAACGGATGGTCCGCTTCCCCAACGATGGCCGGGTGAGCCCCGAGACCCTGAAGGACACGCCCCTGATTCTGGAGGATGGGCGGGCCCTGACCCTGGGCCAGGTGGTCCGCTTCGTGGAGGCCTTCACGCCGACCCTGGTGCGTCGCGAGTCCGCCCAGCGCCGCATCGGGCTCGATATCCGCACCACGGGCGACCTGGGCGGCACGGCCAAACGCATCGAGAAGGCCCTGGAGGGGCTGAAGCTGCCCGAGGGCACTTCCGTCCAGGTGGGCGGTAAGATCGAGGAGGCCCGCGAGACCCAGCGACGCCTTGCCCTCGCCATCGCGGCGGCCCTGGCCCTGGTGGTGGGACTGCTCTATCTCGCCCTCCAGCGCTGGAAGGAAGTCTTCGTGGTCGTCGCCACGCTGCCGGATGCCTTTGCGGGGGCGCTCTTCGCGCTGTGGCTGGCCGGGGAGACCTGGAACATCAGCTCCATCGTGGGCATGATCGGACTCTTCGGCGTGGCGGTGCAGAACAGTCTGGTGCTCATCACCCAGGCCAAGGATCTGATGGCGAGGGGCGTGCCCTTCGAGGAGGCCCTGCGGGAGGCCAGCCTGGGCCGTGTGCGCCCCAAGCTCATGACCGCCGGGGCCGCCATCCTGGGCCTGATGCCCATGCTCTTCGGCTTCGGTGGATCCGAGCTGGAACGCCCCCTGGCCATCGCCATGGTGGGCGGCCTGGTGACGAGCACCCTCTTCACGCTGCTGGCGCTCCCGAGTTTCTACGCCTGGGTGGGGGGTTCCAGGCAGGATGGGCCATTCATCCCCCTTCCCGCCCCCCGGGACGTCCCCTGAGGCTGCTTTCTTGTCCCAGAAACCGCAGGACCGCCATGGGCTTTTCGGCTTTGCCCCCGGGTAGGGCACAATTTAGGGAAGGGCCGGGCGGCTCCGGAAGGCGCGCGGCCCAGCCAGAGAGGTGGCTTCGTGGAAATCTGCACCGGGACACCGGGAGGCATCTCCCGGGAGGAGCGCCGGAAGGTCATCGCGCCTGCCGTCCAGAGGCTCTTCGGGCCGGAGACCGACAGCTTCAAGGGGCGCCTCAAGGCCCGGGCCGTGGAGGAACCCCTGCCCATCGGCAGCCGGATCTCCTGGCGCTCGGAGCGGGGCCACAAGCACGCCTACCAGGGCGTGATCGAGGCCTTCTGGCGCCAGGGCGACGAGTCCTGCCCCTCCCACTACCAGGTCCGGCGGGGGGATACCTACCGGGTCCGGGTCGACACGGTGGATGGCGAGGCCGTGGAGCGCCCCCGCTTCAAGTACCCCTGGGCCGTGCAGGTCTTCGAGATGGATGAACGGAAATAGGCGGATCGAAGGGCCCGGGGATTTCGCCCCGGACATGGGAAGATCCATGGGTCGAGTCGTTGGGCAGGAGGTGGGAATTGGACCGCAACATCTGGGCAGGGATCGCAGGAGGCCTCCTGGCGGGCTTCCTGATCGGGTACTTCACGGCCTCCGGCCGCACCACGGTCCCGGCGCCCGCGGGTCCCGTGCCCGCCTGGGCTCCGGGCTCCCTGGAAGTCCAGCAGGGACTCTTCAACGCCCAGCAGACCGTGGAGAAGGATCCCAAGAACCTGCAGGCCTGGATCACCCTGGGCAACGGCTACTTCGATGCCCACCAGCCCCAGAAATCCATCGACGCCTATGCCAAGGCCCTGGAACTGGATCCCCGCAATCCGGACCTCCTCACGGACCAGGGCATCATGTACCGCGAACTGCAGGCCTTCGACAAGGCCCTGGCCAACTTCGAGAAGGCCAACCGGATCGATCCGAAGCATGTGCAGAGCCTCTACAACCTGGGCATCGTCTATGCCCAGGACCGGAAGGCCCCGGACAAGGCCATCAAGGCCTGGAATCGGGTCATCGAGATAGCCCCCACCAGCCCGCAGGCCGAGCTCTCCCGCAAGGCCCTGGAGGAGATCAAGGCGTCCCCACACTGAAAAGGGGCCCTTTCGCCGCCCATCCCCCTGAAAAACGACCATTCCCGGCTACCGTGCACCTAAGCCTCTATTTTCCTTAGCGTTCGCCCGGGCTCTGCTTGCACAATTGCCGGAGGAATTCGCCACTGCTTGGCGAACTTCCCCCTCGAGATTCCAAACGCCAGGGAGGTCATCGGATGGATACCAAAGCCAAGAAGGAGATGCTTCGCAAGCTGCGCGAAGAGTCCCTCCTGGGAGGCGGTCAGGACCGCATCGACGCCCAGCACGCCAAGGGCAAGATGACCGCCCGGGAGCGCATCGACGTACTCCTGGACAAAGGAAGCTTCCGCGAATTGGATGCGTTTGTTACCCATCGCACACACGACTTCGGCATGGACAAGAAGAAGTTCCTGGGCGACAGCGTGGTCACGGGCTGGGGTCACATCGAGGGCCGCCCCGTCTACGTCTTCAGCCAGGATTTCACCGTCTTCGGGGGCTCCCTGGGTGAGGTCCACGCCGAGAAGATCTGCAAGGTGATGGACCTGGCGGTGAAGAACGGCCTGCCCGTCATCGGCCTCAACGACAGCGGCGGCGCGCGCATCCAGGAGGGCGTCGTCTCCCTGGGCGCCTACGCCGACATCTTCCTGCGCAACACCCTGGCCTCGGGCGTCATCCCCCAGATCAGCGCCATCCTCGGCCCCTGCGCCGGCGGCGCGGTCTACAGCCCCGCCCTCACGGACTTCATCGTGATGGTCAAGAAGACCAGCCACATGTTCATCACGGGCCCCGACGTGGTGAAGACCGTCACCCACGAGGACGTGAGCATGGACGATCTGGGGGGCGCCACCGTGCACGCCACCAAGAGTGGCGTGGCCCATCTGGCCTGCGAGGACGAGCAGGACGCCCTCGAGCAGATCCGCACCCTGATGAGCTTTCTCCCCGCCAACAACATGGAGGACGCGCCCTACCTGGACACGGGAGACGACCCCAACCGCCGGGACGAGGGCCTCAACAGCGTGGTGCCCGACGACCCGCGCAAGGCCTACGACATGCATGAGGTCCTCTCGAAAGTTGTCGATAACGGCGACTTCTTCGAGATCCACGCGGCCTATGCGGGCAACATCATCGTGGGCTTCGCCCGCCTGGGGGGCAACGTGGTGGGCATCGTGGCCAACCAGCCCCTGGTGCTGGCGGGCGTGCTGGACATCAAGGCCTCCGTGAAGGGCGCCCGCTTCGTGCGCTTTTGCGACGCCTTCAACATCCCCATCATCACCTTCGAGGACGTGCCCGGCTTCATGCCCGGCGTGCACCAGGAGCACGACGGCATCATCATCCACGGTGCCAAGCTGCTCTACGCCTACTGCGAAGCCACGGTGCCCAAGCTCACCGTGATCACACGCAAGGCCTACGGCGGCGCCTACGACGTGATGAGCAGCAAGCACATCCGAGGGGACTACAACGTGGCCTGGCCCACGGGGGAAATCGCGGTCATGGGCCCCGAGGGCGCCGTGAACATCATCTTCCGCAAGGAGCTCCAGGAGGCCGAGGACCCGGCCGCCAAGCGCGCGGAGCTCATCGAGACCTACAAGGACAAGTTCGCGAACCCCTTCGTGGCCGCGGGCCGGGGCTACCTGGACGACGTGATCGACCCCCTGGATACTCGTCCCCGCCTCATCGAGGCCCTGAATATCTGCCAGAACAAGCGCGACAGCAATCCGCCGCGCAAGCATTCCACCATGCCGCTCTGATCCTGAGGTAGGGGGACCGCTCCCTCTCCTCCGGGTATCGCACGCATCGCGTGCTCCCGCTCGCAACGCTCGCGGCCCCGGAGCCTCCCCCCCACACCCCCGCTCCGGACGCAAGCAAAGCCCGCATCCGTCGCCAACCCGATCCACCACGAGGATCCCAATGTCGAGAAAGAGTTCTGTCGCCGAGCTGAAGAAGCTGTTCACCGATCTCCCCTACGGCCATCTGGAGCTGGGCGCGGTCAATGACCATGCGGCCTACGTCATGAACTTCAAGGGCCTGCACCCCATGCACAGCCACGCCCGGGACGAGATGTACTTCGTCCTGGAGGGCAAGGTGACCATCCGCTTCAAGAGCGCCCCCGCCGAGGTCCTGCGCAAGGGCGAGTGCCTGACGGTCCCGGCCTACATGACCCATAGCTCCGAGAGCGCCGAGGGCGCGCTGGTGCTGATGATCAAGCCCAAGGACATGTTCCCCAAGCCCCAGGACCTGGAGTAGCCCCATGGCGCAACAGCCATTGAAGATCTGCGAAACGCTGCTGCGGGATGCCCACCAGAGCCTGCTCGCCACCCGCATGCGCACCGAGGACATGCTGCCCCTGTGCTCCATGCTGGACGACATCGGCTACTGGTCCCTGGAAGTCTGGGGCGGCGCCACCTTCGACACCGCCATGCGCTTTCTCGGCGAGGATCCCTGGGAGCGATTGCGCACGCTGAAGAAGGCCATGCCCAAGACGCCCTTCCAGATGCTGCTGCGAGGGCAGAATGTCGTCGGCTACAAGCACTACCCCGACGATATCGTCGAGCGGTTCGTGGTGCTGGCCAAGAGGAACGGCGTCGATGTATTCCGCATCTTCGACGCGCTGAACGATCTGCGCAACATGGAATTCGCCATGAAGATCGCCAAGCGCGAAGGCGGCCACGTGCAGGGGGTCATCAGCTACACCATCAGCCCCGTGCACAGCACCGAGGCCTTCGTGAAAATGGGCGCGGACCTCAAGAGCCTGGGCGCCGACAGCATCGCCATCAAGGACATGGCCGGGCTCATCACGCCCTACGTGGCCTACGACCTGGTGAAGGCGCTCAAGGAGAGGGTGGGACTGCCCGTGCAGCTCCACACCCACTACACCTCCGGCTTCGGCACTGCCGCCCTCCTGAAGGCCGCGGAGGCGGGTGTGGACGTGGTGGACTGCGCGATCTCGGCCATGGCCATGAGCACCTCCCAGCCCCCCACGGAGACCATCGTGGCGGCCCTCAGGGGCACGGAGCGCGATACGGGCCTCGACCTGGCGAAGCTGGCCGACATCGCCCGCCTGACCACGGAGATCCGCAAAAAATACGTGAGCTTCGAGGCGGGCATCGCCCCGGTGGACGTGAACGTCCTCCAGTTCCAGGTGCCCGGGGGCATGCTCACGAACCTCATCGGCCAGCTCCGCCAGCAGGGGGCCATGGACAAGTACTACGAGGTCCTGGACGAGATCCCGAGGGTGCGCAAGGACATGGGCTACCCGCCGCTGGTCACCCCCTCCAGCCAGATCGTGGGCACCCAGGCGACCCTCAACGTGGTCCTCGGCGAGCGCTACAAGATCATCCCCGAGGAAGTGAAGCAGTACTTCCGGGGCTACTACGGCCAGCCCCCCGCCCCCATGGATCCCGCCATCCAGAAGAAGGCCATCGGCAGCGAGAAGCCCATCACCTGCCGGCCCGCGGAGATGCTGGCCCCGGGGATGGAGGCCGCCCGCCTGGAGATCGGGGACCTTGCCCGCAGCGAGGAGGATGTCCTCAGCTACGCCCTCTTCCCCCAGATCGCCAAGCCCTTCTTCGAGCGCCGCAACAAGGGCCTGGGGGGCAAGGAGGAGGTGGCCGCAGCCATCGCCCTGACCCTCTTCCAGCAGGTGGACCAGAAGGAGGCCAGGCCAGCCGCCGGCCCCGTCAGCAGGGTATCGCCCTGGAAGCTGAGCAGCCGCGGCATCGCGAAAGAGGGGTGGTGACATGGCCAACAACAAGTTCACCCTGATGCTGGAAGGCTCCCCCTACGACATCGAACGCCGGGGCGAGCTGATGGTGGTCAACGGCGTGGAGTTCACCTGCTCCATGAAGGAGGGCCAGCCCGGTATTCCCGTCATCGGGGGCACGCCCCATCCCGTGAAACTCTCCGGAACTTCGGCCGAGGTGGACGGCATCGCCTACGCCATCGAAGTGAAGGGCCTGGAGGAGCCCAAGGGTCCCTCCCGCAGCCGCAAGGCCACCACGGGGGCCGCGGAAGCCGCGGGCGCCGTGACGGCCATCATGCCGGGCCTCATCATCAAGATCTTCAAGCAGGAGGGCGAGCGCGTCGAGATCGGCGACACCATCCTCATCCTCGAAGCCATGAAGATGCAAAACGATATCCAGGCCAAGGTCGCCGGCACCATCCAGCAGATGAACGTCCAGCAGGGCGAGAACGTCGAGATGCGCCAGGTGCTCTGCGTGATCGAGTAGGGCGGAAGGGGGCTACCCCATGTTGAGGATTGGGATCACGGGTGCCGGTGGGGGCGTGGGCAGTGCCGTGCTCCGCTCCCTGGCGCTGGCGTCCCTGGAGACCAGGATTGTCTGTTTCGATTCTGCCGCCGATACGCCAGATCTTTTCCGGGGGCACCGCGCGCGCCTGCTCCCGAAGGTAGGCGATCCCGGCTATCGCGAGGCCCTCCTGGAGGCCTGCGCCCAGGAGCGCCTCCAGGCCCTGATCCCCGGGCTGGATCCGGAGCTGGAACCCCTGGGGGAGATGGCGGAAGAGCTGCGGGCCATCGGCTGCACACTGATCGGCTCCTCGCCCGAAGTGAACCGGATGCTCTTCGAGAAACAGCGCACTTCAGAGTTTTTCGAGAAATTCGGACTGCCTTTCGTGAGGACCCTTCCCCTGGCGCGGTCGGAGGAACTGCTGGACCAATGCGGCTTTCCCCTCCTGGTCAAACCCCTCTCCGGCTCGGCCTCCCGGGGCGTTCGCGTGGTGTTCACCCAGGCAGAACTAATGGCCTTGGCGGCCGAAGGCGTTTCCTATGTGGTGCAGGAATACCTGTTGCCGGTGCAGTGGGGCAAATCCAAGCGCACCCTCCGGGCGGAGGATGTCTACGCGAACCATTCCCTGATCCAGAAGGACGAACACATGGTGCAGGTCCTGAACGACCGGCAGGGTGAACCCTTCGGCGTGTTTCTCAGCAGGAACCAGCTCAAGGACGGAGCCGTGGTCCGCATGGTGCCGCTCGAGAACGACGACTATGGTGCGCGGGCCGCGGCCCTGCAGATGGCGAAGCGCCTGGTGGAAATCGGCCAGTTCGGACCGTGCAATTTCCAGGGAAGGGTGACGGAGGAGGGACCCCGCTTCTACGAAATCAACCCGCGGTTTTCCGGGGGGACGGGGATGCGGGCATGCCTGGGGTTCAACGAAGTCGAGGCCTGCCTTCGGCGACTGGTCCTGAACGAGGGCCCGGAGCAATGGAAAGGGTGCCTGGTAACCCGCTACGACCAGATGTGCGGCATGCACCCCTCGGAACGGCTGATGGAGCTTTCAGTCATCGCTCGCCTGAAACGGGACGGTGCCGTGGATATCTCTGCCGCCCGGCGCCCCTCGTGAGGGTGCTGGTGACGGGGGCCACGGGAGCGGCGGGGAGGGCCATCCTGCGACGCCTGCTGGCGAGGGGCTTCGGGCCGCTGTTCGGCACGTTCCGGAGCGAGCCCCCTCCCGCCTTTCTCGCGGAGTTTGGGGAGCCCCTGGCGGCGGGGCACCTGAGCCTGCTGGGCCTGGACCTGGCCGAACTCGCGCCCGACCAGGGGCCCGATGTCGAGGCCGTCATCCACTGCGCCGCCCGTCGCCCCGCCAGCAGGTGCGCCTCCGATCCCGCCGCCGCATTCCGGGACAACGTCGAGGCCGTCCAGCGCCTGGTGGACTGGTCTCGCCACCGGGGCGTCGAACTCTTCGTCCATTTCTCCATCCATTCCCTCTATGCCGGCAGTGAGGGGCCTTTTCGCGAAGGGGATCCGGTCCGGGCCATCGGCCCCCAGGCCGAAGCCAAGCTCGAGAGCGAGGAGATCGTCGCTTGCGGCCTCGGCGCCCACGTCCCCCACATCATCCTGCGTCTCCCCCATTTCTACGGTGCGGATCTGCCCTGGGACGGCGTGCTCGCGGCCTTCGCCAGGACCGCGAGGGCGGGGGAACTGCGCGTCCAGGGCGACGGCAAGCAGACGGTTTGTTTCATCGAACTCCGCGACTTGGCCGACCTCATCGCAACCCTGTTGGCCGCTCCTCCCCCCTCGGGGGTCTACAACGCCGCCAGCGAGACCCTCGGCGTCGAATCGCTGGCCGGGAGTTTCCAGGAAGCCTGGCGGGCACTGGGCAGACCCGAGCCTGTCCTGCGGATTGAGGGCGGCCAGCAACCCTCCAGCTTCGGCCTCGACTGCACCAAACTCTTCACCGCGACCCCCTGGCGCCCCAAACACCTCATCGGAGAGAGCCTTCGCGGGATAATCTAGGTTTTCCCTTCTCCCGGACCCCCGATGCTCCCATCCCCCCTCTCCCTCATCGCCCTCGACGGCCCCAGCGGCGTGGGGAAGTCCACCGCGGCCCGACGGGTAGCCCAGGAACTGGGCTGGTCCTACCTGGACACCGGCGCCATGTATCGGGCCACGGCCCTGGCCCTGCACCGCGCGAAGGTCCTGCCTTCGGACCGCGAGGGACTGGAACGCGTGCTGGGGGCCCTGCGCATCCAGCAGCGCGGCACCCACGAATTCCTCGATGGCGAGGACGTGAGCGAAGCCATCCGCACGCCGGAAGTGACGAAGCTGGTCACCGCGGTGAGCGCCGACCCCCGCGTGCGCGAGGTCCTGGTGGGCCAGCAGCGTGCCATCGGGGCCAGCGGCGGCTGGGTGGTGGATGGACGCGATATCGGCACCGTAGTCTTCCCCAACGCCTGCTGCAAGATATTCCTGACGGCCAGCGCCGAGACCCGCGCCCAGCGGCGGTTCCTGGAGGAGGCAGCCAAGGGCTCCGGCCTGACCTTCGCCGAGATCCTGGCCGACCAGCAGCGCCGCGACCACGCCGATTCCACCCGCGCTGTGGCGCCGCTGAGGAGGGCTCCTGACGCCGTGGAGCTGGATTCCAGCGCCATGACCCTCGATCAGGTCGTGGCCTGGATCGCGGAGCACCATCGTCGGCACGGGTGAACTCGCCCCCCCCTTGGGGATATTTGGAACCTGGACTATGGACAACCGATCCGCAATCATGGGAGGACTTATTTTCCCAAGAGACCTCCCCTTTTCCGGGCAGCTTGAAGCACCTCCCCCGAAAGCACCCCAAGACCGACATGGACCCTGAGCCAATTCCCTTTCGTCGGGCCGACCATGGAGCCCGCATTCTCGTCGTGGATGACGACACGATGGCCCGCAGGAGCCTGCGCGCCATGCTGGAGCGCGGGCAGTACACGGTGGGAACGGCCGGAGGGGGGGACGAGGCCATCGCCCTGCTGTACACGTACAGGCCCGACCTGGTACTGCTCGATATTCTCATGCCCGGCATGGATGGCCTCGAGACCTGCCGCCGCATCCGCGCCCTGCCCAACGGCGAACTGCTGCCCATCATCTTCCTGACGGCCGATGAGCGCCCGGAAATCCATGCGGAGGCCTTCCGGGCCAAGGGGGATGACTTTCTCCGGAAGCCCATCCTGGCGGCGGAGCTGATCGTCCGGATCCGCAGCCTCATGCGCCTCAAGCGCCTCCAGGCGGAGATCCAGGCCGAACGGGATACGCTCATCGACCTCCAGAAGCAGAGGGAACACCTCTTCGAGTTCATCGTGCACGACCTGAAGAACCCCCTTTCGACCATCCAGCTGGGCCTGGAGTTCCTGAGCGACCAGGGCGATAGCGGCCCCGTCACCCACAATCACCTGCTCCGGCTCCGCGACACGGCCCAGTACATGGACCGGATGATCCAGAACATCCTGGACATCGGACGGGCCGAACAGATGGGCCTGGAACTCCGCAAGACCCCCATCGCCCTGAGCATCTGGATCCCTCACCTGCTCCAGGAGGTCGAAGCCCAGGCCCATCGCCGGGGCCACGTCCTGGCCTGGGACTGCCCGCCGGGCCTGGAGGTGAAGGCCGATCCGGATTTCCTGCGGCGTCTCCTGCTGAACCTCGTGGACAACGCCCTCAAGTATTCGCCCTCGGGCAGCCGCACGCAGATCGAGGCCCGGGCGGCGAATGACGGCGTCCGTCTGGAGGTGCGGGATCAGGGGCGCGGCATTCCCGAGCACCTGCGCGAGCTGGTCTTCGAGAAATTCGTGCGCGTGGAGGAGGAGGCCCAGACCCACTCCAGTTCGGGCCTCGGCCTGGCCTTCTGCCAACTCGTGGCCGAGGCCCACGGGGGGCGCATCTGGGTCGAAGAGAACCGTCCCAAGGGCAGCGTGTTCGTGCTGGAGCTCCCGGGCACGCGCGTGCCTTGCGGGCATTAGGGGGGCAGCCTACCGACTCCCGGCCTTCACCTTCATGGCCTGGATGTCCTCGGGGGCCAGTGCCGGGGATTCCGTTTGCATGAGCCGGTGCATCAGGGCCTGGGGATTCTCCAGGTGGGCGAGCCCCCTGGCATGGCCCAGTTCGTGGGCCAGTACGCGCACCAGGCCATCCGGGCTGGGGAAGTGGTAGATGGTGATGGTGCGGTGGCCGCCCTTCTGGACGTATTCGCCCTCGGAGAATTCCGGGCCGAGCCGATCGCCGACCTGCCGGTAGTCCATCAGATCGAGGTTGTGGTTCGAGGCGTAGCCGTTGAGAACCATCCCGAGACTCTTCAGGTTTTCCGCGAGGCACTTCAGCTCGAGCTGGCGAGCCAGCAGCGAACTCTTGGCCTCCGCGAGTTCAAGGCGCTCGGCCTCCAACCGCCGGTAGGAACCCTCGGGGAGGGGCGCCTGCCGCGAGGCCTCGCCCTGGGCATTGAAGACTCCCACCCGGCTGTTGTAGGCTGCGAAGTCCTGGGCCAGAGAGGTACCCTTCTGATCCGCTTCCCCCCTGAGAGTCTCGAAGTGGGCCTTCAGGTTCTCGTAGCCTCCCCGGCTGTCGTCGAGCCTCAGGTCCAGGGCCTTCAGGCGGTCCGCGGATTCCTGGCGGCAGTCGTAGACGAGGTTGATCTCGAGAACGCCCTCGGGGTCCTCCCGGAAGAGATCGCGAGGAACGGCCTGCTTCCAGAGTGCAGCCGCCTGCCCCACCGCCTCCGAGAAGCTCTCCCGGCTCATCCCGAAACGCGCGTCCACCGCGCCGATCCGATAGGTCAGGGGTCGGGCCTGGGACCTCGCATGCCACTGATAGAGAGCGAGGGCGGCGACCAGGACCGCGACCAGCAGCGGGATCCGCCAGGGAGCGGCAGGAGATCGGCGAGGGGGGAACATGGCCCGCCCAGAATAGCGGTTTGCGGGAGGATCTGTGTCGCGCCGTCCTCATTCATGGTGAGATGGATTCCGATGATCGCCCCCTGGCTCGAACAGCTCCGCGAAATCCGGGAAAGCCCGTGGGAGAAGGTGACACTCCCCGGGATGCTGGGCGCCTTCGCCGCCGTGGGCCTGCTGGTCGGCGTCTACCTCATGAGCACCGACGGGTGGATCCCCATCCTCGATAGCCTCAATCTCGTCTTCCACGAAGCAGGACATCCCCTCTTCAGCCCCTTCGGGGAGACGCTGCACATCCTAGGCGGAACGCTCATGCAGCTCCTCGTCCCCGCGCTGGTGGCGGGGTCCTGCTGGTACAAGCGGCAGGCCCTGGGCGCGGCCCTGGCGGGCGTGTGGTTCTTCCAGAACGGCTTCAACATCGCCCGCTACATGGCCGATGCCCGGGAGCAGGTGCTGCCCCTGGCGGGTGGGGGCGAACATGACTGGGGCACGCTCTTCGGACAGTGGGGTGTGCTGCCCAAGGACCTGGCCTACGCCGCCACGGTGCGGGGCCTGGCGTGGATCGGGATCCTGCTGTGCTGCGCCTGGCTAGCCTGGCGCGGGTACCGGGACTCCGCAGCTGGGGCCGAAGGGAAAAGCTGAACCACAGAGATCACAGAGAAGAAAAGAGAGAGCACAGAGAAAACCAGAATCGGGAATTGTTCTTTCTTTTCTCCGTGCCCTCCGTCTTTTCTCTGTGCCCTCTGTGGTTCATGTTTATCTCAGCGCTTCGGTCGCGAGTCAGACGCGGAACGTATCGGCCCGCCACATGCGGACGCGCTTCTTGATGGCTTCGCCGTCGAGCTTCTCGTCGAGGGCGGCCTGGACCAGGGCGGGGAGTTCCTCGTCGGAGGCGAAGCGCAGCCCCACGAACTGGTTGGGCGTCAGCTCCCGGATGCGGACATGCCAGGCCTCGGGCAGGAGGACCCTCATGCGCAGGGTCTCCTCCAGGCGGATGAGGCGGTCCTGCACGCGCAAGGCATAGATCCGGACCCGCAGGAAGAGCACGAGAATCCCGAAGGTGAGGAAGAGTTCCCACACGCCTGTCCCCTGCTGGCGGAAGACGTGGATGCAGGCTCCCAGAAAGGCGAGGAGCAGCAGCGGGAAGGCCACGAAGTGGTACCAGGGGTCGAGACGGTGGTGGTTGGCGTAGGTCTGGGGCATCTTCTCGGACATCGGAACCTCCTGGGGCTTCAGGAACGGGGCCGGAAGGCCCGGATCACGGATTCGAAGGTCTCCAGGCGGGGACCTCCGATGAGATCCACACAGTATGGGACTGCGGGGAAGACCGCCTCCAGGCATTCCCGGATGGACTTGGGCTTGCCCGGCAGATTGATGATGAGGCTTCTGCCGCGGATCCCCGCCGTCTGCCGGGAGAGGATGGCGGTGGGGACGTAGCGGAGGGACACGCTCCGCATCTGCTCGCCGAAGCCCGGCATCATTTTTTCGCACACCGCTTCGGTGGCCTCGGGGGTGACGTCCCGGGGGGCGGGGCCCGTGCCGCCCGTGGTGAGGACCAGGCAGCAGCCCGCCTCGTCGCAGAGTTCCCTGAGGGCGGCCTCGATCTGGGGCCCCTCATCGGGCACAAGGCGGTAGCAATCCTCCCATTCGCTGCAGAGGAAGGCCTTCAGCGTGTCACGGATGGCGGGTCCGCTCAGGTCCTCGTACGTGCCGGAAGAGGCCCGGTCCGAAATCGTGAGAATGCCGATGCGGGCGGGTTGAGCCATTCGAATCTCCATGTCATGAGTGTGCCCGAAACGGAAGAAGCCCGGCGCATGCGCCGGGCTTCTCAGAGCGGGCGAAGCCCGCTACTTCTTGGCAGTCTTCGGGGCCTTCTCCGGGGAGTCCTCGGTCTTCTTGGCGGCCTTCTTCGGCTTCGCTTCGGGTTCCTCGACCTTGTCCTCGGTCTTCTCGGCCGCGCTCTTCTTGGGGGCCTTCTTCGGCTTCTCCTCCGGCGCCGTGACGACCTCGGCTTCGGAAGCCTTCACGGCATCGGGATCGCCGCCTTCCTGATCCTCCAGGTCCCCGCCCTCCATGCCGCCGGCATCGAAGCGGGCGACGGGCAGGCCCGCCTCACGCTTGCGCTCCAGCTCGGTAAGCGCCTGGAAGGCATCCTTGTCGAGGAGTTCCTCGGTCACCTTGGCGGTGGCCAGGAGCTTGTCGAAGATCTTCTCTGTGCGGACCCGGCCCTTGAGCTCGGTGGTGGCGCCGCGGCGCTCCAGATCGGCCTTGAAGGGCTCGAAGGCCTGCTGGACCTGGTGCTCTTCCATCAGGCGACGGATCTCGACGTCGATCTCCTCGTCGGCGACCTGGATATCCTCGGCGTTGCCGATGGCCTGCAGGAGGTAGCCGCTCCGCACGGCGCGCTCGGCCTCGCTCATGCGGGTCTGGCGGTAGGTGCCCCAATTCACCTTGTGGGGATCCACCCCCTGGCGGGAAAGGTGGTGGGCGAACTCGTTGCAGTAGTCGTCCAGCTGGAGGGCGACCATGGACGCCGGCACCTCGAAGGAGGCGGCATCGAGCAGGGTGTCGAGGAGGGAAGTCTGGAGACGGGCCTGGGCATCCCGCTCCGCGGCTTCCTCCAGATCCTTCTTCACGAATTCCCGCAGGGCCTTCAGATCCTGGTAGTCGCCCATGTCCTTGGCGAATTCGTCGTTGACCTCGGGAATCTCGCGCTTGCGCAGATCCCTGAGCCTCACCTCGTAGGCGACGCTCTTGCCGGCCATGGCCTTGTTGGCATCCTCGGCGGGCACCGTGATAGTGAAGGACTTAGCGTCATCCGTCTTGAGGCCGATCAGTTCCTTGTCAAAGGGCCGATCCGCCACGATCTGGACGACCTGGTCCTTGAACTCCTGGGCCTTCATGCCCTGGGGCTTCACCTTCACATCGAAGGTGGCGAAATGGCCATCGGCAGCGGCTTCTTCCACAGGCGTGAACTTGGCGGCCTGCTTGCGCAGTCCCTCCAGGTGCTCGTCGATGGCAGCCTCGTCGATGATCCGCTTCTTCTTGGTGAGCTGGACCCCCTTGTACTCGGGCAGGCTCACTTCGGGAGCCACATCGTAGTGGATCTTCAGCAGGCCCTCGGCCCCTTCCTTCAGTTCGGCCTTCTCCACGGAGGGCTGGGAGATGGGCTGGGTGCCCGCCTCGGCCGCGGCGTTCCAGAAATGCCTCTGGACCAGGTTCTCGACCACTTCGCCGTAGATCTCCCGCTGATAGCGGCCCAGCATCACGTCCTTGGGCGCCTTGCCGGGCCGGAAGCCGGGGATGCGCACCTTGGGAGCGAGCTTGGCGAGGACCTTGCCGAACTCGGCGTTGACTTCGGCCGTGGGCACCAGGAATTCCAGGGACTTCCGAGTGGCGGAGTGATGGGTGAGATTGACCTGCATGGGTACTCCTGGGGCGTCGTGTGAGAGTTCTGGTCTGGAGGGAGGGACGGCGCGGCCTGCACCATGCCGCCCGAGTGGTGCGAATGGCGGGACTCGAACCCGCACGGCGTGAGCCGCTGGAACCTAAATCCAGTGCGTCTACCAGTTCCGCCACATTCGCCAAGTTGTCAATGCCGTGGTGCGCCCGGAGCGATTCGAACGCCCGACCCTCAGGTTCGAAGCCTGATGCTCTATCCAGCTGAGCTACGGGCGCGCACGAATTCCCATTCTAGTCGAGCTTGGGGTCCGGTTCGAGCCCTAATACACCGGGCCTACGGCGCGGTGTTTAGGCACCAGGCATCCTCCACAGCGTGCCGCCGCAGCGCCACCAGCTCCTCCGAACTGAGCCCCAGAGCCTGGGCTGCCTTCCATTCGCCGGGGACATCGCAGGGCATGACCCCGGGATCATCGGTGCCCAGGGCGCAGCGGACACCGGCGCGCAGCATCCGGGGGAGGGGATGGGGACCGAGACCGGGCACGAGGGCGCGATTGGAGGTGAGGCAGACATCCACGGGGATCCTCCGCTCGGCGAGGAGCTCGAGGATTTCCGGATGGGCCGCAGCGTGAACGCCGTGCACGATCCGACTGACCCCAGCCTCCAGGATGGCCTCTCGAACGTTCGTCCCCGGTCCGTTTTCCCCGGCATGGGCGGCCAGTTTCATGCCCGCCTTGCGCGCACGCTCAAAGACCGGAGCCCATTGGCGGAAGGGAACGCCCTCGATGCCCCCCGTGGAGAACCCGACCACCCAGTGGGGCCGGTCCCCCAGCACCAGGTCGAGCACCGCGTGGCCATGCTCGATGCCGAAGTGGTTCACGGCATCGATGACCACCGCCACCTTCACGCCCTGGGTCCCGGCCTCGGCGATGCCCTCGTCCAGGCCGCGCCAGAGTGCCTCCAGCGTCAGCAGCTGGCCCTGGACGCAGAGGAAGTGGGGACTCACCCAGAGATCGAGACCGCGGGGCAGACCCGCTTCCGGAGGCGCCAGGCGGCGCACGGCGGCCCGGAGGATCTCCCGGACCGCCTCCGCGCTCCGCAGGAAGCCGCAGGAGAAGAAGAAGGCCGGAATGAAGCCTTCGAAGGGGATGGTCTCACCGCGCCAGAGGGCCACCAGCGTCTCGGGTGGCACCTTGCCCTCCCGGGCCGCCTGTTCCAGCACCCAGGCGGGTTCCAGACTGCCTTCCAGGTGGGCATGGCGATCGATGGACGGAGGGAGAAGCAGGTTCATGATCTGGTCCTTCCAGGGACTCAAGGCCGTTCGCGCTCGCACCCTCGGCGTGCCATCCATGACGCACATACCACTTCGCATTCAATCCCGAAGTGGATGCGAAGTGGTATGAGCAGCCGCAAGGGCCGGGAACCTATTCGTCGTAGTCATCCATGTTGAGATCTCCGGGGTCCACCCCTTCGGAACGGGCGGCCGTGATCCCCAGAGTCTCCTCGAGACTCTCCTCCCCGGCGACCTCCGCGTCCGCCTCAGGGGTGAAATCGTCCTCGATCTGCAGCGCGGCCTTCTCCTTCTTGGGGGCCTTGGGCCTGGCAGGCGCATCCTTCTGATTCACCCCGCACTTCGGGCAGAGGGCCTCCGGCTTCGTGAAATCGTAGAATTTGGTGTTGCATGCAAAGCAGATCCACTTCTTGCCAAGTTTGGCCATGGTCCCCCCGAAGGCTCGGTCAAAGGACCAAGGATTTACCATAGTTTTCCTCGGCTGTCATCAGGCGGCTGGCCTTTCTTCAGCCCTTCGTGCTCCAGGGCACAGGTCCCAGCAGGGTGGGATCCCCTTCACAGAGCTGCTGGATTACGGTCTGGTGGAAGATCTGGTAGCGTTCTTCGACCTCGACCCCGTACCTCTCGACGAAGGAAGCCCGGGACCTCTCCAGCTCGTCGCGAAGCAGGGCGTACAGCTTTTTCTGGGCCTTCCCCTGAATCACCTTGGCGGGGAAGTAGAGTTCCACATCCCCCACCAGCACCCGGGCGCTGCGCTCGGCGTTGGCCCGCACCTTGGGATCCAGGGGCGCTCCGACGGGTTCGGCGATGGGTTCCTGGATGAGCTGGGTATGCGTCGCGGGATGCACCTCCGGCGGCGGTACCGCCGCGGCACGCTCTTCCTCCTTCTGGCCCGCCTGGAAGGAGAGTGCGGCTTCGGCGGCATGGGCCAGGGCCCGAACATGATGGGGGTGATCGATCACCTGCCGGAGACCGCTGTCCACCAGCAGGATCGCCACGGGCTTCCGGCGCAGGCGCAGGGGCAGGATCCGCACATCGGCGGCCTCGAAGCGGCTCAGGGGACCGAGCAGGGCCTGGTAGGACGGTCCGAGCTGGGTGATGCCGGAGACCCGCCCTTGCAGGAGCTCCTCCAGCTCCGGAGGAGGCACAACGGGGGCTCCCAGGCGGGGCGAATCCGATTCGAAACCCCGATGAGCGTAGAGGCTGCCGAGGCCCTGCTTCACAACGAAGAGGGCGCTGCGCTCCACGAAGGGCTGCAACCCGTCGAGCATGTTCTTGAGCACTTCCCCCTGACTCGTGGCGGATTCGATCAGGTCCAGGGCCACCCCCAGGTCGTTCTCCATGTCCAAGGGGGGCTCCGGGAAGGGGTCCTCCACCGGCGCGGGTCCGGCCAGGTCCAGGAGCTTCTGCAGCAGGGCGTCATCGGGCTGGAGGCGCCCGAGGCCCTCTTCCCAGGTCATGACGACCTGTTCCTGCAGAGACTGAAGGCGTTCCTGGATCCAGGATTGGACCAAGGGCTTGATTGATTCTTTGCGGCTGTCGTCCATGGCGGTCCCTGGGCTTTCCTCGAGAGTACTCCAATTCCGCTCCGCTGGCTTTTCCCCCTCTTAGACGCTAGGATCAAGCCGTTTCGGGGAGCCCTCGAATGGCAGATCTTTCGATCCAGATTCGCGATGAGGATGGCGTGGCGGTGGTCCAGCCGGAAGGCTTCATCAATGCGCACACCGTACGTCAGTTCGAAAGCGCCCTGGAGAGCCTGGTGACCGCCGGCAAGTTCACCATCCTGTTGGACTGCCGGAGCCTGCATTACATCAGCTCCGCGGGCCTGGGCGCCATCATGGGCCTCATCGAGACGGTGCGGGAGAACGGGGGCGACATCCTGCTCTGCAGTCTGCAGGAGAACGTCTACGCCATCTTCGACACCCTCGGCTTCACCCAACTCTACCGCGTGTTCACCAACGAGGATGAGGCCCGGCAGGCTCTCGCGGGGAAGGCCGAGTGAAGGTCGCTCCCGCCCCCGAGACCTTCCGTCTGGCCATCCCCAGCCAGACGCGGTACCTGAATCTGGTCACCGGTCTGGCCAAGAGGGCCTCCCTGGTCGCCGGCATGGATGACGCCACCGCCGCGAAGGTCTCCATCGCCGTCGACGAGGCCGTCACCAACGTCATCATGCACGCCTATGGCGGCGAGGCCGATCACCTGGTGGACATCGAGCTGCGCTTCATGCCCTCGGCCCTGGAGATCCACATCTGGCATACGGGCAAGGGCATCCGGGAGGACCAGATCATCCTTCCCGATCCCGGAGAATATGTGAAGCATCCCCGCAAGGGGGGGCTGGGGCTGCTCCTGATGAGCCGCTTCATGGACGAAGTCCACTTCCTCGAGGGCAAGGAGCGCAACGAGTGCTGCATGATCAAGCGCGTGGGCTGAGCCAGCGGCCATGAACACGCCCGTTCCAGCCTCGCCCTTCGACCGCCTGCGGGAGCTGTCGTTGCGGATTCCCGAGGGGGCCCAGGAACTATTGCCCCTGGTGGACTTCCTGGAGACCTTCCCCGAGCAGGTGACCGAGGAGGCCCTGGTGCACCTGGTGGGCGTCACGGCCCTGGGCATCGCCAAGGCGGGACAGGGCGGTCTCTGGGACGGCTCCCGCTGGATCTTCCTCCGGGGCAACGCCGCGCCCTTCCCCACCAATCCCGGTCCGGGCTGGCTGAGCCTGCCCTGGACCTACGGCGACGACCTCTTCGGCCACCTGGTGGTGCGCACCCCCTGGGCGCCCCCCGCCCTGCCCCTTCTCCTCTCCATCTCCGCACCTCTGTTGGCCTGGAGACGGCTCGAAGCCCTCCGCAGCGACCAGAACCGGGCCCTCGCCCTCCAGCTCTCCCGCCTGAACACCCTCTTCGATCTGACGAGGAGCCTGGGAGAGGCGGAATCCAAGGCCGATGTCGTCCATCTGGCCGCCACCTCCCTCATGGCGGAATTCCTCATCTCCCGCCTCCTGGTGGTGGATGCGGGCGGCGCCCTGCTCTTCTGTCGGGGACTGGGGAGCCCTGAGTCCCCGCTCTCCACCGACGCCCTCCAGCGGATCGTCACGGACAAGAGCCTGACCTATGCCGTGGAACTGCGGGACCAGGATCACAGCCATGGCTTCGCCTATGCGGGCGAGCCCACCCTGGGCAAGCTCAGCGACGAGGACGAACTCTTCTTCCAGACCCTCCTGAACATCACCTCCACCCAGCTCTCGACCCTGGAGCTGCGGGAATCCCGCCTCCAGGCCATCCGCATGGAGAAGGATCTCGATCTGGCCCGCAACATCCAGCGCCGCATCCTCCCCAAGCAGCTGCCGGAACCCGAAGGCTGGCAATGCGCGGCGGCGAACCTGCCCTTCGAGGCCGTGGGTGGCGATCTGTACGATCTCTGGATGGCCCACCAGGAGGCCGGTCAGAATCCCCGCCTCCACATCGCCCTGGGCGATATCTCGGGCAAGGGCCTGCCCGCCTCGCTGATGATGACCCAGTTGAGCGCCTTCCTCCGCGCCATGGCGGATCGCCGGGTGGAGGACTGGGGGCGCCTGGCCCATCGCCTCAACGCCCGAATGAACGAGATCCGGGACCGGAACCGCTATGCGACCCTCTTCGCCGGGAGCCTGAACCCCGCCAACGGGGATCTCCGCTACGTCAACGGGGGCCACAACCCGCCCCTGCTGGTTCCGGGCAACGGGGGCCCCGCCATGCACCTCTCCCCCACCGGCCCCATGGTGGGCCTGCTGCCCGGGGCCACCTTCAGCGAAGGGCACGCCACCATGGAGCCCGGCGACGTGTTGCTCATCTTCACCGATGGACTGGTGGAGGCTGAAAACACCGCAGGCCAGGACCTCGGCGAGGAACCCCTGATCCAGGCCGTGAGATCGAACCCGGAGGCCAGCGCCGACGAACTCCTGGAGCGGATCCTGGTGGACACCTTCCGGCACATGGAGGATTCAGGGTTCAAGGACGATGTCACCCTGGTGGTGGTCAAGCGGATAGGATCGGCCCCAACGGCCTCCTGATCGCCCTCCTCGCACGGACGGAACCCCTGCCTATTCTTGTGTCGGAGATTTCATCATGAATGGATTCAAGTCCTTCATCCTCATCGTAGGCATGACGGCCCTGCTGGTCGCCATCGGTTCCTACCTCTATGGCAATTCAGGCGTCGTCCTGGCCTTAGGCGTGGGCCTGCTGCTGAACGCCGTGAGCTATTTCTTCTCGGACAGCATCGTCCTGGCCATGTACCGGGCCCGGGTCGTCAGCCAGAACGAAGCGCCCGATCTCCATGCCATCGTGGCCAATCTCACCCAGCGCGCGGGCCTGCCCATGCCGCGCATCGCCATCGTCCCCGACGAGACGCCCAATGCCTTCGCCACGGGCCGCAACCCGGACCACGCGGTGGTCGCCGTCACCGAAGGGATCCTGCGCACGCTCAACCGCGCCGAACTGGAAGGCGTCATCGCCCACGAACTGGGCCACGTGAAGAACCGGGACATCCTCATCGGTTCCCTGGCCGCCGTGCTGGCCCAGGCCATCATGTTCATCTCCCACATGGCCCTCTGGGTTTCCCCCAGGGACGAGGAGGGGCGATCCAACCCCATCGCGGGGATCCTGATCTACATCCTGGGCCCCATCGCCGCCATGATGCTGCAGATGGCCCTTAGCCGCAGCCGCGAGTACATGGCCGACGCCTACTCGGCCCATCTCACCGGTCGCCCGGACATGCTGGCCAGCGCCCTCCAGCGCCTCTCCACTTACAACGCCCAGGTTCCCATGCGGGATGCCCAGCCCGCCACGGCCCACATGATGATCGTGAATCCTTTGTCGGGAGGGGGTATTTTCAGCCTCTTCAGCACGCACCCGCCCATGGAGAAGCGCATCGCCCGCCTCAACGCCATGGCCATTGAGACCCGGTAGGACTGTGGGAATTCACGCCGGACTGTTCTCTGCCGATTAGGTGGGAAGCGCATCCTGCGCCAACTGCTCCCATGAAAAAGCGGATCGGCAAATTCGAAATCCTGAGGCCCCTGGGGAAAGGGGCGATGGGCGAAGTCTATCTGGGCCGGGACCCGATCCTGGGGCGGCAGGTCGCCATCAAGACCGTCCAGCCCGGCAGCTCCTTCGGGGAGGAAGCCCGGGCCCGCTTCGAACGGGAGGCCCGCGCCACGGCGGCGATGAATCATCCCAACATCGTCACGGTCTTCGACTTCGGCGAGGAGGACGGGCTCCACTACCTGGTGATGGAATTCATCGACGGGGAGGACCTCGAGAGCCTCATTGCCAAGCAGAGTCTCTCCAAACCCGAACTCCTGGAGGTCTTGGCCCAGGTCTGTGAGGGCTTGGCCTACGCCCATGAGCGCGGGGTGATCCACCGGGACATCAAGCCCAGCAACATCCTCGTCACGCGCCGGGGGAAGAAGCTCCAGGCCAAGCTCACGGATTTCGGCGTGGCCCTGGTGGACCGTTCGACCCTCACGGAACAGGGGGTCTGGATGGGCACCGTGAGCTACATGGCGCCCGAGTACCTGGACACCGGGAAAGCCACCCCCGGTTCGGATGTCTTCGCCGTGGGGGTGATGCTCTACGAGATCCTGACGGGAGGCCGGAAGCCCTTTATCGGCGAGACCACCACGGGCATCCTCAACGCCATCCTCCGGAGCCCCGCCCGCCCTCTCGTCCCGGAGGACACGAAGGACCTCTCACCCGCCATTCTGGAAGTGGCCCGCAAGGCCCTGGCCAAGGCCCCCGAGGCGCGTTTCCCCGGCGCCGAGGCGCTGGCTGCCGCCATCAGGGAGGCCCTGGTGAGCCCCGCCTCCCCGCCCCCCCGGCCCGAGGATCCCCAGGCTCAGGGCACCCTCATCGTCGGCAAGGGGGGAAGGGCCACCTGCCTGAGCCTGCGGGTGGCGCTGCGCCAGGCGGCTCCGGGGGCCCGGATCCTGGTCCTGCCCGGACACTACCGGGAATCTCTCGTCATCGACAAGGAAGTCATCATCTGCGGAGAAGGAGAAGCCTCCACCATCCTGCTGGAGAGCCCCCAGGGGCCCTGCCTCCTCTTCCAGTCCCCCAAGGCCTCGGTTCAAGGATTGAGCATCCGTGCGGCCCAGGGGGGTGGGCCCGCCATCCGGGTGGTTTCCGGCCAGGCCAGCCTGGAGGGCTGCACGGTGGAGGCTTCGGGCGGCACGGCCATCGAACTGGCCACTGGGGCCAATCTCGCCCTGAAGTCCACCCAGATCACCTGCAGCGGTGCCCTCCAGGGAGGCCAGGGGGTCGGACTGAAGCTCCAGCCCAGTTCCCAGGCCAGCCTCGAGGACTGCCAGATCGAGGACTTTCCCGCCGGGGGCATCGAAGTCGGCCCCGAGGCCCGGGTCCAACTCGCCCGGTGCCGCATCCTCCGCAGTTCCTTCGCGGGCCTCCTGGCCCTGGAGAAGAGTCAGGCCGTGCTGGAGGACTGCGAACTCAGTGGCCACCAGGGCTCCGGCCTCCACGCCGTGGGGAGCGCCAGCGTCCAGTTGCGCGCCAGCCGTCTTAATGAAAACGAAGGGTTCGGCCTCTCGGCGATGGCTTCGAGCATGGTCACCCTCGAAAATTGCGAAGTGGCCCGGAACCAGCATGCCGGCGTGCTGATCCACCGGGGGGCCACGGTGCAGCTCAAGGACTGCAAGGTGGTCGAAGGCCGCTCCCTGGGCCTCGTCTGCGCCGAGAAGGGGCGAGGCGTCCTGGAAGGCTGCGAGATCGCCGGCAATGCCCAGAGTGGGGCCAAGGTGGAGGCGGGGGGCAGCCTTCTGCTGCTCCGCTGTGTGCTCAGGGACGGCCATGACACAGGGATCCTCCTCTTCCAGGACGCGGAGGCCACCCTGGAGGAGTGCGTGGTCCACCGGAACGCCCGGGGCGGCATCCTCCTCGCCAAGGACGCGGCGGACCCCATCCTCCGGGGCCACAACCGCATCGAGGACCAGATGGTGCGTCTGACCGCCGGGGGCCCGGTCAAGCTGGCGCCCGTGAGGAAGCGCTGATTCCGACACGACGAGGTGCGAAGGTTCAGTCGGGCACCCCCAGCCGCCCTGCGCCCCAGTCCGGCCCTTGGCCCAGCCTGGGTCGCGGGGCTTCCCCATCTATCGCAGGCTGGCCAGCAGCCTGCTCCCGCTCACTGCGTTCGCGGAGATGGGCCCCATGCCATCGCCTCCGGCGCTGGCTTCTGGGAGTGCACCTTTAGGTCAACGCATCCAGGCAGGCCACCCATGCCTGCTCGTCCCGGGGCGTGCCGGGCGAATAGGGCAGGATGTGGGTGCCAGGCCCCAGAGCCATGAACAGCGTCGGGTCCACCCATTCGCAGAGCATGACCAGGGGCCGGGTTCCGGAGCCTCCCAGGTCCCGCTCCAGGATGCGCACCGCAGCCAGGGGCTCCGCATCGCCGGCCCCCGCCAGGCCAAGATCCACCAGGAGGAGGGCCGCCGGGGGCACGGCCCCCTTGGGGGCCAAGAGCCCCTTCAACATCCGGAGATCCGAGGCCAGTTCCATTCTCAGGTACCCGGTGTTGGTAAGGCGCTCCAGGACCTGGTCCCGAGCCTCCCCCTCGGGCATGCAGAGGATCCCCCGGGCACTGCGGCGCCGCATCCGGAGGAGAGGGTCGCCCCCCGGCCCCAAGGCCAGCGCGGCGTGGGGTTCTTCGCGAGGTTCCTCGTGCAGCGCCGCGATCCCGGGAGCCTCCCCCCCCGCGCTTCCCGGTCCGGGCCCTCCACCTTCCACCCGGAGCGCATGGGGGGCGCCGCGCAGCACCTTCTCCCTGAACTCCAGGCAATCGCCCAGCTGTCGCGCCTCCTCTTCTCCCATCTCCCCGAATTCGAGACCGAGAACCACCTCGGTGCCCCGAGAGCTGGCATGGGCCACCGTGCCCCGCCACTCCAGAAGGGGCAGCCGCGGCAGATCCTGGATCCGGAGCTGGGGAAAGCCCTTGTCGCGCTCGAAGAGGGCGCAGCTCGGGGGCAGGCGCATCCCGTCATCGAGCTTCAGCACTCGGTCCACCCGCAGGGCCACCCCCCCCTTGGAGATGTTCACCAGGGGCCCGGCAACGCCCATCCCCGGGATCCGGCCGTCCTGGGCGATGACATAGGCGCTTTCCCGGGGACGGAAGGGATAGCGCTTGGAGCGGCGCCGGTCGGCGTAGGTCAGGGAGATCGGCACATCGAACCGGTACTGGAGATAGGCCTCCCGCCCCTGGAAGGTGATCCCCGTCTCGAAACGCTGCTCCTCCACGGGGAAAACCATGTGGAAGATGGCTCCGGGCATGAGCTCATGGGGCAGGGGTCGGACCAGTTTCAGCACCATCACCCGCTCGGCTGTGCGGATTTCCTTGATCACCGAAGCATAGGGCAGCGTGCTGGTCCCCTCGACCTTGATCTGGAACTCCAGCTCCGCCTCGAAGAGGGACTGGAGGGCCCCGGCGATGAAGACCGGGTCCTCCACGGATTTATCGCTCCCACTGGACTTTTCGTATCGGGCTCGATTCATCGGGCGAACATCCTCGGCTGATATGCCCTTCGGCGGATCCGGCCCCGACGATTAGGAGCCGCTAAAAACGACCTGGGCAGTGGAGGTCAACCTGTCGTGCCCCCCTCTGCCCAGCCTTCATCGGAGTTATCAAGCAATTGTTTATCAATTACTTAGCCTTTCACAAAAGGCCTTCAGGTCGGGGGAAGGACCTTTGCACTCCACCGGAAGAAGCGCCGGCCGCCGGGTTCCACGAGGAAGAGCCCTGGCTTTTCCGCAAACTCGCCATCAAAGCCCGCGGGACTCGCGGTTCCCGCCCAGGGTTCGATGCAGAGGAAGCCCCCCCCCGGCTTGGTCCAGAGTCCCAGTTGCTGAAAGCCCTCCCAAGCCAGTTCGAGGCCCAGGGCCCCCGGAGCCACATAGCGCAGGGAACGGCTCTGGAGCTGATCGAAGACGAGGGCATCCTGGGCGAAGAGTTCGTCCCGCAGGCGCAGCACATTGCCATCCACCGGGTTGGGGAAGGGGTGGGGATCCAGCAGCCCCTCGGAGAGGCGCGAGATCGGCGCGGACTCGGGCCTGGCGAACTCCAGGCGATGGGACTCGCGCAGTCCGCCAGGCAGCGGCCAGCGAAAGGCAGGATGGGCCCCCAGGCTCGCGGGAAGGGGGTCCTTGCCGGGGTTGCGCACCTCGAAGACGGCCTTGAGCTCGGGCCCTTCGACGGAATAGGTGATCCAGAGCTCGAAGGGAAAGGGGTACTGAGCGCGGCTCTGCTCATCGTCCCGGAGCACCCAGGTGCAAGACTCCCGGCTCAGGCGAACGAGGGAAAAGGCTCGGTCCCGGGCGAAACCGTGGCGCCCCATGGGGAAGGTGCGGCCCCCGTGCCGGAGAACATCCCCCTTCAGCTGCCCCACGATGGGAAACAGGACGGGGGAGACGCGCCCCCAGACCCCCGGGTCCCCGGCCCAGAGCAGATCCGGTCCCTGGATCGGCTGGAAGCGCCGCAGTTCCGCCCCCGTCTCGACGAATTCGGCGCGGATCTGCTGATTGGCGATGAAACAGGAATCCATGAATATCCCGGAAGGTTCCTTCCATCGTACCCGCAGAATCCCTCAGCGTGGCAAGCTCTGATGAACCCAGAGCCCCGAACCGGATGCCGGTTTTTCCTGAATCAGCAGCCGCCACAGCCGACGTTGTCCAGCAGAGGCGCCGCCGCCTTCCAGAAGGCCTCCATATCCTCCGGTCTGCCCAGGGAAACCCGCAGATGCTGGGGCAGACCGTAACCGTGCATGGGGCGCACGATGACCCCGCGCTTGAGCAGATCCTTGAAGAATTCCAGGGCCGGGAAGATCGTCTCCATCAGCAGGAAGTTCCCGGCGTCCCCCGTCACCTTGCAGCGGTGCTTCTCGCCTTCGGCGAAGAAGGCCTCCCGGGCCTCGAAGTTCTTCTCGCGGCAGAAGGCCTCGAAGGCTTCGTCCTGGATGGCCACCTCGGCGGCGATCTGGGCCAGATGGTTGGTGTTGAAGGGGCTGCGCACCCTCTCCAGCAGGGCCAGCAACGCTTCGCTCCCCAGGCCGTAGCCGATGCGGAGCGCCGCCAGAGCGTAGATCTTGGAGAAGGTGTGCAGCACGATGAGCTTGTCCCGCTCGGGCAGGAAGGCCGCGGCATCCGGGAAGGCACCAGGCGCCTCGTACTCGGCATAGGCCTGGTCCACCACCAGCAGGATGTCTTCGCGCAGGCTGCGCACCAGGTGGGCCACCGCGTCCCGGTTCACGCGCACGCCGGTGGGATTGTTGGCATTGGCCAGGTAGACCAGGCGGGTATCGGGCTGCACAGCCCTCAGAAGACCTTCGATATCGACCTCCGTGGCCGTGGCGGGGGATTCGATGATGCGTCCCCCCGCGGTCTGGGCGGCGATGCCCCCGATGGCGAAACTGTGCCTGGGCACGATGGCGCTGCCTCCGTCCAGCAGCACCGCCTTGGCCGCCATCTCGATGATTTCGGCGCTGCCGTTGCCCAGGATGACCTGCCCCACACCCACGGCCCTGCGGCGGGCGATGGCCTGACGCAGGTAGAAGCCATCAGACACCGGGTACAGCCCCAAACCCTCGGTCGCGGAACCCCTGATGGCCTCCATCAGGCGGGCCTTGACGGCCTCCGTGGGACCCCAGGGATTCTCGTTGCTCGCCAGCTTCACGATGCTGGCCAGCCCCAGCTCCCGCTGGACCTCCTGGATGGGCTTGCCCGGGACGTAGAGAGGAATCCGGAGGAGATGATCGAAAACGGAGTTCATGGCGGCCAACGGAAAGACCTCCTCAGAGGGAAGTCAAATGTTCCCGGCCTCGGCCCCGGACATGGATCACAAGGGAGAGCGCCCTGAGCGCGGCCAGGTGCCGTCCCAGGGTTGCTCCTCAAGGCTCATGGATCGCCTCCGGAATTCAGGCGGGGTGCCTTGCCCGGCTACTCCGGCAGCCCATTGTTCGGCAGGAGGTCCTCGAATTCGCGTCGGAGCTGGACTTCACAATCCGGGCAGATGCCGTGGGAGAACTCGGCCTCGGTGCGCTCCTCGATGTAGCTCTCCACCTTGGTCCAGAACCCGCTGTCCTCACGGATCTTCTTGCAGTGCCCGCACATGGGGATCAGCCCCCGCAGGATCTGCACGTTCTGGAGGGCCTCCCGCAGATCCTGGGTGATCCGTTTCTGCCTTTCGGCCAGATGGGCGTCCCGCACCCGGAGTCGCGCCTGCATCAGGGAAAGGCGGCTCACGATGCCGTGGAGGGCGAGGGAGACAAGGGAGGCCGAGACGAGCCCTAGGGCCCAGTGCAGCCGGTCCCCCTGGGGACGGATCACCAGGACGCCTACGACCCAGCTGGCCAGGCAGGAACCCAGGATGACCAGATGCAGCTTCAAGCGGGGTGAAACCACGCTGGCGGCTGTGATGACCAGCATCAGATCGCTGGTGAGTTCCAGCCGCCCCGTGAGCCCCATCAGGAAGAGGTGGTTGGCCGTGGGGGCCAGGAGGCAGGTGATGGCCACCAGGGACCACTGGCGGGGCAGGATCCATTTCTGGAAAATACCCAGCGAACTGCCCAGGAACACCGTGGCCGTGAGCACGTTGGGCACGATCATCTGAGCGCCGACACCGACGGGCTGGGCCACGAAGTGGATGGGGATCAGCAGCAGGTAGTAGGCGCCGATGAGGGCCGACGCCGTGCGATAGCCCCGCATGTAGAGGCCCAGCACTTCGTTGTAAATATCATCCCGAGCCTGAAGGGACACGCCCCTCCCCCTTCCCTGGTATTCCGACCACGACAATGCCACAAATTTACCACTCCCCGACCGGGTTCATGACTCGGCAAATACCGCCCGCCTTTTCGGCAGGCTGAGCATCGAGGTGCGCAGGCACAGTCAGCCCCGCGGACCCCCGCGCTTGG
>JAYSNJ010000036.1:0-3366 GCA_043723905.1 Holophagaceae bacterium
CTCCAGGACATCCTGCCGGCCTTGCCCGCCAACCTGCCCGTGCCTTGTCTCATCGTCCAGCACATGCCCAGCACCTTCACCAAGCCCTTTGCCGATCGACTCGACGGGCTCTGTCAGGTGCATGTGAAAGAGGCCGAACAAGGCGAACCCCTCAAGGCCGGCACGGTCTACATCGCCCCCGGGGGCATCCACATGACCTATGGGGCCCGGGGTCCCAAGGGCTGCATCGAGCTGAGCCCCGAACCCGTCTCCTCCCTGCACCGCCCCAGCGTGGATGTGCTGTTCCTGAGCGTGTCCGAACTGTTCAAGGGGCAGGTGCTGGCGGGCATTCTCACAGGCATGGGCGCCGACGGCGCCAAGGGCATGGAGCAGCTGAAGAAAAAGGGGGCCCACACCCTCGCCGAATCTGAGGAATCCTGCGTGGTCTATGGCATGCCGCGGGCTGCGGTGGAGCGGGGTTGCGTCGATGTCATCGCCCCCCTGGCTGACATTCCAGGTCATCTGCGCCGGCACTTCCGAATCTGATGTTTACGCCTGTCGTCCTGGGCTCCCTGAACATTCCGGCCACCGCGGCACCCTCCGCCCCGGCCCTGTTCAGTGGCCTTCAGGGGCAGACCGTGGAAGCCACCCTGGAAGCCAACCTTCCCGAGGGGCTCCTTTTGCGCCTGCCCGACGGCAAGGTACTGCAGGCCCAAGGCAGCCTGCCCTTTCCTCCGGGCAGCATCCTCAGCTTGCAGGCGCTTCCGCTACCCGAGGGCGCGGGCTTCCGCCTGCAGGTGATGCGCGCGACCCCGCCACCCAGCCCAGCGGTGCTGGCACCCCTGGTCCATGGCGAGGCGGGCCCGCTGCTGGCCCGGCTGCAGACAGATTCGCCCCAGATGCCGCTCGCGGCGCTGCTCCGAGGCCTGGTCCAGGCCGGCCAAGCTGTCGCGGAAGGACCAGATACCTGGTCCACCTGGATGAAAGCGGCCATGAAGACCTTGGCTGATCCGGCCCAGTCCCCCGCCGAAGCCGCCTTCCACCGGCTCCAGGCCAAGGAGGGCACCGGCTGGTTCGAGCTGCCCCTGCCCTGGGCGCCAGGGACCGAACCGCTGCGCATGTGGATCGAAAGGGATCGGGAAGCCGCAGGCCGCGAGGCCGAGACCGTGCACCGGGTGTTCCTCAGCGTTCCCTTCAGTGGCCTGGGTGACGTTCGCCTGGGTCTCGAACAGCGAACCTCCGGCTTGCGGATCCGGCTCTGGCTCCAGGACCCCAGCCAGATCGAAGCCCTCCGGGCAAGCCTCGAAGCGGAGCTCACCATCCTGGGTCGTCCCGTGGACCTTCAGGTGTTCACCCTGCCCCCGGGAACCCCCGATCTGCGGGCTCTTGCGGGAGCCTCACCCCTCCAGGCCCTGGGGTAAACATGGATGCCTTCCCCCTTCAACAAGCCCTGCCCAGTGGCGCGACACCCACTCTGGGGCCTCCCCGGCGGCGGCGCCCAGGCCCCCTCGTCCTGAGCATCGGCTTTGTCGCCGCCTACCTACTCCTGCACCTTGGCGCCGCGGTCCTGAGTTCCCAGCACGGTCAGTTTCTCTGGTACTTCCCGGCGGCCCTCAGCGTCTCGTTGCTCCTGATCCTTGGGCCCCGGTATCTCCCCTTGGTGATCCTCGCCCCCCTCCCCCTGAACCTTTTCCTGAAGCCGAAGGGGCTCCCAGCCCTGGCCATCCTGGGCATTGTCGTGTCCTTTGCGTGCGCCCACGCCCTGGCTGTCATGGCCTTCCGCTGGGCGCGGCTGTCCCCGCGGCTGCGCCAAGTCCAGGACGTGGCGGGTTTTCTGCTTCTGGCCTTCCTGGGCCCCCTCCTGGCGGCCCTCCCCATCTATCTGTTCCTGCGTGCCTCAGGGGCCGTGCCGGTCGATCAACTCATGGGTGTCCTGCGGGCCATCCTGCTCAGTGACCTGCTGGGGGTGCTGACGCTGGGACCCGCCCTGCTGCTGTGGATCAGGCCCCTCGTCACCCTCGGCTGGGCCTCACGCAAGCTCAGCTTCCCCCCCGGGCGGCTGATCGAATTCCTGCTGCAATGCATGGGCCTGACCCTGGTCGCCTTCGTGGTGGCCCGGTTCAGCGAACCGGGCACCCTCCATTTGAAATACCTCCTGTTCCTGCCCCTGTTCTGGATGGTCCTGCGGGGCGGAATGCAAACGGCCAGCCTCGGGTTCCCCCTGCTGAGCCTGGTGCTGACCTTGGCCATCCTCCAGGGCCATCTCCCGGCGAACGCCATCCTTGGCATCCAGTCCTTCCTGTTGGTGCTCTTCGGCGTGACCCTGTTCCTGGGTTCCCTGGTGGACGCCCACGATGCGGCCCTGAACCGGCGGGAACGCGGTGACCGCCGCCTGAACCACCTGCTCGAGGTCACAGGCGCCATCCCCTGGGAGATGTATCTGGAGACCGGGCGCTGCGGCTACCTGGGCCTCCAGATCGAAAGCCTCCTCGGCTGGCCCCAGGAGGCTTGGCGGAAGCGCCCCTTCTGGGGAGAAGTCGTCCACCCCGACGACCAACTCGTCTTCCTCAAATTCCTGCTCGGTGTGAGCCGGCCGGAGGGCGAGCATCAGCTTGAATTCCGCCTTCGGACACCCGCCGGGGGGGAGCATTGGGTCCGGGCTGCCGGGGGCCTGGAACCAGGCCCCGCCAAGGGCCGGGCCATCGGCTTCCTCTTCGATATCCACGCTCACAAGCAGATCGAGGAAAAGGTCCTGCGGGCCTCCCTGGATTCGAAGGATCTCTTGCTCCGGGAGATCCACCACCGTGTGAAGAACAACCTGCAGGTGGTCTCCAGCCTGCTCCGCCTGCAGGCTTCGACTCAGGCGGACCCGGCCCTCCAGCGGGCCCTGCAGGAGGCCCAGGAGCGCATCCACGCCATCGCCCTCATCCACCAGAACCTCAAACACGCACCGGATTTCTCCCGCCTCGACCTGCCGGGCTATGTGCAGACCCTGGCCGAGCGGCTGGTGCGCACCTACGCCAGTGTGCCGGCGCTCATCGATCTGCAGGTGCGCGTGGCCGACGTGGTGATTGGCCCTGATGCCCCGGTTCCCCTGGGCCTGATCCTCAACGAACTGGTGGCCAATGCCCTGCAGCACGCCTTCCCCCCGGGCCAAGGCGGCAGCCTGGACATCGAACTTGATCGGGATGAGCGTGGCTGGATCACCCTGCAGGTCACGGATTCGGGCCAAGGCCTGCCTGAAGCCGTGGAACTGGACCGGGGTGGCCTGGGATTCCAGCTTGTGCAGGCATTGACCGATCAGCTGGGTGGGACCCTGGCGCTGGAACGGCGGCGGGGTGCCTCCTTCCTCCTGAGCTTTCCTGCCCCCCCGCGCCCCTCATGACC
>JAYSNJ010000037.1:0-33622 GCA_043723905.1 Holophagaceae bacterium
ACGACAGGAATAGTCATCCCCTTGGTGTGGGAACCGATGGGGTGTCTATAGAGAAATCCCGGCGCTCGGACCCGTTTTTCAGTCCTTCACCTTCGCGAGGACGTCCTTCACAGCATCCTTGTGCACCATGAAGCCGAGCACCTTCAGCTTCACGTAGTCCTCGTGGAAGAAGTAGTAGCCCGGGTGCTCATTGTTCCAGGCGCTGCTCCAGGAATCCTTCACCAGGTACCAGTCCTGGCCCTTCTGCTGGGTGAAGCCCACCACGTGTAAACCGTGGTCGTCGGTGGTGGTGCCGTTGTTGAAGCGGAACTGGCGGGCGGCGGCGTCGAGGTGGCTCGAAGGGATGTCCCAGCTGGGCACGACAGCGAGACCCGGGGCACCGATGGAATAGCCGGGCTCGGACATGTCCGCGGCGATGGCCAGGGAGTAGCCCTTCCGGATGGCCCCCTTGAATGCGCCCATGAAGGCGTCCAGGGGTAGGTTGATGTACTCCCTGCCGTGCCACCAGTTGTCCGGCACTTCGTATTCCGTGCGCTGCCAGGTGGGCTTGGCCAGGAAGGAGAGGAACTCCACGTAATCGTCGGGATTCAGGCGGGCCACCTGGGTGAGGTATTCCAGGGGCGTCAGCGCCTTCCCGTCCACCCGCACCGTGGTGGGGGGAGCGCCCAGATGATGATCGAGAATGGCCCGCACGGTGGAAACCACCTGTTCCTCGTTCCAGGCGCCCGCAGCCTTCACGCCGTCCAGGTAGGCCTTGAGTTCCTTGTAGACCGTATCCTGGTGATCGTAGTCCTTCCGGCCCCCCTTCAGGCCCGTGTAGATATCGGCAGGCACCACGCCATGGGTGCGCCAGGCCCGCATCACCGCCGCCCCCTGGGAGCCCTCGCCGAAGACGGACTTGCCGCGGCTCTGCACGAAGCCCCGAGCCTTCTCCACATACTCCCAGTAGACCGAATGCATCACGGAGAAGCGCAGTTCCCGCTTCGTCAGGCGATGGGCCTCGGATTCCAGGAAGGAGGTCGTCGAGAAGCACCAGCACATCCCCGAGAGGCCCTGGCAGATAGCGGGCTGGTGGAAGACCTGGGTGAATTCCGAGACCTCCTTCGGGGCCTCGAAGGTCGAGAAATCCACCATCATGGTCTTCTTCTCGGGTTCCTCGGCCTTCTTCCGCAGTTCCGCCCGGATGCCGTCCAGCTTGGCGTCCTTTTCCACCTCGAAGACGGCCTTGTCCCGGCGCTCCTGGGCCGAAGCCGGGACTGAAGCGATCAGGACGACGCCTGCGAGCAGCATGCTTTTCGCGCCCATGGGGACTCCTCCGGAGATTGACCTCGTATTATGATGGAACCGCCCCATTCTGCCACCTCGTCCACCCTTTCGGAGGAATCCATGCGCTCCCTCATCCCCCTCACCGCCCTCGTCTGCCTCGCGAGTCCCGCCATGGCCAAGCCCGCCCCCGCCGCCAACCCCTTCTTCAGCCCCTGGAAGACGCCCTTCGCCGTGCCGCCCTTCGAAAAGATCAAAGCGGAGCACTTCATGCCCGCCCTGGAGGAGGGCATGAAGCGCCAGAGGCAGGAGATCGAGGCCATCACCAGGAATCCAGCCAAGGCGACCTTCAAGAACACGGTAGCGGCCCTGGACGATTCCGGTGTCTTCCTGGGGCGGGTCTACAACGTCTTCGGCCTGCTCTCGGGCGCCGAGACCAGCGAGGCCCTGCAGGCCATCGAGGCCAAGGCGGGACCCATGCTGGCCGCCCACCAGGATGACATCAACCTGAACGAAGGCCTCTTCCGCCGCGTGAAGGCGGTCTTCGAGAACCGTGCCGCCCAGAAGCTCAATCCCGAGGAGACGACGCTCCTGGAGAAGACCTACCGCCGCTTCCTGCGGGGCGGGGCCAACCTCGCTCCGGCCCAGAAGGATCGCCTGCGGGCCATCAATGGCGAACTCTCCAGCCTGAAGATCCAGTTCAGCGACAATCTCCTGAAGGAGACCAACGCCTACCAGCTGGTGGTGGGCAAGCTGGCCGATCTGGCGGGACTCCCCGAGGGCCAGCTCCACGCTGCGGCCGAGGCCGCCACGAAGGCGGGCCTGCCCGGGAAATGGGTGTTCACCCTGAAGTCCCCCAGCATCTGGCCCTTCCTCCAGAGCGCCGAGAACCGCGAGCTGCGTCGCCAGATCCTCACGGCCTACGCCAGCCGCTGCGACAAGGGCGGGGCCACGGACAACAAGATCGTCTTCGCCAGGCTGGCCTCCCTGCGGGTCCAGAAGTCCCAGCTGCTGGGCTACAAGAACTGGGGCGGATTCGTCCTGGACGAGAACATGGCCAAGACGCCCGAGAACGCCTACAAGCTGATGGAACAGCTCTGGAACCCCTCCCTCAAGGTGGCCAGGCAGGAGGCCGCCGATCTCCAGGCCATGATCGATGCGGAGAAGGGTGGATTTAAATTGGAGCCCTGGGACTGGCGCTTCTATTCCGAGAAGGTGAAGAAGGCCAAGTACGATCTGGACGAGGAGACCCTGAAGCCCTACTTCCCCCTGGAGGGCGTGCGCCAGGGCGCCTTCACCCTCGCCGGGAAGCTCTACGGCATCACGTTCACCGAGCGCAAGGATCTGCCCGTCTACCACCCCGAGGCCCAGGCCTTCGAGGTGAAGGAGAAGGATGGCAAGCATCTGGGCATCCTCTACATGGACTTCCACCCCAGGGCCGGCAAGCGCGGTGGCGCCTGGTGTTCCAACCTTCAGGAGCAGTGGATCGAGAAGGGGAAATTCGTCGCCCCCGTGCTCTACAACGTGAGCAACTACGCGCGGCCCGCAGGCAATATCCCCGCCCTGCTCACCCCTGACGAGGCCGAGACCCTCTTCCACGAATTCGGCCACGCCATCCACGGCCTCTTCTCCAACTGCCGTTTCCGCGGGAGCGGCAACGTGGCCCAGGATTTCGTGGAGCTGCCCAGCCAGGTCATGGAGAACTGGGTCTTCGAGCCTGAGATGCTCAAGCTCTACGCGAAGCACTACAAGACAGGCGAGGTGATCCCCGAGGCCCTGGTGCAGAAGCTGAAGAAGGCCGGGAACTTCAATATCGGATTCGCCTGGACGGAAAAGCTGGCGGCCTCCTTCCTGGACATGGACTGGCACACGCTGACCGACGCGAACGTACAGGACGCCAAGGCCTTCGAGGACGCCTGCCTGGCCAAGTGGGGCCTCATGCCCGAGATCCTGCCCCGGTATCGCACCCCCTACTTCCACCACGCCGCCGATGAATACGCCGCCGGGTACTACAGCTACACCTGGTCCGAGGTGCTGGACAGCGACGCCTTCCAGGCCTTCAAGGAGAAGGGCGATCTCTTCGACCCCAAGACCGCCAAGGCCTTCCGCAAGATGCTGTCCAAGGGCGGCAGCGAGGATCCCGCGGCCATCTATCGCGAGTTCCGGGGCCGGGATCCCCAGGTGGAAGCCCTCATCGAGAAGCGCGGGCTCAAGTAGTCCTCACAGAATCCGACTTCAAGCCTGCTCAAGGGAGCTGAACCACAGAGGGCACAGAGAAAGCAAAGAGAGAGCACAGAGGTAAATAGCTTTCCTCAGTTTCTTTTCTCTGTGCCCTCTCTTTTCCTCCGTGTTCTCTGTGGTTCATCGTTTTCCTCCTCACCCAAATTGCGAAATCCGACATGAACGAAACCCCTACCGAAAGCGAGGATTCCATGGAGACCACGCACCTTCTGAGCGCCCTGCTCTGCGTGCCCGCCCTGGCCGGCACCCCAGACCCCGCCCAGGCAGCCAATCCCTTCTTCCATGCCTGGAAGACGCCCTTCGGCGTGCCCCCCTTCGCCCAGATCAAGGAAGACCATTTCATGCCCGCCTTCCTGGAGGGCATGGCCCGCCACAGGGCGGAGATCAAGGCCATCGCCGAGTCCAAGGCCAAGCCCACCTTCAAAAACACCATCGAGGCCATGGAGAACTCCGGCCGCTTCATGGAGCCGGTGGGCGCCGTCTTCGGCCATCTCGCGGGGGCCGAGACCAATCCGAGGCTCCAGGCCATCAGCCGCGAGCTGGCGCCCCTGCGCTCGGCCCACTACGACGACATCAACTTCAACGAGAAGCTGTGGCTGAGAGTGAAGGCCGTGTGGGAGAAACGCGGGGCCGAGAAACTGAACCCTGAGCAGCTCCGCCTGCTGGAGGATCATTACAAGGGCTTCGTGCGCGCCGGGGCCAATCTGAACCCTGAGCAGAAGGCCCGGATGCGCGCCATCAACACCGAGCTCTCCAGAATCGGTGTGCAGTTCGGGGACAGGATGCTGAAGGCCACCAAGGACTTCCAGCTCCTGGTCGAAAAACCCGCCGAACTCGCGGGACTGCCCGAGGGCGCGCGGAGCGCCGCCGCCACGGCCGCCAAGAAGGCCGGCAAGGAGGGCCAGTGGCTCTTCAACCTCGACGGCCCCAGCCTCTGGCCCTTCCTACAGTACGCCGAGAACCGCGAATTGCGCCGCCAGATGCTCACGGCCTACACCGAGCGCTGCAACGGGGGCGAGCAGGACACCCGCGCCATCGCCAGCCGCATCGCGGCCATGCGCGCGGAAAAGGCGAAGCTGCTGGGCTTTCCCACCTGGGCCGACTTCATCCTCGACGAGAACATGGCCAAGAACCCCAAGGGCGTCTACGGCCTGCTGGACCAGCTCTGGCAGCCCGCCCTGGAAGTGGCCAAGCAGGACCGCGCCGATCTGCAGGCTCTCCTCGAGAAGGATCTGCCCGGCGAGAAGCTCCAGGCCTGGGACTGGCGCTTCTACGAGGAGAAGGTCCGCAAGGCCCGCTTCGATCTGGACGAAGAGGTCCTGAAGCCCTACTTCCCCATCGACCAGGTGCGGGAAGGCGCCTTCCAGGTGGCGCGCAAGCTCTACGGCATCACCTTCACCGAACTCAAGGACATGCCCACCTACAGCAGTGAGGTGAAGGTCTTCGAGGTGAAGGAGAAGGACGGACGTCCTGTGGGCATCTTTTACGTGGACTACCACCCCCGGCCCGGCAAGCGGGGCGGCGCCTGGTGCGGCCGCCTGCGCTCCGGCGATGGCGCCATTCGCCCCATCGTCACCAATGTGTGCAACTTCACCCGGCCCTCGGGCGACAAGCCCGCCCTGCTCACGCCCGACGAGGTGGAGACGCTCTTTCACGAATTCGGCCACGCCCTCCACGGATTTTTCTACGCGGGCAAGTACCGCGGCCTGGCAGGCACACCCCGGGACTTCGTGGAACTGCCCAGCCAGATCATGGAGAACTGGGCCATGGAGCCCGAAGTGCTGAAGCTCTATGCGAAGCACTACAAGACCGGGGAGACGATTCCCGATGCCCTCATCCTGAAGATGCAGAAGGCCGGCACCTACGGCCAGGGCCTCAAGACCGTGGAGTACCTGGGGGCCGCCCTGCTGGACATGGCCTGGCACACCCAGGTTGAGCCCAAGGAACGGGACGCCATGGCCTTCGAGAAGGCCACCTTCGAGAAGCTCGGCCTCATCCCCGAGATCCCCTCCCGCTACCGCACACCCTACTTCAACCACATCTGGGCGGGCGGCTACAGCGCGGGCTACTACGCCTATATCTGGAGCGCCGTGCTGGACAGTGACGCCTTCCAGGCCTTCGTCGAGAAGAAGAACCTCTTCGACCCCGCCACCGCCGCCGCCTTCCGCAAGGAAGTGCTGGAGAAGGGCGGCACCGCCGACGCCGCAAGCCTCTACCGCGCGTTCCGGGGCCGGGATCCCAGGGTGGAACCCCTGCTCGTCAAGCGCGGGCTGAAGTAGGCAATCGATTCAGATGGGTGGATGATCGGGGCGGCGAGCGCCGCCCCGACTCCGAGTGGTGACCATGAACCTTGGCGCATTCCAGTTCTCCAACTTCCGCCCCCTGCGCCTGAGCTCGGTGCTCTATGAAGTCACCTCGCGGTGCAACCTGGCCTGCGCGCACTGCTACAACGTCTGGAAGGACGGCGTGGACTACCCTGCGGGGGAGCTGGATACCGAAGGGGCCACACGCCTGATCGCCAAGGCCGTCCAGGAGGGCCACTGCGACCAGCTCACCTTCACGGGCGGAGAGCCCTGCCTGCGCGAGGATCTCGAGACCCTCGTGGCCTTCGCCAAGGCCAGGGTCTCCAGCGTGGTCCTGATCACCAATGGCACCCTCCTGGACGAGGGGCGGATCCGGAGCCTGCTGGAGGCCGGGGTCGATCTCTTCGAACTGCCCCTGCACGGGGGCGACCCCACCGCCCACGACGAGGTGCTCGGCTGCCCCGGAAGCTTCGCGCGGATCACCGGAGCGGCGGCCAGCATCCGCCGCCAGGGCGGGCAGATCGCCTTCGTCTTCGTGGGGAAGCGCTCCAACATCGGTCAGTGGGAGGCGGCCCTCGAGGTGGGGGTAGCCCTTGGGGCCCGCAGCTTCCTCTTCAACCGATGGAACGCAGGGGGCGCCTGCCATGAGCGTCCGGAGGACCTCATGCCCACCGTGGAACAGATCCAGTCCGCCCTGGAGGTGGCGGAGGCCGGCGTGCAGCGCTACGGCGTCACCATCAGCGCCAGCATTCCCCTGCCGCCCTGCCTGGTGGACACGGCCCCCTACCCGAGCGTGAACTTCGGCTTCTGCGCCGCGGGCGGGCAGCACGCCTACTTCACCCTGGACCCCCTGGGCTTCGTCCGGCCCTGCAACCACACCGCCCTGATCCTGGGGAACCTCCTGGAACAGCCCTTCCGCCGTCTGGCCCGGAGCCCTGCCCTGAAGGACTTCGTGTCGGCCCGGCCGGCCTTCTGCATCGGCTGCGCTGTGGAAAAAACGTGCATGGGCGGCTGCAAGGCCGCCGCGGAAGCCTGCTGCGGGGACCTCCGCGCCTGCGAACCCTTCCTGGCCCTGAACCTGGACCGAGTCCGGCGCCCCGGATCCTGATCACCTGGAATCCGGAAATCCCTTTGCACAGGCGCGGGAGGGGTCCATCCTGGGGCAAACTCCCCTGAGGGAGGGTCGCCATGCCGTTCATGCTCCGCTCCATTCTCCTGCCGGCCGCACTCTTGCAGGCGGCATGGCTTCGCCTCCGGGGCCGCCCCGGCCCGGCCTTCGAGGGCGCGGAGCAGTGGCGAGAACGCTTCCGGCTGGCGGTCTGGCTAGCGGTGATCATGCTGCCCGCTGGCGCCCAGGAGTTCAGGCCGCCGGTGGTCATGTGCTACGAGATGATGCCTCCGAAGGAACGCCCGCTACGCCCCTTGTCCCGGGTCCGCGTCCTGTGGATGGCCCTGGATCCCCAGCAGGGCCAGGCCCTGGCCGCCGCCCTGGGTGCCTCGGTCCAAACGGGAGAGGTGGAAGTCCAGGTGTCCAATCTCCTCCTGAAGATCCATCAGGTGCTCTCCGAGCACCGCGACCTGACGCGCGTCCAGCGGATCACCTGCTACAAGATGACCGAGGTGGGGGCGCGGAAGATGGGTCACCGGGAAGCCGCCCTCGCGCAGCTGGAGGCCCTGGCCCAGGTCCGCAAGAAGGGCCGGGTGGCCCCGGAGGCGCTGGCCAGCGCGGAGTCCGTCCTCCGCTTCGAGCTGGGCCAGCTGGGCCTGGAGCCTCCCCCGGGGGAAAAGGACGTGGAAGGGGTGGCTCAGCTCCTCACCACCTGGTACGCCGAATAGGGATCCACCCCGGCCCGGGAAGGGTGTCCTGGCGTGAGTGGCAAGGGATAGTCCCGTCGAAGGACGTGATCTGGAGGGAATTCATGAACGGGATGGCATTTCGTTGGGTCCTGGCCGCGCTGCTCACGGTGCCGCTCGCTGCACAGAAGATCTCCCACGGCCCCCGGGAACTGGGCGTGGCGGTGCTCCAGGAGCTGATCGTCAAGGAAGACAAGGTGGTCATCCGGGTGGGTTCGGGGGGCTGCACGGACAAGGACTCCATCCGGGCGAACGTCCGGAAGGAGAAGGGGCTGACCGAGAGGGCCCCGCACTATGTGGTGACCTTCGAGCGGGTGAGGATCGACGAGTGCAAGGCCCTGCTCTCCGAAGGCGCCCTGCTGGAGTACGACATCCCCAGGGATCTGGGCCTGGCCGGCCTCTACACCCTCTCCATCACCAACTGGGTCTTCCCCAGGTCCGAGGAATCGATCGTCAACGAAAGGATGCTCAAGAGGTCGCTCCTCTCGGCCACGACCCGAGCCCTCGAGACGGAAATCCGGGGCTGCGAAGAGAAGCTGAAGACGGCCGCCAGCGGCATAGGCCCGGCGGGCAACGTCGCCAAGTTCAGGGCCCAGGCCGAGCAGCTGAAATCCCGGCTGGAGACCTTCCAGAAGATGGAGCCCTTCGACTACCCGCTGCCGCCGGTCCAGGCCCAGGTCCCGGATGTCTTCGCGGAAGGGCCCGCCTGCGGCCCCGTCACGCCGCCCCTGAAGAAGACCGTCACGGTCCTGGTCCAGGCACCCTGCAGGGAAGGCTCCCTGCTCGAGCTCGAGGGGATGACGAGATCGGGTCCCTTCTATCGCATCGCCGGCATGGCGGGCGGCGACTACGGGCGCCTGAAGCCCGGCCACAAATACGAGCTGACGGTCTATCTCGTCTACAAGCGGGAGTCCCTGGGCTTCATTCCCGACTACCACGTCTACATCGCCGATGCGAAATGAGCCGGGCGCCCATGCCAGGAGGTTCGAGGTGAGACGCTGGAGCTGCATCCTGGCGATGCTTGCCCTTGCCGCTCAGGGCGCCTGGGCGGACAAGGGGCACATCTGGCCCCGCCCCGTCGCGCTCTCCGAGTCCTCGCAGCGGGCGATCATCCTGCACAACCGCCAGGAGGAGGTGCTGATCCTCGGCATCGAACTCAGGGCCCAGGAGGCCACCGAGATCCTGGAGTTCATCCCCTTCCCCTCGGAACCCCAGGTCGCCCTGGCCGAAGGGAATCCCTTCGAACGGATGAAGAGGCTCATCCAGGAGAAGGGGCTGGAGATCGAAAGCGCCCAGTTCGTGAAGGGCGGCTCCCAGGCCAGCTCTGCCGTCGAGATCCGGTTCAGCGAGAGGGTCGGCCTCCACGATGTCACCGTCATCAAGCTCAACGATGCGAAGGGCCTCTCCGACTGGGTCTACCGGTTCTTCAAAGACAAAGGCATCGAGGCCGTGCCGGACCTCAGCAGGGTGGTTCCGGTCGCCGAGGACTACCTGCGGAGGGGCTTCAACTACTTCGTCTTCGACTATGTGCCAGTGCAGCAGGAGACCCGGTTCATCGACCCCTTGGCCTACCGGTTCAAGACGGAGCGCCTCTACTACCCGCTCAAGACCTCCAATATCGTGGGCGGCCAGGGCGCCGTCGACGTGATCATGATCCTGCCCGGCTCCTTCGCATTCGAATCCGAACCCGAAAAGGAGCAGCGCTTCTGGCTCAACCTCCGGGGCATCTCGGCCCCGAGCCCCAATGCCTGGCGCCTGAGTTCCTCGTCTAAGGTCTTCCCGGCGGAGGCGAGGGAAGTCTATCCCCAGGCGGAGGCCTTCTTCAGGCGGGTCCAGAAGCTGTACCTGCAGGTGCTCGAATTCCGCGGAGACTACCTGTTCAAGAACGATCTCTTCCTCGATCTGGGCAGCCTCGCGCCCCACGCCTACAAGCTGGCTGGAGCGGAATACGGCTCCCGGAACTATTTCTTCGAGAAATTCACCCCCGAGGAGATCCAGGACTACTGCGAGGCGAAACCGGACTCCCTGATGAGCAAGCTGTGGCTCGCCGAAACCCGGAAGCAACCCAAGAAACGGAAATGAAGACCGGGAACCGTCTCAGCGGCGCAACCGCGCGGTCTTCGAGATGATCCTGCCCGGGGGAACGGGCCGAGGGGAGGAGTCCTCCCTTCCCTGGGTCAGGACAGCCCCCGCCATCCAGCGATCTCCCGAGTCGCTCGCGGCGCTCGAGATGACGAACACGGATTGACCGAGGAGGACGGCCCGCTGTCGCGCCATGCCTTCGGCGGCGGCTTCGCCGGGACCCGAGACGAGCAGGTGGGGATGCAGCCAGGGCTGTCCCTTGCTCCAGGGATTCCGGCGATCCTGCCAGGACGTCATCAGGACGTCCAGACGCTCGAGGCGACCTTCCTCCGCAAGCCCCTCCGCCGCGGCCTTTTCAAAGGCCGTGGAAAGTTCCGCGAGGCCTTCATGCATGTTGGAGACCACCGCCCGGTCCCTGGCCCTGGGGCTGCCGCCCCTCCCCGCGAGAAAGGGCACCATCATCAGCAGGACCAGTGCCCATACGCCCATGGCCAGCAGACCCAGGACGGAGCCCATGGCCCCGGGAGCCCTGAATGCGCCCGGTTCCAGGGACGCACGCCTCCGGGCCCGCCTCCCCAGGACCATGGCCAGGACGCTCACGGGAAGGACGAGGATGAACATCAGGAAGGCGGGGATCGCCAGCACGATGTAGGGGTGCAGCTGGGGATCGACGGCCAACCAGACCAGGGCCACGGAGAGAATGGCGAATACGAGAGCCACGGCGCCGAGGATCCGGCTCCTGCGCGCTTCGGGCGAGAGATGGGAGGGAGGCATAGGGAAGCTCCGGCGGAAGGCTGGGGGGATCCCTAAGGCTGAGTTTTATGCCATTCCCTGTCCATCCCGTTCTTCGGGGCCCTGGACGCCGAGGCCCCGAGCGAAGCAGAGGGCCGCCCGGGCCTCCGGGGGCATGGGGAGGGGCCCCAGGGCCCAGGCGCGGCCCGCAGGAGCGGGGGGAGCCCCCAGAGGGCGGCCGTCCCCTGGAATGGTGATGGACCGGGGATCCAGGCTCAGGCCCGTGCCCGCCGCCTTGAGCAGGCTCTCCTTGAGTGTCCACAGGCGGAAGAAATCCGCCCGCCGGGCCTCCAGGGGCAGGCCCCGATGCCGCTGCCATTCCTCCGGGGACATGAAGGCTTCTGCCGCGTCCAGGGCCCGGGTGGAGAGCTGTTCCACATCCAGGCCCACGGGGGCGTCATGCAGGGCGCAGAGGATCCAGGGGCCCGAATGGCTCAGGTTGAAATGGAACTCGGGGTGGTCCACGAAGGCCGGCTTTCCGCACAGCCCCTTAGCGGTCCCCAGGGCCTCCGGTTCCAGCCCCAGGATCTCCCGGGCGGCATGGCGGAGCAGGGCCTCGGAACCGAGGCAGCGGAGGGCGTCCATGGGCTGGCGGTATCGCGCGGCCGCCTCTCGCCTTTCGGGGCTGGCGCCGGGCAGGAGGTGGCCGATCCAGGCTTCCAGCGCGTTCGGCAGGGTCAGGGCGAAGAGCCAGGGTTCCCCCGCCACCCGGTGTCGACAGTGCAGGGAACCTGGTTCCAGGGCCTCGGGCCAGCCGGAGGTCGCCACGAGTCCCGGCAGCCGCAGGAGGGGGCTGGGCATGGGCTCAGGCCCCGGCCAGCAGGGACGCGGAGTGCTCCGCGATGAGCGCACCCTCGGCTCTGGATCCAATCATGTCGTCCCCGCCTAGGCCCCTCCCCGAACTCATCTTAGGATGGCGCGAAGACCAGGAGGGGCAGGAAGACGTTGACCCCTGCGCACCGACAGGGGAAGCGGTTTACAGAGGCGGCCCCCAGGACTCCCCGGTATAGGCTGTTGGAAGGACTGGAGCCTCCATGCTGATTGCCGAGACCACCTGGAACACCTTTGATCTCGAGACGACCGGGCTGTCCCCCGCCACGGACCGGATCGTCGAAATGGCCAGCGTGATGGCGAAGGTGGGGCACGGCGTCTTCGGCTCCTGGTCCACCCTGGTCAATCCCGGCATTCCCATCCCGGCCACGGCCTCGGCCATCCACCATCTCGTGGACGAGGATGTCGCCGACGCCCATCCCCTGGAGGTGGTCCTGCCGCGGCTCGTCGAGGGCGAATTCCAGGCCGTGGCCGCCCACAACGCACCCTTCGATCTGGGATTCGTCTCCTTCCCGGACAAGCCCGCGCTCTGCACCCGGCGCCTCGCCCAGAAGCTCTGGCCCGAGCTGGAGCACACGTCCAACCAGTTCCTGCGCTACCACTTCAAGCTTGCCTGCCCCGAGGTCAAGGGCCTCGCGGCCCATCGCGCCGAAGCCGACGCCCTCGTCACCGCCCATCTCCTCCTCTTCGAACTGGAGGAGGTGCTGCGCCGCGCCAAGGATCCCTCCGGCGCCACCGTGGAAGGGCTCATCGCCTGGGTGAACGCCCCCCTGCTGCTGCGCACCTGCCGTTTCGGGAAGCACAGGGGTACGGCCTGGTCCGAGGTTCCGAAGGACTACCTCCAGTGGATGCTCAGCCCCAAGGGGATGACCGACATGGATACGGACCTGCGGTTCACGGTCGAGTACCACCTGAACGCATAGGGAAAGAAACCTCCAAGTGAAATTCGGCACGCCTATGCCTCTGCGTTCCGCTTTTGTCCCCTTCGTCCACATCCCTGTTCATCTGCTTTCTCAACAGAGATTCCCGCTGGAAAAGGTATTTCCTGGGGTTAGTAAGGCCTATTCCTCGCCTTTCTCACGCTCCAACTCATTCGAGGCGTGAAAACCATCCATCATCCCGATGACGTCTTGGGCACCCTCAGGGAGGAATCGCTCCAGGGGCACTCGATAGGCCGCGCCCCGCCCCGCACCGTGGGGAATCAGCAATCCCAACTCGACCAATTGGACCAAGTCACGGGTGGCCGTGATGCGGTTCGCTCCCGTTCCTTCCGCCGCCGCATGTTGGCTTCCAGCCAGCTTGAAGCGACAGGTGGTATGCAGCAGGACGTCGTGCATCGCCCCGCTGCCCTGTACCGATTCCTCCGCTCCCCATAGGGGCACAAGCCATTCTCTCTTTCCTGTCCCGGTCCGGCTGTGGGGATGGATAGTCCTCCGCGGGAAGGTGGGCGGAGCCCTGCTGCTCGAACGCAATCCCCGGAGAACCTCATGAGCCGCTTCCTTCTCCTGCTCCAACATGCCAACAGACCCATCACCTACGTCGAGCTAATCGCCTCGATGCAGCTCACTTCAGAAGCTCCCTGCGGCCCGGTTTATGCAGATGGGATCGACGGCTACCGCTACCAAGTGGCGATCTCGGCCTTCGAAGATCCCGTAAGGTTTCTTGACCGGCGGAGCGCCCTGAACGCCATTCAGCACCTAGGAAAGGACATGGCGGTCGAGGAATCGTCCTTCCGCATCCTGCCCTGCGAAGCATGAGCAAGTGTCTGACCGAGCCGTCACTCCCCAGGCGAGCCCATCCAGGGGAAATGCTCTCCCCCTATGGATTGAAGCGGGTCGCCAACCATTGTCCATTCCCTGAACCGATCTTGAACCTGGAGCTTGTCCATGAACCCAGGGAATCTCAGCGCGAAGCAAATCAACACCGATAATCATAAGACGCTCATCGGCTGAATGCGTTAGAGAAAGCCCTCGATCATGCCCGTATTCCATTTCCAAGAATCCTAGAGTGCCTTAATGAATCCCGCCCATCCCACCTCAATCGCAGTCATATTTCTTCATCTCTGCCTTCCCGCATGAACGGAAACCTTCGCCATCTCCTCACGTTTCGGGAACGTCCAGACTTACGATCCGGGCTTGATCGCACTGATAGCTTTTCCCGACTGCGAAGAGCCAACGCCCATGACATCCACTGTCTACACCCGGAGCGCATGCTGAGGTATTGATCGATACCTGAAGGGAGTTCCCATGGGGGTAAGGCCCAGCAGAGGCTTGATCGCTTAGGCATCGCGCATTTCAAGGCCCTTGCAATCGCACCTCCGGGGTGCAACCAGAAAGCCGCCCTTCCATCCTGGATTCAGCTTGCAGAAGCCCTGAAGACGCGTCGCCAAGGTAAGTCCGCGAGCTTGCCTCCACCAAAAACGAAGCGCACGGACTGAAGGAATTCAGGGGATCTGCCGATATGCAGATCATGAACTTCGCCCCTGCCCCTCCTCCGCCGAACGGGTCCCCATCTGGGTCCCGCGTGGAATCGCGCCGAGCCGTGGGGAGTCTCGCGGGGGCAAAAGTGAGGCAATCTAGTGAGGCACAGCGAAAAAAAGAAGAAGCCCGGAGGTTATCCGGGCTTCTAAGTGTTGTAATGCTTTTGGTAGCCCCAAGGGGACTCGAACCCCTGCTACCGCCGTGAGAGGGCAGCGTCCTAACCACTAGACGATGGGGCCGCGGTAGAACAATCTTCGATTCTACCTGGGTTCAGGCAGGACGCAAAGCGGGATTTTCGGCCCGGCGCAGGGTGAGGATCGCCAGTTCGGGAGCAGCGGCGATGCGCAGGGGGATGCCCACCACACCCAGGCCGCGGCTCACGTAGAGGCTCCGGCCCTCCAGGCTGTACAGCCCATGGGTGAAGGGGCCCAGCATGGTAGCGCTGTTCACGCCGGGGATGAGGTTGATCTGGCCGCCATGGGTGTGGCCGGCGAGGGTGAACCGGGCACCGGCCTCCCGGGCCAGGTTCCAGTTGCTGGGACGATGCACCATGCCCATCCGCCAGAGGCCCGGCGGAAGGGCCTGGGCCACTTCCTGGGGCATGGGGCCGGGGCCGAAACGAATGCCCTGGAACCGGCCGTCCCGGGCCATGGGGTCCTGGAGGCCGAAGAGCACCACCCGCTCGCCGTTGCGCTCGAGAAGGGCATGGCGGTTCTCCAGGCACCTGATCCCGCTGCGCTCCAGCGCCTCCCAGATGGGACGGGGATCCGTGAAGTAGTCGTGGTTGCCCAGGATGGCGAAGCGCCCCAGGGGGGCGGGGAAATCCCGGAAGGCCTCCAGCAGCGGTTCGATCTCCTGGGGCAGGCTGTCGACAAAATCCCCGGTGAAGAGGAGCAGTTCCGGCCTTTCCCGCTCGGCCATGGTCCGCCATCGGCGCAGGAGCGAAGCGGACACCAGGGGCCCGGCGTGGAGGTCGGTGAGATGGGCGATGCGCAGCCCGTCGAACCCCGGGGGCAAGTCCGACAGGAAAACATCCAGGCGTGTCACCTCGGGATCGCCGAAGGCGGCCCGGGCCCCCACACCACCTCCCAGGGCCAGCACACCGAGACTGGTGGCGGCGCCGCCCCGCAGAAAGTGGCGCCTCGCGGGGTCGAAGGTGCCCTTGTTGCGCTGCTGCCTGACCCAGCGCCTGAAGGCCCAGAACGCCGAAGCCCCGCCCCAGATCAGCAGGTTGCTGATAGTGATCACCTGGAAATAGATGGGAGCCCGGGAGAGGGGGCGAAGTTCGAGGGAGAGAGGGTGGGTGGCGAAGCCCGTGAGCCGGAGCCCCATGTAGACCGCCAGCGGCACGTGCAGGGCGATGAGCGCGCCGGCGATCCAGGGACGCCAGCGATCCGGCAGGATCTCCCGGAGGAAGCGCCGGTGCAGGATCTGGAGGCCCAGGATCAGCAGGAACAGCAGGAGGAACAACATCCCATCAGGGTCGCAGCAGGAGGCTCAGAGTGCCAACGGTGCGGTCCTTCATCCCCCCATCCAGGGTGCGGTGGAGCCCAATGGTGAAGGTGAAGCGTCCCAGCAGGAGCTCCGCCAGGTTCGAGGGCAGCATCTCGTACACGGGCAGTTCGACGCCCACCACCCGCTGGTAGGCGGGCCGGGCCTGGGCCTGGTCCCACACCACCGCGTGTTCCAAGTAGAGGTGCATCTGGCCATCCCCGAATTCGCCGCGGAAGCGGCGCAAGCGGTTCCCGGTCTGGAGACAGGCAGGCAGCGCCACCTGCTCCAGGCGGTTCCAGTCGAGGCTCGCGGGCACCAGGCTGGGGGTCTGGCCACCGAGGTGGAAGCGGTCCACGACCGTGGGTTCGCCGTTCACCCGGCCCTCCGAGTATTTCGCCACGAAGCGGCCCGCAGGTGTCCTCAGGCGCACGCTCAGTTCGCCCCGCTCCAGGTTCCAGGCCTGGCCCTCGGTGCGCCCCACTCCGCCCTGGAGATTGGCGCCCAGGCCCAGGCCCCATTCCTCCCCCCGGGAACGGCTCACACTGACCCGCAACTCGGCGCCTCCAAGGCCGCGTGCCATCGATTCCGCCGGCCCATCCCAGGCCTTCACGGATTCCCAGGCCAACACCGGCCTGAAGCTCAAGGGCCAGGCCCCGAGGCGCTGATAGGTGAAGGCGAGCCCCGCGCCGCGGCGCTCCCGGTCCAGGTTCGAAACCGGCGCGAAGGCCTGGCGGGAGGGCCTCTCCAGGCTCGAGAACACTTCGAGACTGGGCGCGAAGCGCCAGCCCCGGTAGGCCAGGCCCAGCACGGCGCCCCGGGGGCCCGCGGCCTCGCCGAAACCGCCCAGCACATGCCAGTTCAGTCGCCCCAGCAGATCGTTGCCCCCCCACCCGAGCTGCACGCCCCTGGCCGAGGGCAGGAGCGTGTAGCCCACCCGACTGCCCGCGACGTGGGAATCCCACACGGAGTATTCCTGGGCCTCCGGCGCCTTCCCTGGCGCGGGCAGGAGGCTCGCCTCGTCACTGGGACTGAGGATCGTGCGGGACGCCAGGGGCTGGTCATCCACGGGCAAAGGCGTGTCCAGGAGGGCCGGCAGGCTGAGGTCCAGCCTGCGGATCTCGCAGCCGGTGGCGCTCAGCTGAACGTAGTAGACCCACCGGCCGTCCGGCGTGGGCGCGGGCTGCCAGGCGGCGGAAAGGGTGCGGGTGAGCCGCTGCTCCTGCCCTTGGGGAAGGCGACGCACCAGATTCCAGGTGCCATCCAGTTCCTTCCAGGTGAAGGTGCCCTCGGGCTGGGCCTGGGGCGCCCTTCCCTTGGTCAGCCGATGGCTCTGGAGATCCGCCTCGAAGAAGCGGGGCTCCAGCACGCCCTCGGTGTTGGGGCTCCGCAGCTCGAAGGCGATCCGGTCCTGCCCGGACCACCAGGCGTGCCGGGGCAGGACGCCGTTCCGCCGGCTGATCGTCGCGAGCACCTTCGGAGCGGGGTATTCGGGCTTGCGGTCTTCGACCTCTTGGGGATCGGGCTTGTCGGCCTTCCTGTCGGCTTTCTTCTTTTCCTCAGCCTTCGCGGCGAGATCCCACACCTGGATGCCGGGCTTGGACTTCGTCAGCACCCGGGCCAGGAGCTTCGTGCCATCGGGGCTCACGGCCAGATCCGTCACCTCGCCCTCGAAGCGGGCGAACAGCTCGCCCTCGCGGAGGAGGCCCTGAGCCTTGGCGCGGCGCTCCAACCCCAGGGCGTCGTGGGTCACTTCCGCCCGCCAGCGGTCATAGCCGTCCCGGGCGGAGATCCCGAAGGTGGCGCGGAAGCTCGCGTCGAAATCCCTGCGCTTCTTCGAGACGAGCTGCTTCCAGAACTTCTTCAGGATGGCGGGCTCCTGGACGTTCTGGCGCTCCAGCCATTCCAGGTAGGCGCTGCCCACGAGGTAGGCCATGGAGCCGCCCCGGAAACCGCCCTTGCCCGAAAGGGCCCCGTAGTCCGGCAGCTTGCCCTGGAGCGCCCACTGGCGCAGCACGGCGGCGCGATAGGCGCTGTGGGGGCGGCCGGAACCGGTGATGCGGCCCTCGATAAGCGTGGCGTAGCCCTCCGCCACCCAGCGCGGCATCTTCTGCGCCAGCGGACCGATGGGCAGGTCCACCAGCTTCTCCCAGAGGTTGGGCCTGTTCTGGGGGCGCATCATGTGATGGATGTGAGTCAGTTCGTGGACCACCAGGAGGTCCACCCAGTTCTGGTAATGGCCGATGGCGTCCTCGGCCTCGGGGGGCGTCTTCCAGAGTTCCACGAAGGGCCGATGGAGCAGGGACACCGCCATGCCATTGGCCTCCATCACGGGGTCCCGCAGCAGGATATCGACGGTCCCCCTGGCCTCAAAGCCCACCCAATCCGTCACCTGGGCGTGGATGCCCTCGATCTTCGAGGCCACCTCCCGGGCGAAGGGCTCGAAGCCCCCCGCCGGGGTCGCCGGGAAGTGGATGCGGTAGTGGGCCGTGCGATAGGTCTTCCAGTGCGCGTCGGGCGCCTGCACGCGGCCGGAACCGGCCAGCAGCGCGGCGGGGAGAAGAAGGGCGGGAATCAGGGGCCGGAGGGTTCGCATCCCCCCAGTGTGCCCCGGAAAGGTCCTGGCACCGGGCTGTAACGAAGGGCACAAGGCGGCCAGGAAGCCTTGACCGCATTGGGCATCCCCACAAATCCGCCCCGCGCCTTGCGAAGCCAGGCCGGCGAAGGCATGATGGAAACTAGGCAGCCGTAGCTCAGCTGGATAGAGCGTTGGCCTCCGAAGCCAAAGGTCGCTGGTTCGATTCCAGTCGGCTGCACCAGATGAAACCACCTGACAGCAATGTTTAGGTGGTTTTTTTATGCCTTCCAATGAACCTGCTTTCACCCGCGAGTGAGCCCTAAGTGTAGATCCTTTGGATGGGAAGCGGACCCCCTTGGGCACAATGTGGGGAGGCGACAGGATTGGCACTTCGATTGCTTTGGCACAAACCCGTAGAACCCTGATTTGACGCGGGTTTCCGCGTGATTCCAGCCCCAGAGGGTGACGCGTTTGCTTTGGCACAGTACTTCACTTCCCGTCAGAAAGTGTCCGGATTGTGCGCTCTATTTGGCACAGAACGTCCGGTTTCTGTCCGAGTTTGTCCGGCCTACCAGTCCTCTTCCGGGGGATCCGTATCCAGCAGATAGCGCCCAACCCAGACCACCCGGCCCAGGATGAGCTGATGAATGGCAGCCCCATCCAAGTCCACCATGACCGTTGGATAGGACCGGTTATCAGAGGCCAGCACCAGCTGGCCCTTCGTCTTGTCGAGACGAACGCGCTTAACGCGCGCCTCGCTATCTTCAGGCGATCGGCGCACGAGATAGATGCCGTTGTTCTTAGGTTCCATGCGGATCTGCGTGGCAGCGTTGATCAGCACAATCTCCTTGTCCAGGATCGTCGGCTGCATTGATTCCCCACGGCACAGCAGGAAGAAAAGATCCTCTTCCTTCCCGCCACCGCAGCGCTGGAGAATGCGCGACGCAAAGTCGTGGCGGAGGGCGTAGCGGCTGGCCTCCGGCCCTGGATCCTGCACTTCGCCGCCGGAACCACACGTCGCTGCCCCCACAATTAGCGGGCGGTCCAGGAACATTTCCTCCATGGCGACGCGGCGTTCCGCGCCTTCCGGCCACATGGAGCCTTCTCCGGTTTCAAGCCAACGGATAGAGGCTCCTGTCACCGAGGCAATAGCAATCAAAGCCATGGCGTCGGGCGTCCGCTCCCCGGATTCCCAGCGCGTCACCGTGAGGTTGATTACCTTTAAACGCTCTGCCAGCGCTATCTGGGTCAGCTTGAGCGCCTTGCGGATGGCCTTGATTCTGTCTGGAAGTTCCATAATATCGGCCTTTATCCAACGGATGAAAATTCTGGTTGACGATCTTGCCTTGCCGGATATCTTAAGTGGATAGGGAGTTCGTACACGACCCCCATCCAACGGAGAGTAAACCATGACCCGCAGAGTTGTCCAGAAACGGGTGGCCTATGGCCTGCCCGCAAGTGAAGAAGCCCGAATGGAGAGCTTTTACGGCATCCAGAAAGCCTTCGCGGGGGCCGTGAACCCGGATGGCAGCCTGAAGCCCGTCGCCATCAAGGCCCTCTTCGAGCGATTCCAGATCAATTTCAAGGCTTTCGCGCATTCCATGGGCGTCAGCGATCCCTACGTCCATGCCGTTATCGCACGTCGCAAGCGGAACGTCCGGATCGAAGACGCCATCGCGGAGCGGATCGGCTTCGATCCCAACCGACTCTGGGGCCGAAGGGCTCCTGATGCGGCCTGACGGAGACTCCGATGACCTCCTTGCCCCTCTCCAAGGGTGACGCGATGGGTGACGCGCTTCCTGGCGGCGCGCGTCATCCCAAGATCGGGGCGCGTCACCCGCTGGAACCCGCGAAAAATCTAGATTCCTATGCTCCTGGTCTTTTGGCCGAGGGTGACGCGGATGACGCGAGGGGTGACGCGCCAGAGGTGAAGAAGGGTGACGCGATGGATGACGCGCTCGGGTCCCTTCTGTCGGTTTCGGAAGCCGTCCTACTCACGGGTATCGCCAAACAGAACCTTCATAAACGACTTGCCAAGGCCGGGCTCCTCCAGGACTGCCTCTCCGAGAGCGGTCCCAACAAAGGCCGTCCCATGAAAGTGGTCCTGGCCAGGGATCTCTTCCGGCTCTACCCAGAGGCCCGTTCACGTTTCGAGGCCCGTCGGACCACCGTGGCTATCCTCCAGAAGGCCCCAGAACCCGCGAGCGTTCCTACGCCGCCCTCCGATCCCGAGGTCGTGGCTGGCCTGAAGGACTGGCAGCGCAGCCGGATGGACGCCCGGATTGTGATCCTGCGCCATATTGAAGCCCTTCAGCTTGAGCTAGCCCTGCCCAAGGAACGAGTAATTGCCCGGATTGTGGCGGACGCTGACGCTGGGAGACTCCCGGCCGAGATTCAGTCCCTGGTGAGCCTGGCCAATGCCCGATCCGGCCAGACGGGGAAACGCTCCCTTTCCCGACGCACGCTCCTCCGTTGGGAGAAGGATCTCCGCAAAGGGCTCCAGCACTTGGCTCCAAGGCCCATGGAATTCCAGGAGCCCCGCTGGGCCAGAGTCTTGCTGGACCTCTACCGCCAGCCCCAGAAGCCGAGCTTGCGCTACTGCGTGGATCTGCTGCCTGGCGTCCTTCCTTACGGTGTGACGGTACCCAGCTACTCCGCCGCCATGCGCTGGATGACCAAGGTTGGGGAGATTGAAAAGAACCGGGGCCGGATGCTGGATCGGGAACTGAAGGTCAAGCTGCCCTTCAAACGCCGCACCTTCGAGGACTTGATGCCCCTGGAGGTCGTCTCGGCGGACGGCCACACCTTCGATGCCGAGGTCCGGCACCCCCACCACGGGCGCCCCTTCCGGCCCGAAATCACCACCGTCATCGACATCGCCACCCGGAAGATTATCGGCTGGAGTGTGGGCTTGGCGGAAAGCGCCATCGTGGTCGCGGACGCCTATCGGCACAGCGTGCTCACCTATGGCGTGCCCGCCCTGTTCTACGCCGACAACGGGTCGGGCTACGACAACGCCCAGGTGCGAGGGCTCATGGAGCGGGTCGGCACCACCATGACCAACTCCCTCCCTTACAGCTCCCAGGCCCGAGGCGTCATCGAGCGCCTGCAGAAGACGCTCTGGGTCGAGATGAGCGCCAAGCGCCTGCCCACCTACATCGGGAAGGACATGGACCGTCAGGCCAAGCAGATTGTTTACAAGCACACCCGGAAGGTGGAGGATTCCCCGGCCCTCATGCCCTGGGAAACCTTCCTGGCCTTCGTGGGCGCGGCCGTGGCCGCCTACAATGCCCGGCCCCACTCTTCCCTCGGAAAACTCAAGGACGATGGCACACGGCGGGTCCGCCACCTGACTCCTGGCGAAGTCTGGCAGGGCTTCGTAAATCAGGGGTGGGTTTCCCAGGCCACCGTGGAGCACCTGGACGAGCTGATGCCGCATGAGATCAGGACCGTCCAGCGCGGTGAATTGAACCTCTTCGGGAACATGTATTTCTCCCGTGAACTCACGGAATGGGACGGATGCAAGGTCCAGGTGGCCTTTGACGTCCATGACGCGGCCCGCGTCTGGGTCCGGACGCTGGAGGGGATCCTCATCTGCGAGGCGGGCTTCGAGGCCAACGCCACCCGCTACTTCCCCGAGACCGTCGTCGAGCGCGCCAATTACACCCGCATGCAGGGTCAGCTCAAGCGCCTGGAGGACAAGGCCGGGCGTCTTATGCCGCCCGAGCCCCAGGCCCCCATCGAAATTTCGCCGGACTTGCCGATGTGCCTGAAGTCGGCGGTCATGTTGTCCGCGATCGCCTTGAGGTCTTTCCTGATGATCGCCTGGTCCCACATGTCGGACTTGCGCTTTAGGATCGCAATGCTGGAGGCGCTCGACTCGGCTTGCGGCTTCGACGAACACCCAAGGGATAGACAAAGCGCAAGTATGAGTGCTGCGGTAAGAGGAGCCCATACAGCCAACCAGCGAGCAGGGAACATTTGCTTTCTCCAACAGCGGGGTGATTGGTATGAAGGTAGAAGTCACCGCCATTGTATTCGGCGTGCAGCGTTGACCTCTATAGCCGTCCAGACTTCTCCACTCAAATGCAGGGCAGCATCAACACCTGCGAGGTGTGCGGCGAGAATCACAGTCCAAGTTCAACCACTGTCCCAGCCGGGTATCCAAAAAAGAAGGTTCTGGTGAATGGGCTAAAAAACCCACGAGGCTGGAAGTCCGAAGGGACCGAGAACGCTTGCGAGGGTTTCGTCCCATCCGCAATGATCACCAGCCATATCTCCTGAGCTACTTCCTGATAGGTGGCGACCTTTGGGGACTTCTCATCGATTCGTTCCTGGAGGCGCTCTGACGTCAGCGTTGCGACCCATCCAGCCCGTGCCACAGTCCAATGCGCCATGCTGTAATCCGGGACACCTAAGGCGTGGATGACATCCACCACCTCGGACAGCGGGTGGTCATCGTTCTCCTCAGTGTCTGATCTCCAATCTGACCTCTGCCAGGTATTGAGGCACAGGTTCTGGACATGCATTGAGAGCCACTTTGCGATGTGGTCCCGTTTGATCTCGTTAAGTCGGAGCCAGGACGAGAAGAGCACCGTCACATGTGCGGGTGGAGCCCCTGAAAGGGAATAGAGCCTCTGTGCCGCAGAAACAATCCTGTCTGTGACTGATTCCCTTGCTTGAGGAAGGGGCTTCTCCGAGGCATCTCTGATGTGCAGGTAGGTCAACTCAATTCCAACCGGGCGACCATCAACGTGAACAAGGAAATCTGGACCCTCCCGCTGTTCGATCCGTACAGGCGAGATCTCAAGGTGCTCCAAGAAACGATCCAGAAAGAAGCGTTCCTTTAGTTTTTTGGATGTTGCTGAATCCATGGCACCAATTCCAAACCGTCGTTTCGAGGCTGGCATTCTTCCTGGCTATCTTCCATCGGGTGGCTGCCACAGCTCGATGCGGTTGACGGTTCCGTCGAACATGGCCCCGACGCGGAGTTTGAGGATTGCCCGTAGCGGCGTGTTCAGTGGTAGTACCTTCGGCCCCACCTTCTTAGAAGTCTTGTGGTCCCGAATCGTCATCGTGTTCCGGTCCATGTGTGTCGCACACGAGCGTATCTCACCCACCCAAAACAGCGACGGACCGGACTCTCCCAAGCCATCCTACCCGTGGGGGCATGGATGCCCGGGCCGCAAAGGACCGGGCGGATCGGAAGCGGGTTTGCCGTGTCGTTTGTTGACTATAACAATAAATATTTTCAGCTAAATACAGGAGTTCAAGCCCCGTCGGGCAAAGCATAATGTCTTCTTCCAACCATCTCTGGAGGTCCGCACCATGAAGCACCTGATGATCCTGCTGGTGGCCGCTGCCCTGGTCAGCCCCCTCGGCGCCGAGCCTGCCCCCAAGCGGACCTGGGGCAAGGGCCTCCTCGCGGCGGTGGTGCCCAAGAAGAAGGATGAGAAAAAGGCCGAGACGAAGAAGGCCGAGCCCGCGGCCCCCGCCGAAAAGGCCGCCGAGCCCAAGAATACCGAGCGCCAGTCCGAATTTGAGCGGGAGCTCGCCAAGCGGCTGGCGGATCGCAAGGCGGCCGGGGGCGGCAAGGAACTGAGCTACAAGGAGAAGGCCGCCATCCGGCAGGCCCTCCTGGCCGAGAACGCCAAGAAGAAGTAGGCCGGGGGTCACCCAGCCTTAGGTAAACGACAAAGCACACCCCTGGATGATCAGGCACGCGTGACCTCTTGGACGCAGTTCTATTCCACGTCCTCAATCCCTGCGCAATAAGACTTTAGGTGCCACCACCCCGAACCTGGCTCGGATCCACCCTTGACGTGGACGGGATTGGATTTAGGCTGGGCTCGCGTTCCAATTGAAAGTAAATCCATCAGGATTACTTTCCAGGAAGCGGGAGGAATCATGAAATTGAAATCCATCCTGTGCTTGTTGATCATCGCAGGCTTCTGTTCCAGTGCCTCTGCCGTGGAGGACAAGAAGGCCTTGAAGGACCTCAAGACCACGGAACAGAACTCGAAGGACGCCCAGAAAGCGCGCACCCAGGAGGGCGCCAAAGCGACTTCCGGCAAGGGCGTTGATACCAAGGGCACCTACAAGGAGCCAGTCAAGGTAGAAAAGAAGGAAAGCAAGAGCGCAGAACAAGTCTCCAAGGAAGAGAACGCCAAGAAGCAGGCGGAGGATCTCGCCAAGGCGAAAGATGCAAACAAGAAGAACAAGGCAGGAGCGCCGCCTCCGCCGCACTAGGAACTCGTCCAGGAACTGCCATCCCGGATTGAATCGAGGGGGACCGCGACCGTGGTTCCCCTCGATTTCCGTTTTGGCCAAGGGGGTGGGAACAGCCTTGCCTTTGTTCGCCTTCTTCGCGGGTTCAGGCGATTCTCCAGATGGCCTCACCCGTCACCGACAAGCCAACATTTCGCGATGCCCTGCGGCATGGGCGATGCCTCATCCCGGCATCGGGGTTCAACGAGTGGAAGACAGAAGGCAAGACCAAGGTGCCCCATTACCTCCGCCCGAAGGATGGTGGTATCTGGGCATTTGCTGGGCTCTGGTCTGCCTGGCCTGGATTTGAAGGCGAGCTGCACACCTGCGCCATCATCCCCACGACACCGAACGGGATCGTGGCGCCGTTCCACAACCGGATGCCCGTCATCCTGGGGCCCAAGGATCGGGAGCGTTGGCTGTCGCCAGATCTGACCAACCCGGAGGCACTCCTCCAGCCCTGCCCGGAGGACTGGACGGAAGTGATCCGGGGACGAGTCCCCCCGCCCTGCCCTGGCATCGTTTTTCTTTCTCGTTGTGAGCGGCTGGGGATCGCCGATCCTTGGGACTACTGTGCATCTCCAGCTCTCTGGCTCTGGCGTGTCGAGGTTTTGGCAATGCGGGAGACAAGGCAGGACCCCATGACATCCCGGTGTGCCTGGTGCAACCTGATCCGGGTCCGGGGAACCTGGCTGTCCGAGCGCCGAAGGGCCTGCGAGGTGGTCTACACCCACGGGATCTGCGATCGCTGCACGGTTGGCCTGCTCCGGGAGATGGGCCAACCCAGTTCCATCAAGTGGTTCCTGTCCCAGGATTCGAGCCTGCCCGAGGGAATGGCCGGTGGGAGCCCCTTCCTGGGGACCTGGCCCGATGACAGCTAGGCGGATCGGGCCCCTGGCAGGATGGGTAGCGGTCCACGAAGGCTGCGCCTATCTTGGGTGAGGGCCGTGCCCCCGGAGCCGCCGCCAATGGAAGCTTCCAATCATCGGGAATTCACCCGGGTCCCCATCCGGGTCCGGACCGAAGTGAGGGGTGGGGGGCTCAGCATCACGAGCCTGGCAGCCCAGACCATCAGCCTGAAGGGCATGCTGGTAAACTGCGCGGAACGGTTGCCCATCGGCACCGAATGCCAGATCACCCTCTTCTTGGGGGAGGGCGATATCCAGATCGAGGCCGAAGGCAATGTGGTCCGCTGCTATCCGGAGGGCATCGCCCTCCAGTTCACCCGGATCCTGGGCCTGGAGAGCTTCGAGCACCTGCGCAAGCTGGTCCTCTACAACGCGCCGGATCCGGAGCTGGTGGAGAGCGAGTTCAACACCTCCACCGGCATCCACCGGAAGGAATGAGCCCGGACCTGGACCCCCGGGCAGGAAGCCAATTCCCTGAAAGGCGCATGGTTCATCCATGACGAAGAATTTCTTTGTCGTGATAGGCTAATTTTCAATCCTATGATGAACTCTATGACGACTCCCGATATCCAGGTCCGCCTCGCGGATGCCTACCGTGATCTGCCCGATGCCCAACGGGCCATTGCCGATCTGCTCATGGGAGACCCCCTGCTGGGGGCCCTGTGGGGCATCGAATCCATGGCCGAACGGGCGCAGGTGAGCGTGGGGTCCGTGATGCGCTTCGCCAAGCGCCTGGGCTACAAGGGCTTCAGCGAATTCCGGGACGCCCTGCGGGAGGCCTGCACCGCCCGTTCCGGCGAGGGGGAGCTGGAGCAGCTGGAGGTCCCCACGGACATGCTGGGCACCCTGGGCGAGGTCGTGCGCCGGGACGGCGAGCATCTCACGCGGATGATCCAGGCGGTGGACCACTCCCTGCTGGAATCCGCCGCCCGCGCCCTCGTGGAGGCCGATCATCGCGTCATCCTGGGCCGGGGCGTGGGCCATGTCATGGGCCAGATCTTCGCCTTCTACCTCACCCAGGCTGGCGTCCCCTGCATCGCGGCCCTGCCCTCGGACTTCTCCAACCAGGTGGCCAATCTGAGGCCCAAGGATCTGCTGGTGGTGATCAGCTTCTCCCCCTACAGCCGGGAGACGGTGGACGCGGCCATCTTCGCCAGGCAGAACGGCGTTCCCATCCTGGCCTTCTCCGACCGGAAGGATTCCCCCCTGGCGCCCTACGCGGACATCCTCATCCCCGTGCCCAGCGAGGACCTGCTCTTCAGCTTCAGCCTCACCTCCTTTGCGGCCCTCTCCAACGCCTTCGCCGTGGTGCTGGCGGCCCGGGATCAGTCCGGCACCCTCCAGCGCCTGAAGGCCGCCGACAAGGTCGCCCAGCCCCTCTTCGTGGACCACTGGCTGCCCATCCATCCCGGCGCGATCCGGATGGCCCATCCCATCCAGAAGAACGCCTAGGTCAGAACCGCTCCCAGAGGGCTTTCGCCAGCTCCCGGCTGCGCGCGGCGAGACCGGCCTCGTCCACGTCGATCTGGAGACACCTGCCCTCCATGAGGATGCGGCCCCCGCAGATGGTCGTGTCCACGGTCGCCTGGGAGAGTCCGAAGACGAGATGGCCCAGGACGGTCGTGTTGTCCAGGGGCGTAGGGGGATGGTAGTCCAGGAGGATGACGTCGGCCGCCGCGCCCTCCTCCAACCTGCCGATGGGGAAGCCCCAGAGCTGGCTGGCCAGTTCGGGATTGCGCACGAACAGGGCGTTCGTGAGTTCCATGAAGCCGCAGCTGGGATTGTCCTGGCGGAGATGCTGAGCGAAGAGGCCCACCCGCAGCTCCTCCAGCATGTTGACGGTCATGGCGTCCGTGCCCAGGCCCACCCGCACGCCCCGCCGGGCCAGTTCCACCACATTGGCGATGCCCACGGCGTTGTTGAGATTGGACTGGGGATTGTGGGCCACGAAGGTGTCCGTGCGGGCGAGGATCTCCACATCGGCCTCATCCACGTGCACGGCGTGGCCGGCGAGGCTCTGGGGGCCCAGGAGGCTGTGAGCGTCGAGGCGGGCCACGGGGCTCAGCCCGTGTCGTCCGAGGTTCACGGCCACATCGGAGGCGGCTTCGGCCACATGCACATGGAAGCCGATACCGAGGTCATGGCCAAGGGCGGAGGCACGGTCCAGCGAGCGGTCCGAGAGGGTGAAGGCCGCGTGGAGCCCGAAGAGGGCCCGCAGCTGGGGATCCTGTTCCCGGGCGCAGCGCTTGGCGAAGGCGATGTTCTCCTCCAGCCCTTCCTCGACGATCCGATCACCGTCCCGATCCGAGAGCTCGTAGCAGAGGCAGGCGCGAAGGCCTGAGGCCTTCACGGCCCCGGCGATGCGGTCCAGGGAACCGCGCACCGCGCCGGGACTGGCGTGATGGTCCACCAGCGTGGTGGTGCCCTTGCGGATGGCCTCCAGCAGGATGATCTGGGCGCTCATCTCCACATCCTCCAGGCTCAGCTGCCGGTCCAGGCGCCACCAGAGGTTGTCGAGCACCTCCTGGAAATTCCCGCTGGGCGCGGCCTTGCCCAGCCCCCGCACCAGCGTGGAGTAGAAGTGCATGTGGGCGTTCACGAGCCCCGGCATCACGATCTGCCCCTTCGCGTCGAGCACCCGGTCGAAGGGGCCCTCGATGCTGGGCGCGATCCTCGCGATCCGGCCGTCCTCGATGAGCAGGGCGTGGCCCTCCAGCACGCGGCAGGGCGAACCGAAGGTGAGGAGCGTGCCGTTCTGGATCAGAATGCGCATGGGAACACCGGGGGGAAAGAAAAGGGTCCACGGATAGACACGGATGAACACGGATCAAGACGAAAGGAGTGTCCTGCTTTCATCCGCGTAGATCCGTGTGCATCCGTGGACGTTTTTTTTAAAGCCCGACCTGCTGATTGAAGTCGGTGATGAGCTGGTCGAAGTGGACGACCTCTTCTTCGAAGAGTTCCCGCCAGTACTCGGGGTTCCACTGGGCGCAGATCTCCTCGTAGGTCTTGCCCTGCTGTTCCACCCAGGTGTAGTACTTCAGGTTGTGGATGGCCTTGCGGTCGGTGTAGGTCAGTTCCTTGAAGTTGTCCACGGCCTGGCGCTCGAGGCTGCCGGTGAAGGCCTGGGCGGCCGCCACGGCGGTGAAGGCGCCGCGCTCCGCGGTGAGTTCCTCGAGACGCGAACGGTACATCTCCACGCTGTCCGTGAAGATGGTGAAGATCACGTCGTTCTCGTCCAGCTCCCAGTACTTGGCAGCCTTGATGGCGGCCAGCAGGTTGCAGATGCCGCTGATGCCCAGGAGGCTCAGCTGCTCGATGGTCCCGGCGTCCACACCCGTGCTCGCGAGGAATTTCTTCCCCTCGGGCTCGTTGAAGAGGCGCAGGAGGCGCATGCAGTCCTCGTCATCGACGGCGGCCACGGCGTCCGTGTTGCGGACATTGTGGACCCAGGGCACGTGCTTGTCGCCGATGCCCTCGATGCGGTGATCCCCGAAGCCGTTGTTCAGCAGGGTGGGGCACTGCAGGGCCTCGGTGGCGATGATCTTGAGGCCGGGGAACTGCTTCTTGAGGTAGTCGCCGGCCCCGATGGTGCCCGCGCTGCCCGTGGCGCTCACATATCCAGCAAACCGGGTCTTCTCGGTCTTGAGGCCGTTGAACACTTCCTCCATGGCCGGCGCGGTCACGTTGTAGTGCCAGATGGGGTTGCCGAACTCCTCGAACTGGTTGAAGACCATATGCATGGGATCGTTCTTCAGCTCCCAGCACTTGTCGTAGATCTCCTTCACGTTCGATTCGCAGCCCTTGGTGGCGATCACTTCGGAACCGATCTCCGCCAGCCAGGTGAAGCGTTCCTTGGACATGTTCTCCGGCAGGATGGCCACGGCCGTGCAGCCCAGGATCGCGCTGTCAAAGGCACCGCCCCGGCAGTAGTTCCCGGTGCTGGGCCAGACGGCCTTGTGCTTGTCGGGATCGAACTCGCCGCTCACCAGGCGCGGCACGAGGCAGGCGAAGGCCGCCCCGACCTTGTGGGCGCCGGTGGGAAAGAACTTCCCCACCAGGCCGATGACGCGAGCCTTGATGCCCGTGATCGCGGCTGGGATCTCCAGGTAGTTCGGTCCGCCGAAGAGGCCCGTCTCCACATCGTTCTTCCAGGTGATGCGGAAGAGGTTGGCGGGGTTCACGTCCCAGAGGCCCACACCCTTCAGCTTAGCCTTCTGGCTTGCCGGAAGGCTCTCGGGGTTGCGCATCTGCGCGAAGGTCGGGATGACGATGCCCCGCTCGCGGCAGCGCTTGGCCGTGCGCTGGATGACTTCGGGGTTGAGGGATTTCACGATTCGGGACATGGGGCGACTCCTGGACTGTTGATTTAAATACTGAGCGGCTTGGCGCGATTGACGATCTCTTCGAGCTTGGCACCGGGATTCTGCAGGCGGGTGAGGAACATGAGGGCGCTGATGACAAAGGGCTTGTAGCTCGCCTCATGGTAGGTGGGGATGCGGTACTGCTCGAAGACTTCGGCGCTCACTTCGCCTGCCTTGCAGCTGATGTCCGTGATGTCGGCGGGCAGGCAATGCATGTAGAGGGCCTTCTTGCCCGCCGTGAGATCCATCTTGGCGCGGTCGCACTCCCAGTTCGTGTGCTTGGCGTTGTTGGCGAGGCAGGCCTTCTCCAGGTCCTTGAGGCCGGCCTGGTCGGACTGCTTGAGGAGCTGGGTGCGCTGCTGCATGACGTGGTAGGGGGCCCAGGACTTGGGGTAGACGATATCGGCGCCCGCGAAGGCCGCCTCCATGCTGTTGACCGTCTCGAAGCTGCCGCCGCTTGCCTTGGCCTGCTTGCCGGCCAGTTCCACCACCTCGGGGATGAGTCCGTAGCCCTCGGGATGGGCCAGGCTCACGTTCATGCCGAAGCGCGTCATGAGGCCGATGATGCCCTGGGGGACAGACAGGGGCTTGCCGTAGCTGGGGCTGTAGGCCCAGGTCATGGCGATCTTCTTGCCCTTGAGGTTCTCGATGGTGCCGAAATGTTTCTTCAGCCAGGCCAGATCCGCCAGGGACTGGGTGGGGTGGTCGATGTCGCACTGGAGGTTGATGAGGCTGGGGCGGCGGTGCAGCACGCCCTGCTGGGCTCCGTCCGTGAGGGCGTCGCCCACCTCCTGCATGTAGGTATGGCCTTCGCCCAGGAACATGTCGTCCCGGATGCCGATCACCTCGGCCAGGAAGCTGATCATGTTGGCCGTCTCGCGCACGGTCTCGCCGTGGGCCACCTGGCTCTTCTGCTCATCCAGCTCCGAGAGGCTGAGGCCCAGGGCGCTGGCGGCGGACGCATAGGAGAAGCGCGTGCGGGTGGAATTGTCCCGGAAGATGGAGATGGCCAGGCCCGTATCGAAGGCGCGGTAGGACTGGCCGGCCTGGTGGAGCTGCTTGAGGGTCTCGGCCAGAGTGAGGATGGCCTGGATCTCCTCGGTGGGATGCTCCCAGGTGAGGAGGAAATCCTTCTGGAAGAGATCCGTCTTCAGGGACTGGAAGGCGGCGAGCTGTGCGCGGATGGACACGGGTGACTCCTGGTAGGGGGTTGGATCAGGGTTGAGGTTGGAGAAGAATTCCTGTGGGAGATTGGGGATGGAGCAGCCTTCCCTCGGCGGCCACTGGTTCGCCCCTCAGGAGCACGTGGCGGAAGGCCAGTCTCGAGGTGAAGCCGGGATAGGTTTCATGGGCATCCGAAAGACTTGAGACGAGGGGCGCGTCGGAACCCTCGGGATCCAGCACCACGAGATCGGCGTCGAGCCCCGGGCGGAGGGACCCCTTGCGGTCCTCGATCCCGGCCCGGCGGGCAGGGCCGAGGCTCAGGCGGCGCGCCAGTTCCAGGGCCGCACGATCGGGCTCGTCCTCCCAGAGCTTCCAGGCGAGATGGGGCAGCGCGCCCAGACCGGCGATGCCGTTGGCCGCCGTGCGCACATCCCGGTGGTCCCAGGCATCCTTGTCCTGGCGCAGGAAGGCGCAGTGATCCGTGGCCAGCAGATCGAAGGCGCCGGCCCGGGCCAGTTCGCGAAAGCGCGCCCGGTCCCCCCGCAGGGGCGGCGAGCAGAGCCAGCGGTGGCCATCCGGGCGATCGAGCCAGGTCTCGTCCAGCCAGAGGTACTGGGGGCAGGTCTCGCAGGTGACATCGACGGTGTTCTGGGCCCGGAGCAGCACCTCCGCCGCCGCGGCGGTGGAGACATGGACCACATGGAGGGGAACCCTGCGGCGAGAAGCCAGGTCCACCAGGGCCTCCACGGCCAGGAGCTCCGCCCCTTCCGGACGGAGCCTCCCGTGGGAGCGGGGCCTGGTGAGATCCAGGCGCTGGGCGTCCACGGTGGCCATCAGGGCGTCATCCTCGCAGTGGACCAGGAAGCGCGCCCCCAAAGGGCCCAGGCGCCGGAAGACATCCTCCAGGCGGTCCTGATCGGCGAAGATTCCGCTCGCCTTGTAGGTCGTGTAGAACTTGAAGGTTCTGTAGCCTGCCTTCACCAGGTTCTCGAGGGCCGTCCAGTCATCGTCCTCGAAGCGCGTCGGCGTGAGATGCCAGAGGAGATCGGCGTGGGTGGTGCCCGCCGCCTTGGCCCTCGCCGTCTGCATGGCCTCGACGAGCGTCTCGCCGGGGCCCTGGGTGACGAAACTGCAGAGGGTCGTGATGCCGTTCTGCAGGGCCACACGGGATCCGCTCTCGTAGGTGTCGGCCAGGTAGTAGGGACCGATCTGGTCATCCACATGCACATGGAAGTCGATGAGGCCCGGTAGGACATAGCAGCCTGCCGCGTCGATCACGCGGTCGGCCCCATGTCCCAGTCCGGCACCAAGATCCGCACCCACAGCCGCGATGCGCCCACCCTCGACCAGAACTTCCCCCAGCTCGATTCGATCCTCGAGCACCAGGCGTCCGTTCGTGATCAGTGTCTTCATCCGTCAATCCGGTGTGGGGTTATTCGACGACCGCCTCGAGCACAGGCTCGATGGCTGGAGGGATGGAGATGCGGGAGAGGGGGGCTTCCACATCCTTCAATCCGTGGCCCGTGGCCAGGATCACGATGTGGGCCCCTGCGGGCAGGCGCTGGGGACCGTTCTGAAGCTTCACCAGTCCCGCGGCGGCGGTGGCGGCGGCGGGCTCGCCAAACACACCTGTGGTGCGGGCCATCTGGGCCTGGGCCTCCAGGATCTCGGCGTCGCTGACGAGCACGGAGCAGCCCTCGCTCTCCAGCACGGCGCGGCGAGCCCAGTGGGCGTTGCTGGGGCAGGACACGGAAATGGAATCCGCCCGTGTCGTGGGATTTGAAGCGTCCGCGTAGTGGCCCGTCTGGATGTAGTTGTGGATGGAGTCCGAGGTCTCGGCCTGGACGCAGATGAGCCTGGGGAGCTTCTCGATGAGCCCTGCTCTCTGGAGGTCCAGGAAGGCCTTGTGCAGTCCCGCCAGGATGACGCCGTCCCCCACGGAGACGAGGATCGCGTCGGGCACCTGGAAGCCGAGCTGGGCCCAGATCTCAAGGCCCACAGTCTTCTTGCCCTCGATGGTGAGCGGGTGGTAGGCCGTGTTGCGGTTCAGGCCCCCGCGCTTGGCGGTGTATTCCAGCGAAAGGCGGAAGGCGTCGTCATAGGTGCCCTTCACGGGGATGACCTTGGCCCCGTAGAGCACCATCTGGACGAGCTTGGCCTTGGGGGCCTTCTCGGGCACGAAGATGAGGGCTTCCCGGTCCGTGCTGGCGCAGACAGCGGCCAGGGCCGAGGCGGCGTTGCCCGTGGAGGCCGCCACGATGCGCTTCTCGCCCACCCGCCGGGCCTCGGCCACCACCAGGAAGGAAGCCCTATCCTTGAGGCTCCCGCTGGGGTTCAGGCCATCATTTTTCACCCAGAGATTCGTGAGGCCCAGTTCCGCCCCGAACCGATCCGCCTTCGTGAGGGGCGTGTTCCCCACGGAGAGAGGCGGGTGGAATTCCGGCTCCACAGCGCAGAACAGGTTCCAGTCCGGACGGCTCCGGTCGAAGCTCGACCGGAGGACGTCGTAGTCGAAGACCACCTCCAGCACGCCCTTGAGGGGGATGCCCGGCCGATAGCTCTTCCCGCACTCCGGACAGAGGTAGCGCACGTCGTCCCGGGAGTACGAGCGGTGGCATTCGGTGCAGCGATATTGGAAAGGGGTCATCGGGAACTCGAGTGAAAAAGAATCAACAGGGATGGAGGGGATACAGGGGATAAAAAGGAGGAAAGGAAGAACTTGCCCTTTTCATCCCCTTAATCCTTGTTATTTAGCTCTTCCCGTTGAGCTTGGCCACCAGGGCCGCATAGAAGGCCGAGGCGCCGCTGAGGTGCTCCACGGGGCAGTGCTCGTTGGGGAAGTGAGCCATGACTTCGTTGCCGGGCCCGAGACCGATACAGGGGATGCCTTCCATGCCGGCGATGGAGATGCCGTTGGTGCTGAAGGTCCACTTGTCCACGAAGGGCTTCTTGCCCAGGGTCTGCTCGTAGGCGTCCACGGCGGTGACGACCCAGGGGGAATCCT
>JAYSNJ010000038.1:0-26180 GCA_043723905.1 Holophagaceae bacterium
GTGCTGGCCATAGTTGCGGTTGAACTCCACCACGGAGACCCGGGGCTCCTTCGCGGCGATGGCCTGGAGCATCTCCAGGCTGCGATCCCGGCTGCCGTCGTCCGTGAAGACCACCTCCCAGTCCCTGTCCCCGCCCGGGAAGTGCTCCAGGAGCACCTTCGAGAGGCGCTCCCAGAGGACAGGGATGTTTTCTTCCTCGTTGAAGATCGGAATGACTACGCTCAGGTAAGGGTTGTTCATTGGGCAGGCTCCGGATCCCATTCTAGCGCTAGGATTTCTTTTACCTGGAGCCCCTCATGCCCGAACCTCGGATCCTGCTGGTCGAAGACGAACTGAGCCTGGCCGAAGGCATCAAGCTCAATCTCGAGATGGAAGGCCTGCCCTGCGAATGGATCACGAGGGGCGACGAGGCTCTCAAGCGCATCCTGCACGAGGAATACGACCTGGTGATCCTCGACGTGATGCTGCCCGGCATGGACGGCTTCTCCGTCTGCGAGCGGGTGCGGAATGCGAAGAACTTCACGCCCATCCTGTTCCTCACGGCGAAAAACACCGAGGACGACCGGGTCCACGGCTTCGAGACCGGCGGGGACGACTACCTGGGCAAGCCCTTCCAGGTTCGCGAGTTGCTGCTGCGCGTGCGGGCCATCCTGCGCCGGGAGGACTGGTACCGGAACCGTTCCATGGCGGGCCGCCAGAAGTACGGGGAGCACTGGGTGGACTTCGAGAACTTCTGCGGCGAGGGCCCCGGGGGCGCCTTCCAGCTGGGTGTGAAGGAGTGCATGATCCTCAAGCTCCTCATGGAAAAACCGGGCCAGGTGGTGAGCCGCACGGAGATCCTCGACAAGGTGTGGGGGGAAGAGACCTACCCCACCACCCGCACCGTGGACAACTTCATCGTCCGCATCCGCCGGGCCATGGAGGCCGACGCCCACCACCCCCGCTGGGTCCACACCATGCGCAGCGTGGGCTACATCTTCGATCCCGAGGGCAAGCAGCGGAAAGGCGAAGAGTAGCGTCCATGCATCCCGCACTGGCCCTCCTCGTCCCCGCCCTCGGGTGCCCGGCGCCGGAGGTGCCCGAAGCCCCGGCCCTGGAAGTGGCCGTGGTGAAGGAACTCTCCTGGGCCCGCACGGCCCCTCGGGAATACGCCCGCTTCCTGCGCGAGCTGCGGCCCTGCTTTGACGGGAAAAAATTCCGGCGACCGGGCCAGATCACGGTCCTGACGGAGGAAGGGGCCACGGCCCTGGAGGAGGCCATCGCCTATCTCGAGAAGGCCGTCCCCATCGGCCCCCTGCGCTGGAACGAGGGCCTGTCCCGGGCCGCCCGGGAGCATGTGCGCGACCAGGGCCGCACCCATCAGACGGGCCACGGGGGCACCACCGGTTCCACCCTTCAGCAGCGCCTCCTGAAGCAGGGCCTGCCCCTTTCCACCTTCGGGGAAATCATCAACTACGGCGCAGAGACCCCGCGCATGACGGTCCTCCAGCTCCTCATCGACGACGGGGTGGCAAACCGAGGCCACCGCCGCCTCATCTTCAATCCGGACTTCCATGCCGCCGGCGCCGCCACCGGCCCGCACCAGGAATACGAGGCCATGACGGTGGTGGATCTCGCGGACGGGTTCACGTCGAACTAGGAGCCAAGGCTCCTAGTTCAGCAGGTCCCCCATGGCCTGCTTCAGCTTCTTGAGATCGAAGGGCTTGCCCAGGTGGGGCAGTTTCGCCTGCTCCAGGAAGGTGCGGGTCTCCGGATCGAAGGCATCCCCGGTGGTGAAGATGATCTTCTTGGTCATCTCGGGCTGGTGCTCGGAGATCCACTCGAAGAGCTGGATGCCGGTCAGGCCGGGCATCCGGATATCGGAAACGATGAGGTCGAAACTGGCCAGCTGGAGCTTCTGGATGGCCTCCGCCGCGAGACCGCAGGGCGTCACTTCGCAGCCCCAGGCGCCCATGGCATCGACGAGGCACTCCAGGAGAAAGGCCTCGTCATCCACGACGAGGATCTTCCTGCCCTTCAGGGAAGGGGCAGCGCTGGGTGGAGCGGCATCGGACATGGGCAACTCCACAAGAAAGGCGTTTCCGACTCCGTCCTGACTTCGGACAGAGACGCGGCCGCCATGGGACTGGGCCACAGTGGCCACCGTGCAGAGCCCCAGAGCCTCGACATCGGAGGCCCCGGCGAGCTCGAAGACCCGGCCCTTTTCGGGCTCAGGAATGGCGGGGCCCGTATCCTGGCTCACCACCTGGATCAGGTTCCCCGCGAGCCGCGTGCCCACGCGAACCCGCTTCACGGTTGACTTCACCGCCGCAAAGATCCCGCTGCGAAACAGGCTCACCAGGGCCTCGCGGACCTGATCGGGATCCAGCCCGCAGTCCGGGACATTGGGATCGAGCGTGAAGTCCATGGCCACGCCGGTGGCAGCGGCCTCGGCTTCCACGCGCTTGCCGGCCTCCTGGACCAGCCGGTTCAGATTCGCGGACTCGAGGCGGGGCGACGAGGGCGAGAGCACCATCAGCAGAGGGCGCAGCAGGTTCTGGGCCGCGTCCACGGCCTGGAGCAGCCGGGACATGCGAAGCTGCTGGCCCGGATCCGGGGTCGTCTCCAGCAGGAGATTCTTCTGCAACAGAACGGGGCCGAGACGGTTGGTCAGTTCGTTGAAGAGGGGAGGCATGATGCGGGCCAGGCTCGAGCTGGTCTCGGCATGCTCCAGCTTGCGCTCCAGCGTCCGCTGCTCGCCCATGTCGCGCACCAGGGCCGAGAAGGCCAGCACCCGGTCATCGCTGCCCCGGATGGGGGCATAGGTGGCCGAAACGGGGAATTCCTGCCCCCCCTTGCGCACGCGCACACTGGGGATATCGCGCAGGGTCTGCCCCTTGCCCACCTGGGCGATGGCCTGCTCCAGTTCCCCGGCCCTGGAGGAGGGAATGAGCTCCTGGAAGGAATGGCCGACGATCTCGCTGCGCGGGTAGCCGAAGATCTGCTCCGCGGCGGTGTTCCAGGTGAGGATCCGACCATCGTGGCTGAAGGAGATGATGGCTTCCGCCACGCTCTGGATGAGCCCCTCCAGGTAGCGGCGGGTCTTGAGGTTGTCCTGGTTGGCCCGCTCCAGCTGGTTGAAGAGCGTGGTCATCTCCTCGCTCTTCCGGTCCAGGGAGTCCTTGGTCTGCTTCAGCTCGCTGTAGAGGCGGGCCGTCTCCATGTTGGACTTGAGGGCATCCTCCAGGAGGTCCTGGGCATCGGCCACCTTGCCCGGCGTCAGGTCCGCGACGCTGACATTGCTGTGCCGCAGCACGGTGCTCTCGGGCTGGGGGAGGGGGGGCTGGTCCGGGGGCGGGAGCTCCCGCATGCTGGAGCGGATATTGGTCTCGATGAGATTGAGCATCTCGTCGAAGTCCTTGATCTTCTTGTCCAGGTGGTACTTCTTGAAGGTCGTGCCCACCGTGTCCTTGGTGATGGCCAGGAAGGTCTCCAGCACGCCCGTGCCCCGGGGCGCCACGGCCTCGAAGAAGGGCACCGAGCGGAAGTTGAGCCGCCGGTTCATGACGCCCACGGGCATGGCATCGGGGAGATCCCGCTTGTTGTACTGCAGCACGAAGGGGATCTGCTTGATGTTCAGCCGGTTCGCGTTGAGGTTGTGGTAGAGGTTCGAGAGCGAATCGACGTTCTCCTGCATCTTGGCTTCGCTGGAATCCGCCACGAAGACCACGCCATCCGCCCCGCCCAGCACCACCCGACGGCTGGCGTCGTACTGCACCTGGCCAGGCACCGTGTAGATCTGCAGGTGGATCGCGTTGCCGTAGATGTAGCCGAGGTTGATGGGCAGCAGGTCGAAGAAGAGGGTACGGTCCTCCTGGGTGTTCACGGAGAACAGTTCGCCCCGCTGCACCTCCTGGCACATGGCGTGCAACGCCTGGAGGTTCGTCGTCTTTCCGGACAGGCCTGGGCCGTAGTAGACCAGCTTCAGCAGGATCTCGTTGGCGCGCGTGTTGAATTGGACCATGGGTGGAAGTCCCGGGTGATTCCCCCAGCCTACCAGGATTTCCCGACCACCCCGGCCCCCCTTGGGGCTGGGAACCCCCATGCTAGAATTCGCCCGACCCTCCCCAGCGCCCAAAACCCCGGAAGGGGCCCTCGGAGATCCAGCCCTTGATCAGCCAGACCCCTGTCGCCATCCATGTCTCGGAATCCCCTACGGGGATGTCCGAGGCCTCTTCGAGGCGCGGTTCGGTGCAGCGGGGGACACTGCGATGAGTATCCCCACCCACGTCGCCATTATTATGGACGGGAACGGCCGCTGGGCGGCCCAGCGGGGCTGGACCCGGATCAAGGGGCACAAGGAGGGCGTGCGGGCCGTGGAGGATGTCCTCGATGCCGCCGCGGAGGCGGGCATCCAGCATCTCTCGCTCTACGCCTTCAGCACCGAGAACTGGAAGCGGCCCAGTCTGGAGGTGGCCGGCCTCATGGCGCTCCTGCGGATGTACCTCCGGATGTTCCTGCCCAAGCTGCGGAAGAAGGGCATCCGCTTCCACCATCTGGGTGCCCTGGAGGGTCTGCCGGGAGGCATCCAGCGCGATATCCGGGACCTGGAGGCCTCCACCGCCGGACACACGGGCATGACCTTCCACCTCGCCGTGAACTATGGCAGCCGCCTGGAGATCGCCCAGGCCGCCCGCCGTTGTGTGGAGGAGGGTCTGCGCCCGGAGGAGGTGACGGAGGAGGCCCTGCAGGCCCGGCTCTGGACCGGGGAAGCACCCGAAGTGGATCTGCTCATCCGCACTTCCGGGGAGCTGCGCATCTCCAATTTCCTGCTCTGGCAGGCGGCTTACGCCGAATTCTACGTCACTGAATGTCTCTGGCCCGACTTCCGCGGCCCCCAGCTGCAGGAGGCCCTGGCCGCCTATGCCGTCCGTGAGCGCCGCTTCGGCGGGATCTGAACGAGGAGAACGATGCCCCCCCCTGCCCCGCGCACCTTCGACAAAGGCAACCTGGCCCTCCGGCTGGGCACAGCCGCCATCTTCGGCATCCTCTTCTTCTCCCTGCTCTACTTCGGGGAGCAACCCTGGGCCAAGCTCACCTGGCTGCTCGTCATGGCCCTCGCCCTCTTCATGGGCGTCCGCGAGATGTGCCTCATTGCCCGCAAGGGGGGCCATAGACCCTCCATTACCGGCGGAACACTGGTGGGCCTGGGCTTCCTGCTGCACTTCTACCTCTCCGGCGGCGAAGTTCTGCGGGCGACGGACCCCCTGCCCCTCTGGCTGGTGCTGACGGGAGGAAGCCTGCTCATCCACTTCGGGGCCCTGCTCCTCAGCAAGGATCCGCTGGAGAACGCCCTCTCCAGCCAGGCCATCACTTGGCTCTCGGCCCTCTACATGGGCCTGGGCACGGGCTTCATGGTGAAGCTCTTCATGTTCAACGACACCACACTCCCCAACACCGGCGCCCGGCTCATCCTGGCCCTCTTCCTCATCGTGTGGTTCGGCGACACCGGCGCCTACTTCCTGGGCAGCGCCTTCGGCAAGCACAAGCTGGCGCCTCGCGTCAGCCCCAAGAAGAGCTGGGAGGGGGCCCTGGGTAACGTGCTGGGCAACCTGGGCGGCGCCTTCCTCATCCGGGCCCTGGTCTGCACCCAGTGGACCCTCGTGGATGCCATCGCCATCGGCCTGCTCCTGGGTCTCGTGGGCCAGCTGGGCGATCTGGTGGAGAGCACCTGGAAGCGCAGCGCGGGGGTCAAGGACTCCAACATGGGCGGCGTCGGCATCCCCGGCCATGGCGGCATCCTGGACCGGGTGGACAGCCTCGTCTACACCGCGCCGGTCCTCTACACCTACGTCCACTTCGTGCATGGGCTGAACTGATGGGAGCATTGCCGCCGGTGGGAATGCGGCGCCTGGCGATCCTCGGGGCCACGGGCTCCATCGGGACCTCCACCCTGGACGTGGTGGACGCCCATCCCGAGCGCCTGACCGTGGCGGCCCTGGCGGCGGGTCGCAACCGGGAACTGGCCCTGAGGCAGTGCGAGCGCCACCGGCCCGCCCTGGTCTCCCTGGCGGTGGCCGAGGACGCGGCCTGGCTATCTTCCCGTCTGAGCTACCGCCCGGAGATTCATCACGGGCCCGAAGGCCTGCTGGCCTGTGCCCTCCACCCGGAGGCCGACACGGTGGTGGCTGCGGTGGTGGGCGCGGTGGGATTGGCTTCCACGGAGGCGGCGCTGCGCGCGGGGAAGCGGGTCTGCGTGGCCAACAAGGAATCCCTGGTGGTGGGCGGCGCGCTCATGCTGAAGGCGCTTCGGGAAGGGGGCGGCGAACTGCTGCCCATCGATTCCGAACATGCGGCCCTGCACCAGCTCCTGGCGGGACGCCCTCCTGAGACCATCCGGGAGATCCGCATCACGGCGAGCGGCGGGCCTTTCCGGGAATGGTCCCTGGAGCGCATCCGCGCGGCCACGGTGGAGGAGGCCCTCAACCATCCCACCTGGAAGATGGGTCCCAAGATCACCATCGATAGCGCCACCCTGATGAACAAGGGCCTGGAGGTCATCGAGGCCGCCGTGCTCTTCAAGCTCGCGCCCGAGCAGATCCAGGTGACGATCCACCCCCAGAGCCAGGTCCACGCCATGGCGGGCTTCACCGATGGCAGCTACCAGCTCCAGGTCTCGGCCAACGACATGAAGCTGCCCATCCAGTACGCCCTGCTCTGGCCCCAGCGCCTGGCGGGCCCCGTGCCCCCCTACGACTGGGAGGGCAGCCGGACCTGGACCTTCGAGGCCCCGGACCTGGACCGCTTCCCCTGCCTGGCTCTGGCCTATGAGGCCCTGCGGGTGGGCGGCACGGCCCCCGCCATCCTCAATGCCGCCAACGAGGAGGCCGTTGCCGCCTTCCTGGCGGGCCGCATCGGCTTCTGGGACATCCAGGCCTGCAACGCCGAGACACTGGCGAGGATTGCCGCCGAACCAGCCCTGGATCTGGGCCAGGTGCTGGAGGTGGACGGTCTGGCCCGGGAAGTGGCCCGGAGGTGGCTAGAGAACAATCTGTCCTGAGGCAAGATCAGGCGTCTATCGCTGAGAGTGAAAGCCGAGGGCCCGCGCCAGGGCCTCCCGCCGACGGCGGCTGAGGGCCAGAGTGCCCGAGGGCAGGATCACCTCGTCTCCTTCGGTCATTCCTTTCACGGCCCCCAGGCGCACCAGGGCATTGCGGTGGACGCGGAAGAATCCGAAGGGCTCCAGCCGCTCCTCCCACTGAGCCAGGGTGCCTTCCACACGGAGTTTCCCCTCCGGGGTGAGGGCCTGGCAATCCCCCAGATCCGCGATGAGCGCCTCGACATTTTCTGGGGGCAGCATGCGCAGCCCGTGCCGCTCCCGGACGGGAATGCGCAACCATTCGCGATGCACGGAAGCTTCCTGGGGATAGAGCCGCCCAATGGCCTGGGCCACATCCACTCGCGACACGGGTTTGAGCAAGTAGTGGGCGGCCCCCAGGCGAAAGGCTGCCACGGCATGCTGGGCGTAGGCCGTCACGAAGACCAGGCGCGGCTTCGGATCAGGCAGAGCTGCGGCCAGCTCCATTCCATTCAGGCCCGGCATTTCGATATCCAGGAAGAGGGCATCAGGATGGAGACTGACCGCGAGATCAAGGGCCTCGGCGCCGTGGCTTGCCTCGCCGATAACCTCTACGCCAGGCAGTTCGCGGAGAAAGCCCACCAGCAGCCGGCGACTCGCGGGCTCGTCCTCGGCCACGACAATGCGGATCATGCCTTCCTCAAGAGAAGCGTGGCCTGATGCCCCTCGGGAAGCTGCTCGAAGACGAGATCCGAGGGCCGCGACAGCCGGGCCCGCAAGACCTTGAGGCCACAGCCGGTGCCTGGATTCAATGACTGGCCGGTACCGGGATCGCCCACCACCATTTGCAGCCCGGCGGGCACGGAGCTGGCGCGAATGGTGAGCAGACCGCCCTCGATGCGGGGGGTGATGGCGTGGCGCACGGCATTCTCCACCAGCACCTGCAGGCTGAGAGGCGGCACCGGAAAGCTCTCCAGCTCCTCCGGCACTTCGATCCGCACCTGGAGCCGATCTCCCAACCTGGCTTTCTCCAGCCCCAGAAAGGCCTCCACGAAGGCCAGTTCCCGGGCGAGGGGTATGAAGGTCTGGCCGCCCATATCCATGAGCTCCCGGAAGAGACGGGAGAGGCGATCCGCCGTGACCTGGGCCTCCAGCGGCTCGTCGGCGATCTGCCCCTTCAGTGTGCTCAGACTATTGAAGAGGAAGTGGGGGGCCAGTTGGCCCTGAAGCAGGAGGCCTCGCTGGATACGGGCGAGGCTCTCCAGGCGGTAGTAGCCGATCATGCTCGCAGTCATCATCGTGGCTACGGTGCCCAGCGCGATCATATTCACCGCCGAAGGCGGAACTCGCTGGGCGTGGATGAACCAAATCATCACGCGTGCGAGCGCCAAGCCCACGGGGATGCCCAGCAGGGTAGTCCAAAGATACCAGCCCCGGAAGTGGCCCCGGGTCATGGCGGGAACCCGAGCCACCCACCAACCCATCCAGAGTGCGGTGCCAAGGGCCAGAAGGCTAAGGTGGAACGCGATCACCAGGCCAACAACCCCGGGATGAGCGGCCCAACTGGGTCTTCCCGCGGCTCCCCAGCAGTGGTCATTGAGAACCGAGCTGACAAATTCTCCCGTGGCAGCCGCGCAGAGAATCCCCATCAAGGGGGCCGTTAGGGTCAGCCAACGCATTCGTTTGGAGACACTGGGCGAGGCGAAGGGATCCGGGGTCATGATTGCTCCAGGCTAGGGCGCATTCTGCGCAGATCCAAGGGTGGAAGAAACCTGGACCCCAGACGAGAGGCGCACGGGTGAACGGTTCTCAGGGCGGTTGAACGGTCGTCCAGGGGGCTTGGGACTCTTCCAGCCAAAGACGTCCCCCCCTCCTGATATCCTGGTCCCTCGCCCGCCGATGCGTCGGCGGGCCTCTTGTACCCAAGGATCCGCATGAAGCGCCTTCTCTATGCCGCCCCCGCCCTCGCCTTTGTAGTGTTCTCCCCGAGGATCGTGGGGATCCTGGGCGCCGTCGTCATGATCGCCGGGCTGATCTTCCTCCACGAACTGGGCCACTTCCTCATGGCCAAGTGGATGGGGATGCCCGTGGAGATCTTCTCCCTGGGTTTCGGCCAGCGCCTGGTGGGCTTCCGCTGGCGGGAGACGGATGTGCGCCTCTCCCTGATTCCCCTGGGGGGCTACGTGAAGCTCGCGGGCTACAACCCCGAGGAGCCCGATGCTGAAGATCCCCACGGCTTTCTCCAGCAGCCCTTCGGCCGGCGGTTGCTCTTCTACGCCGGGGGCATCCTGGCCAATATCGCCACGGCGCTGGTGCTGCTCTGCGTCCTGAGCGTGGACCAGTCCCGGGTCACCGCCCGGGCCCTGCCCTCGCCCCTGTCCATCTCGGAGGTGGTGCCCGGCACGCCCGCGGCCCGAGCCGGTCTTCAGCCCGGCGACCAGATCCAGGCCCTGGATCATCTGCGCTTCCCCGGCAACGACGTCAACGAGAGCAGGGCCTACATCGAGAAGAACCCCGGGCGACCCCTGGCGCTCCGCATCGACCGCAGCGGCAAGGCCCTCGACCTCACGGTGACCCCCGCGAGTGAGAATGGCGTCGGCAGGATCGGCATCGTCTTCGGCCCTTCAAGAGTGGATGTTCTGCGCCGCCCCATCACGCTCCGGGATCTGGGCCGGGGCAGCCTGGAAGGCGCGCGCATGACCGGCAGCATGGGGGTCCAGGTGGTCAGGGGTCTCTGGCAACTGGTCTCCGGCCAGGCCAGCATCAAGCAGGTGGGCGGCATCATCGCCATCGCCCGGGCGGGCAGCGACGCGGCCAAGGCGGGCTGGGAGCATTTCTTCCTGCTCTGCGCCATCATCTCCATGAACCTGGCGGTGCTCAACGCCCTGCCCATCCCCGTCCTGGACGGCGGCCACATGGCCATCCTCTGCGCCGAGAAGCTGCGCCGGAAGGACTTCTCCATCCAGATGAAGGAACACATCCTCACCGGGGGCTTCTTCCTCCTGGTCACGCTCATGGGCCTGGCCATCGCCCTGGATCTCTGGCGCCTCAAGCGCTGAGCGCGTCCTATCCTTTCCTGATGTCCAGGATCCGCATTCTCCCCGACAACGTCGCCAACCAGATCGCGGCGGGGGAAGTCGTGGAGCGGCCGGCCTCCGTGCTCAAGGAGCTCGTCGAGAACGCCCTGGACGCTGGTGCCATGGCCTTGGAAATCCGCTGGGAGGAGGGCGGCAAACGGCTCCTGGAAGTCTCCGACGATGGCAGCGGCATGGGCCGGGACGATCTCTACCTAGCCCTGGAGCGCCACGCCACCAGCAAGGTGCGCACCGCCGAGGACCTGGGCCACCTGGAGAGCTTCGGCTTCCGGGGCGAAGCCCTGCCCTCCATCGCCTCCGTCACGCGCTTCGAACTCCACAGCGCGGAAAAGGACGGCGAGGGCCATCGCCTGCGCAGCGAATTCGGCGTCATCAAGGAGGTGGCCCCCGCGCCCAGGTCCCACGGGACCACCGTGACGGTGCGGGATCTCTTCGCCCAGCTTCCGGCCCGGAAGCGCTTCCTGAAAACCACGGACACGGAGCACGCCCACCTCTGGGGGGTCATCACGCGCCTAGCCCTTTCCACGCCCCAGGTGCGCTGGACCCTGCGCACGGACCGCAGCAGCGATCTCGTGCTGCCCCCAGTGAGAGATCCCGGCGAGCGTCTGGCGCCCCTCCTGGGCGACAAGTTCACGGATCTCGTGCCCTTCGTGGAGGGCGAAGCGCCCTGGCGGATCCGCGGCTACGTGTCGAAACCGGAACTCTCCTTCCGGGACCGCAACCATCTCTACCTCTTCGTGAACGGCCGCTCTGTGCGGGACCGCCTGCTCCTGGCGGCCCTCTCCGAGGCCTGGCAGGGCTACTTCCCGAAGGGCGCCTATCCGGCGGCCGTGCTCTTCCTGGAACTCCCCCCCGAGGCTGTGGATGTGAACGTGCATCCCACCAAGGCCGAGGTGCGATTCCGGGATCCCCAGCGCATCTTTCCCTGGGTGAGCCGGGCCCTCAGGGAAACCTGGGCCCAGCTCCGGGGCGAACTGCCCTCCGTGCTGGACCTGCCCCCCAAGCCTCTCGAGGCCGAATTCGAGGCGCCCATCAAGCCCGTGGCTGCGACCCATCCCCATCTCTGGCGGGAGCCCGCGGACCGGGCCTACCAGGTCCTGGAGCAGGCCTTCGAGCCGCGCCTGGACGCGATCTACGCAGCAAGCCCTGTCCAGGGCCGTGTGGCCGAGGCTCTGGATCGTCCGCCAGAGGTTGCCTACCTGGGAGCCTTCGACGCCACCTACCTGATCGCGGAGGTCAGAGGGCCCGGGGAGCCCGAGCTCTGGATCATCGACCAGCACGTGGCCCACGAGCGCATCCTCTTCGAACACCTCTTCCTGCGCAGCCACGCCCCCGCCGTCCAGCCCCTGCTGCCGCCCCAGGTCGTGCACCTGGGCCCAGCGGCCCTCTCGCGCCTGGCCCCCTTCCTGGAGGAACTGAACCGCACCGGCGTGGAATGCGAGAGCTTTGGCGAGGATGCCTTTGTGATCCGCGGACTACCGGATTTCCTCATCGACCGGGATCCCCAGAGCCTCCTGGAAGACCTGCTGGGGCGCCTGGAGGAGGAGGGTCGGGTCGACCTGGACATCTTCCGCCGGGACCTCAACGCCGAACTCGCCTGCCGCGCCGCCATCAAGAAGCACTACCGCCTCTCCCCGGAACTGGCCCTGCGGCTGATCCAGGACCTGGTGGCCTGCGAGGTCCCCCACACCTGCCCCCACGGGCGGCCCGTGATCAAGAAACTCACCCGGGGCGAACTGGAGCGGAGCTTCGGACGGAGAGTGTGAATCCGAGGGTTTCGACCCACACCACGAAAAGCCGAACCACGGAGAGCACAGAGAATATAGAGAGAGGGCACGGAGAATATCAGGATTCCTGTACCCCCAACCAAGCCATTGGGTATTGCCGCGCGGTAGGTCATATGCTCCGCATCATCATGGCGGAGATGCCTCATCCTGCTCGTTGCACGCCCAGACATGGAACCTCCATCCCACATTACGCGGCCCGCCATGGTCCTCATGGCTGCGCAGCACCTTCTTGGCCCGTTTGAGTTGCCCGGCCTGCGCAGGGCCACCGTGCTTCTGCAAGGCCCATCCCATCAGCTTCCGGTAGCTCTGCCGCAACGCGATACCCTCCCGTTCCGCGAGTTGGCCACGATGGACACCTATTTCGCCTGCAAGATTTCGCGAAGCCATCCCGATAACCAGATCGGATTTTTCTCTGTGCTCTCTCTTTTCCCTCTGTGCCCTCTGTGGTTCAGCAGTTCTCCTAAGGGCGATCGAAGATTCCAGGAGCCTCGGGATCCGATCCCCACTTCTCCCGCTCCGCGACGAGATCCAGCCCCATGCGCTTGGCGGCCAGGTAGAGGGCCGGTCGGGTGAGACCGAGACTGAGGGCGGAGGCGCTGACCTGGAAGCGTTGCTGGCGGAGGGTATCGAGCAGGAACTGGCGCTGGAATTCCCGCGTCGCCTGTTCCCAGGTGCGGTTGCGGAGCAAGGGTGTCTGCAGTTCCGGGAAGTGCTCGCTCTTCAGGGGGCCATCCCCGCAGCGCAGGAGGGCGCGCTCCAGGGCGTGGCGCAGCTCCCGGAAGTTGCCGGGCCAGGGCAGGCGGGCCAGGGCCTGGGGCAGGCCCGGCGCCAGGTCCGGGAAGCCGCGCCTGGAATCCCGGGCGAGCTGGGCCACGAGGCGCGGGATGAGGTAGGGGAACTCGTGGCGGCGTTCCCCCAGGGAGGGCAGCCGCAGGATGGAACCCTGGAGGCGGTAGAGGAGATCCCGGCGGAAGGCCCCCGAGGTGGTCAGTTCCTCCAGGGAGCGATGGGTCGCGGCTAGGAAGCGCACATCCACGTGGATGGCCCGGTCCGAGCCCACGCGCCGCACTTCCCGCTCCTGCAGGACGCGCAGGAAGAGGCTCTGGAGCCTCGGCGAAAGATCGGCCACCTCATCCAGGAAGAGGGTGCCCTTGTCGGCCGTCTCGATGGCGCCCCGACGCTCCCGATCGGCGCCCGTGAAGGCCCCCTTCACGTGGCCGAAGAGTTCCGATTCCAGAAGGCTCTCGGCGAAGGCCGAGCAGTTCACGGGCACCAGGGGACCCGTGCGGCCGGAGCGCCGGTGGATCTCCTGGGCGGTGAGTTCCTTGCCGCTGCCCGTGGGTCCCAGGATGAGCAGGGGGAGTTCCGAAGGGGCCACCCGCGTCAGTTCCCGGAGGAGAGCGGCCATGGGCTCGGACCCGTCCGCCAGGAGCGCCCCGCCCTCCAGGGGAGGCTCGGCTTTCGCGGGTGGATTGAGCCGGGCCAGCCAGGGCGCGAGCCTCCGGAGCTCCCCGCAGGCATCCGGGGGGGAATTAGGGTCCAGGGCGGCGAGGGCGTGTCCCACGAGCCCGCCCTCCCAGAAAAGCGGGAACCCCCACCAGATAAGCCCCTGGGCCTCGAAGGGCGGCAGGGATCCCTGGCGATGGAGGTGGCTCAGGGCGCCCGGGGGGGCCGGAGCGCCCCAGCCCAGCAGCCGGGGGCTTTCCGGGGGGCCCCAGATCAGCCAGGCCGGAAGGCCCCGTCCCGCCAGGGCCTCCTTCAGGAGGGAGGCCGGATCCTCGGGCTCCTGGGGGGGATTGTCGGGCCAGAGGGGGCGCAGGCGCTGCTGATGGCCGGGGGATCCCGTGCGATCTGCCAGCACCTGGAGCTCCAGCAGCCGGGCCGCGGAGCGCTCGGAGGGCCAATGTTCCAGGAGGCCCAGGCCCGAGTCCAGGCGCAGCGGTTGGTTGGGGCAGTCCCGCCAGGAGGCCCAAAAATCCTCGCACCGGGAGGGGGAACGCCGGGCGAGATGGTACTTCCAGATCAGCGTGTGTTCGGGATCCAGACTGGCAGGAGGGGACGTGGGAAAGCCCTCGAGGAAGGCTTCGAAAAGCCTCCGGGTGCCATCGTCCAGGATGTGGGGGAGGGCTTCCTCCACCCAGTCCCGGCGCCCCAGGTCCAGGCCGCGCTGGGCCAGGCAGTACCAGGGCCGCTCCAGGTGGGGATACTCCGAAATGAGACTGCGGATCAGGGGAAGAGCCCGGTCCCACTCCTCCCGCACCGCCAGCACCGAGAGTTCCTCCAGTTCTCCGAAGGGGGAGGGCTGGGGACCCTCCAGGGCCCGCCACCGGGCGAGGCTCGGGAGATCCCCCCAGTAGAGGGCCGCCTGCACGGCGTTGGCCGCGGCCCTTTCCGCCCAGAAGGAGCTCCCCAGACGGATGAAGTGGGCGTGGGCCCAGGCGAAGGCCCTCAGGGCCCGTTCCATGGCCTGGGCCCGGAAGGAGAGAAGCCCCTCGGCCATCCAGTGGAAGGGATCTCCGCAGGGGTGGGCGCCCTCCCCCCAGGGCGGATACCCGATGGCAGGCGGGGCCGGGACGCCGCCCCACCGCATGGCCAGCCGGTCGAATGTGGGATCGCCGCAGGAGGCGGGCAGCTGAACCACGGGTTCGGCGGCGAGATCGGACCGGATGGCCGCGGCCCAGGCCTCGGGGAGGGCCGTTCCGGCCGGGAGGGTTCTCCCGAGGATCTCCCGGATCGGGGAGTCGGGCGGATCCCCCAGGGCCAGGGCGGGGGGCAGGAGTTCCTCCAGGGCGGCAGGACAGGCGCCGAAGCCCCGGGCCCAGGCCCGCAGGCTCGGCGCCAGCACGAAGCCCTGGCCGGGAACGGGATGGAGCCGGTCCGTCCCCTGCAGCCCCTGAAGGGTGGGAGGAAGATCCCGGAGCACCAGGGAGCCGAAGAGGCCGGGCCCCTGGGCCCAGATCTCATCCCAGGGCAGTTCAAAGGGAGGGGCCCCCGCGGGCAGGAGGCGCCCCTCCCCGTCCATGGAGCCCAGCAGGGTCTCCCACCAGCCCGGCGGGAGGTCATGCAGGAAGGCCGGCACCAGAGGCTCGAGGAAGGGGGGCAACCGCAGCGCCCCCTCACCATCCACGGCGCCGAGGACCGCCACCCAGCGCTCCCGGATCGGCCGGTCCAGCAGCACGGTCCCCAGCCCCATCCAGGGCCTGCCGTCCCCATCAATAAGAGCCTGCCAGCACCAGGCCCGGAGTTCGTCCTCGCGCTTGCCGCGCCGCTCGGCGGGAACGGCCGAGCTTCCATGGCGGAGCAGGGAAATCCAGGCGGGGTCGGGGCGGAGCGTCCAGGCCCCGGTCAGCGCCTCCACCCAGGGGCCCCGATCCTTCCCGGCCCTCCAGGTAGCCCGGGGCCACCGCCCCTCCCGACCCCCCAGCAGCCAGGCCTGGGCGATGGCGGCCAGGGCCCAGGAGGGATCGCCCCAGCGCCGCCCCCGGCCCAGGCCCCAGGGGGCCTTCCAGGAACCCAGCCAAGGGGCGCGCAGTGCACTCATCCCCCCTCCAGCATGGAATGCCAGGCTTTCCAGAAGGTTGGGAAGGTCTTGGCCACGCAATCCGGATCCCTCAGGTCGCCCCCGCAGACCAGGGCCCCCACCGCCGCCCCGAAGGCCATGCGGTGATCCCCTCTCGGATCGAAGGGCGGTCGGAAACCGGGCCGGGGGCCGGGATGGATCTCCAGCACGGCGCCACCCAGAATTTCCGCCCGACCCCCCAGCCACCGCACCAGTTCCGCGCTGGCCTCCAGGCGGTCGCACTCCTTGAAGGGAAGCGTGTGGAGCCCCGTGAGCAGGGATTCCCCCGGGGCCAGGGCGGCGGTGGCCGCCAGCACAGGCGCCAGATCCGGACAGTTCGTGAGATCGGCCTGGATGCCGCCCCTGAGCGCCCCCTCAAGGGTGAGCGTCGCCCCGCTCCAGGTGAAGGAACATCCAGAATTCCCGAGGATCTGCAGCAGTTGGCGGTCCCCCTGGGGATCCAGGGCCTCCAGGGGAGTGACAGCAATGGAGCGGCCTGTCACGGAAGCGGCGCAGAGGAAGGCCGCGGCGCCGCTCCAGTCCCCGGGGAGGGTGAGGCTCTGGGCCCTGAGCCGACCACCGGGGAGTTCCCAGGAGGAGGCGCCCAACACCGAGGGACAGCCGAAGCGCTCCAGCCAGTGGGCGCTGAGTTCCAGATAGCTGCGGGAGGCCGCTTCGCCGGCCCACTGGAGGCGGCCCCCTCCGGACAAGCCCGCGGCGGCGAGGGCCAGCCCGGTCACGAACTGGCTGCTGAGTGCCGCGTCAACGAGAAGGTCCACCCGTGGCGGCGGTGCGGGAATGGGGTGGAGGACGCCTCCGCCGGGACGGCCTTCCCATCGGGCCCCCAAGGGCTCGAGGACCTTCAGGAGCGGCTCCAGGGGGCGCTCGAAGAGGCGGGATTCGCCGGCCAGGGTCACGGGAGCCTGGGCCCGGAGGGCGAGCCAGGGGAGGAGGAAGCGCAGCGTGCTGCCCGAGGCGCCCAGCCAGAGTGGTTCCTGGGCGCAAGGCCTCGTCCCTCCCCGGATTTCCCAGCTCCCCGCTCTTTCCTCCACGGGGATGCCAAGGCCCCGCAGGGCCCCGCGCATCCAGCCCGTGTCCTCGGCCTCGAGCCCTGCCCCCAGTCTGGAAACGCCCTGACACTGGGCCGCCAGGAGGAGGGCCCGATTCGTGGCGGATTTGGATCCCGGGACGGACGCCGACCCCAGGGCCTTCCCGGTGGGAAGGGCATCCATGGGAAGGGAAAGGAGCATGTACCGGAGCGCCGGAAGGGCGCCTATCGGGAGTCCATGATGCGGATCGACTTCACCTTGTCAGTTTCCAGGGGATACATGAATACCCCATAGAAGTCGATCTTGCGCGTGAACTTGATCCGCACGGTGCAGGTGCCGTCCAGAGCATCTCCACTCTTAGAGATCACTATCGCTCCGGGGGCAAGGGCTTCGGGGATGTTCAACTCCCGGGCCTTCTGCTTGATCTGGGCTTCGAGGATGGGCAGGGGAATGATGGCGGCGCGCCCGGCGATCTCCTCGACGGAAGTCATGAATTCATTATTTGAAAAAAGAACAGGCACGGCTTGGAAGGCCGCGGCGCCGAGGATGACGAGCACAAGCAGGGTCACGATGCAGCCGATCTTGCCTTCGCCGCGCTGTTTTTTGTCGTTTCTCATGAGGTCCTCCAGGGATCAGGGTTTGAGGTCTTCCAGGGCCTGCCTGGCCAGGGGGGTGACGAGGGGGCCTTCGGGTCCGAACAGGGTCGCCAGGGGGTATTTCAGGGCCTGATTGAAGGCCTGGATGGCCTCGGGCACATAGACATTGCCCAGGTGCAGCAGGCAGAGGCCCGTGTAGTAGTCCACCGTCCCCTGGCACACACCCTGGACACCCGTCACCCGCGCGTCCCGCAGAACCTCCATGGCCCGGTCGTAGAGGCGGAAGTGCATGAGGGCCAGGGCCTGGTTCAGGCGGAGCAGGCCGGCCTCGTCGCCCTTGGCCCCCAGGTAGCGCAGGCGGAGTTCCGCCAGCACGAAGGGATAGCAGAGGTCGGAGGCATTCAGGGGAATCTCGAGGGCCTGGGGGATGACGGGCAGTTGGACCGGGGCCTCGTCCTGGACCAGGGCGATCCGGCCCCCGGGCGTCTCCGCCAAGGCCTTCCGGAAGGCGAGGACGCTGGCGACGGGCTTGCCGTTCACCGAGGTGATGGCCCTGGAGACCTTGATCCCGGCCCGGGTGGCGGCCTCGTCGGCCCGGAGCACCCAGGGACCGGCTTCAGCGGGCAGATCCAGGAGGTTGAGCCCCGCCCAGGGTTCGGAGAGCCGGGGCAGCCGGTTCAGTCGGGCCGCCAGGGCGCCCAGAGGGTCCTGTTCCAGGGGCTTCACCACGCTGCGCTCCTCCTCCCCCTGGAGGGTGGAGATCACCAGTTCGAGCTCATGGATCGGCTTCCCGGGCACGGGGCGGACCGCGAGGGTGAGCTCGGCCTCCCGGCTCGTCCGAACCCGGGCCAAGGCGTCCTGGGGACTCTCGCCCTTGGTGGGCAGCAGAAATGCCAGGGCCTGGAGCCGTTCCCCAAAGGCCTCCAGGAGGCGCAGGATCCGCTCCCGTCCCGCGAAGTCCTCCGAACCCTCGAAACCCAGGTAGATCATGCGGACCTTGGGTCGCGCATCCACCTGCACCGATTTGCCCTCGGGCACTTCCACCCGCTGGGTGAAGCCTCCCGAGGGGAAGCGCACCTGCAGGTCGTAGGCCCCGCTGCAGACCACCAGATCCTTCACCGGCACGGGGCCGCAGCTCTTGCCCGAGAGCACGAGCTCGCCGCCGGGGCTCGTGCTGGTGACGGTGAGCAGTCCCTGGCTGGCCTCGAGCTTGACCGCCTCCAGGGCGTGATCAGCGAAGGGTGTCGCGTAGGTGGGATCGAGCTCGATGTGCCGGGTGCGAAAACAGGGGGCGCGCAGTTCCAGGATATGCTTGCCCGCCGACAGGTCCCCCAGGACGAAGGGGGCCGAGAGTTCCTCGAGACGGAGCCCCGCCTTTTCCGCCAGGGGCCTGAGTTCCGGAGGGGCCATGCCCAGGGAGCTGCCGAGGCTCTTGCCGTCCAGGAGGACTTCGATGCCCGCGGGGGAGGTGCAGAGAGTGACTGTGCTGGAGACCCGGGTGAGTTTCAGCTCCAGGCTCTTGGGCTCCTTGAGGGCGAGCTCCACCTGCTGTTCCACGCTCTGGTAGCCGGCCTTGGCATAGGTGATCCGATGACTGCCGGGGGACAGGAACCTGAGGGCCGCCCCCTGGGGCCTGGGCCGGCCATCCACCAGCAGAGCCCCCCCCTCCGGCTCGAGGGCGAACTTCACGCGCACGAGCCGACCGCCCCGCAGCGTCTCGAAGAGCCCCTGGAGCCGGGCATTGGTGATGGCGCGATCCATGTCGAAATCGGGGTTGAGCTCGAGCAGGGCCTCGAGATCCTTGGGCACCCGCGCCTTTCGGGCCGGACTCCGGTCGTCCAGGACGGCCAGCCAGTTGTAAGTCTCGCAGAGCATCTGCAGCCATTCGCCCTGGAGGGTCTTGCTCGTGGGTTCCAGGGCGCCGAGGATCTGCTCGAACTTCCCGGAGGCCCCCTCCCGGTCGCCCTGGGTGGCCCAGAGGACCTTGGCCTGCTGGAAGGTCTCCTTGAGCAGGGGGTCCTGGGCGGGAAGACTCCCACCGGAGAGCATGGCGAGGAGGGCGAGGATTCGCAATGGGCGCATGGACATCTCAGTTCAGCCGGATCAGCAGATCGTTGGAGCGGTCGGCCAGGATGAGACCTCCCTGGCGGTCGAGGGCGATGGCCCGGAACTTCCCGTTCAGTCCCAGGGCCTTGAAGGTGGCCTGGCGCAGCACCGCACCATCGGGACCCCAGAGCACGACGCCTTCGAAGTCCCCGTCCACGATGGCCGCCACGTGTCCGGTGGGATCGGTGCAGAGGGAGAGCACGTACTTGAAGGGGGCCGGGAGGTCCTTGCCATAGGGAACCGTGAGCCGGGGCTGCCCGGCACCGTCCAGGAAGAGCAGGCTGCGGTTGGCATCGGAGGCCACCACGGCCCCCCCCGCGGGGAGGGCGGCCATGGCGGTGGCGGCCGGGGAGGGCAGGGTGCGGGTGGTTCCATCGCCCGCCACGAGCGTGATGGAGGCGGCCTTGGCATCGCTCACCCAGAGGTTCTGCCAGCCATCCAGGCAGGCGCCCGTGGGCGCCGTGAGGCCGGGGATGGGGATGGGGGGGGCGCCTTCCTCCCTCGTGATCCCCACCTTGGCGCTCACCAGCCAGGGGATGCCGGCAGCATTCACGGCCATGGCCTTGGCGCTCTTGGAGGCGGCTCCGACCGGCGCCAGCACGCCCTCCTGCAGCACATAGGCCCGGTCCAGATCATCCTGGTAGATGAAGAGTTCGCCCTTGGGCCCCAGGGCCAGAAGGGTCGGTGTCTTGAGCCACTTGGTCCTGCCCTGGGGCCAGGGGCCTTCGGACTTGAGGCCCGGCTTCTGCAGGCGATGTCTCACCCGCACGGCGATGCGCCACTCCGCCTCCTGGGCTTCAGGGCTTTGGGGGAACTGGTTGCGGATTCCCTGGAGCAGGCGGAGGCAGCCCTGGAGATCGCCCATGCCGTCCAGGAGTTCTCCCGCCTGGAGCTGGGCCATGGGGGCCACGGGCGAGGCGGGATCCAGGCGGAGAGCCTCGGTGAAGTGCTGCAGGGCTCGCGCCGGCTGGCCCTGGAGCCTGGCGGCGAGGCCCAGATGGTAGCGGGCGGACTGGATGGCGGGATGATCGGGAAAGAGGTCCACGACCCGGTTGAATTCGCCGATGGCCTCCCGCAGATCCTGGGCCTTCCGGGCCTGGGAGGCGAGGATCTGGCCCCGGAGCAGCATGGCGTCCGCCGCCCAGGGGGTCTTGATGTAGTCGACCTTGAGGCGCTCCAGCAGGGGCAGGGCCGCCTCCACCTTGTGCTCCACCTCCAGCTGGTGGTGGGCCATCCGCAGGAGGGCCTGGGCGCAGAAGGGCGACTTGGGGGCCTGGGCCAGCAGCTGCCCCCAGGTTTCCAGAGCCTCCGGATAGGACTTGGCACCATAGGCCCGTTCCCCCGAGCGGAAGAGCCGTTCGGCCAGATCCCCATCCTGGGCGCCAAGGGCGACAAAGGCCGCCAGCGCCAGGGCGGCGGAGCGGATCCGGGAGAAGGACAGGAGCATAGGGGCCTCAGGCAAGGAAGGGGATCTGAACTCGATTCTAGTGCAACTCGCGGGAATCACCCCTCGATGGCGCGCAGAAGCTGTTCCATGGGGTAGGGCTTGAAGAGCGTGCCCTCCACCCAGGAGGCGTCCGCCAGGAGCCCCAGGTCCCGGCTGGAGGCCGAGAACAGGACGGCGCGGCAGCGCCCCAGGTTCCACTGCCCTTCGAGCCAGGCGCTCAGATCGCCGCTCCCGTCCTGGGTCTCGGAGATGATCAGATCCACCGGGGAGGATCTCAGCAGGCCCTCCGCCTCCAAGCGGCTCCCGGCCTCCTGAACCCTCCAGCGCCCCGAGGCGCCCAGGGCGGAGGCCAGGCGCTTCCGGAAGAAGGCGCTGGGCTCGAGCACCAGGATGGTCTGGACCGGGGGCTTCCGGTTCATCTCGGCCTCGGTGAGGCCCAGGTTCTGCAGGCTCTTCCGCGCGGCGCTCTTGAGGCCGAGGCCCGAGGCCCGCAGGAAGATGTTCTGCACGGGCTCCACCAGCTCCGGCTGGCGCGTGAGACCGCCGATCTCGCAGAGATGGGCCAGTTCCTTCCATTCGATGTTCTTCTTCCCGAGATCCTGGAGCACCATCTCCGCCAGACTCTTGGCCAGTTCCGGGCGGATGATGAAGTCGGGGTCCGAGAGGGCCTCCCGCAGGGCCAGCAGAGCCTCGACCCGCCGGGGTCCGCTCTCGGGGAGCTTCTGGATCTGGGCCTGGAGTTCGGCCTCCTTCTTGGCGAGCAGGCCCAGGCTGGCGCTGCGTCGCCCCAGTTCCTTCACCACCCCCGCCACCCGCTCGTTGCTCTCCCGGTCCCAGGCCTCCTTGGTCCGCATGTCGAAGAGGAAATCCGAGAAGCGGTCCTTCAGTTTTTCGTAGACCAGCTGATCGAAGGTGTAGAGATCCTGCATGGCCAGCATGGCGGGGACGCGTTTGCCCTCCCCCTCCCGCTCGTCGCAGCAGCGCTCCACCAGGGCCAGCAGGGCGGGCAGCTGCTCCGGGGGCAGGGGGCGCTCGAAGCCCGGGAAGGCGGCCAGGGTGCCTTCCAGACAGAGGATGAGCACCTGGGGATGCTTGAGATGGGGGGCCTTCTGGAGCAACCCCAGGGAGGCCTCGGGCCTGGCCAGCAGCCCCAGCGCCCGGACGAGGCTCACCTGGAGGGCCAGGGGCTTGCCGTCGTGGAGCAGTCCCAGGAAGGTCCCAATGGCCTCCGGATGGCGGATCTGCGCCAGAGCGTCCACGGCCTCCAGCAGGATCTCGTCGCGCTGGTCCTTCTGGATGAAGGCCAGGAGCGGGGCCGCGGCCACCCGGGTCTGGTTCTCGCCGAAGGCCGCGATGGCCCGGCGCACCTGTTCGGGGTGGCCCGATTCGAACTGGGCCATGAGGGAAGGCAGACTGCTGGGGAGCTTGCCGAGGTGGTGGCTGGCCTGCTGGCCGACCTCGATGATGGGGTCCTGCATGGCCTTCAGGAAGAAGGGCGTGAAGGCGTCCTCCTCCCGGCTGCCCAGGGCGTCGATGCAGCGCAGGCGGCGCCGGCGTTCGGGCTCGGCGAGAATCTCGGCGAGCAGGGCCTCCTCGGTGGCCGGCACGAGGCGGAGGAAGGCGTGGATGAAGGCGTCGCCCCCCAGGCGCAGGCGGAAGGGCCCGGCCAGGGCCGGAAGGACCTCCTCGGCCCGGGCCAGCCCCAGATCCACCCGCCGGACCAGGGCCTCGGCGGCCTGGTCGAGGGTGGCGCCGAGCCGCTCCTGGCGCGCCTCCACCGCGTCCGAACTCTCGGAGTGGAAGGCCGAGTAGCGGGCCACCTTGTTCTCCAGCAGCAGCCCCAGGGCCTCCACGAGGAAAGTCTCACTGAAGCCATGGAGCGCGGCGTGAAAGGGCTCCAGGAGGGAGGCCGGATCCAGTTCCTCGGCGGGCCTTTCCAGGCCCTCCTCCAGGGCACGCACGGCCTCGGGCGCACGGCCCCCGAAGCGCTCGGCCAGAAGACGACAGAACTCCTCCCGCGCCCCGCCCCGGGGCAGGCTTTGGGTCCTCCGGAGGAGCTCCGAGAGCCCCTTGTTGTCCAGGAGCTCCTCGGTGCTCCGGTCCGCCAGTTCGACGAGGAAGCGCGTGGGCTCGGGGCCGGGAATCCCGGCCAGGATCCGGAGGGCCAGGCGGCTCACCACCTCGTCGCTGTTCTGCTGGGCCTCGATGAGCTGCGGCAGATCCCTGGCCTCGGCCAGGGCCGCCAGGACCCGGGCCCCCTGCACCGCCAGCCGGGGATTCCCCGAACCCTCCAGCAGGCGCCCGAGGTAGTGGGAGAAGGGCTGCTGGGCCTGGTAGAGGGCCAGCTCCCGGGCCAGGATGGTCTGCCGGTCCACATCGGACCGGGCCTTCTGGAGTGCCTGCAGCGCCTCGAAGGCCTCCCGGGTGCCCAGCAGACCGAGGGCGGCGGCGCCTTCGTCGAAGAGGCCGAGGTCCCCTTCCTGGAGCAGGGCCTCCCGAATGAAGGGGGTCCACTCCGGCCAATCGAAGCGGACCACCAGGGAGAGAAGCAGGCGGCGCAGCCCCTTGGAAGCGGCACCGGGCCCCAGCAGCGGGCCGAGCACCGGCAGGGCCTGCTTCCGGAGCCCCTGGAGGGACTGGATGAGCCGGGGGGAAAAGGTGCTGTCCCCGTCGGCGAACTCCACCAGCAGGGCGCGCAGGGCGTCCAGGGGGGTGAGCGGGGCGATGCGGGCGAGGATCGGCATGCTTCATTCTCTTCGGACGGGGGCAGCTCGGGTATGAGCCTCGACATCTTTTCAGGGGGGCCTGGAAGGGCTAGCGTTGTCCCATGCGTCCCCTCGGCCTCACCGGCCTCCTGCACCGGGCCCTCTCCCCCACCGCGGCCTTCCGCCGACGGGCCGCCGAGGCTCCCACTCTGGGACCCTCCATGGGCACAATGCTCCTGCTCCGCAGCCCCCTGACCTTCGCCTCCACGGCCCTGGGCTACTGGGGCTTCCACCGCGGCTGGCAGGCCATGCTGAATCCGGAGCGGGGGACGGAGGGCATGGCAGGCTGGCTGCGAGCCCTGGCCCCCCCCGTCAATCCGGAGGACTGGCGGGTCTTCGTTTCGGAATTGCCCCGCCTGCCGGAGGTGGGGCGGGTCCTGCCCTGGCTGGCCCTGGCCGCCCCCTTTGGCGTACTGAGCCTCTGGCTCCATGACGCCGTGTGGGACCACGGCTGCCTCTGGATGCTGGGAGGCGTCAAGCGGCATCACTTCCGGGCCACGCTCATCGCCGAGGCCGAGGTCCTCTCGGTGGGGGCCCTGGGGGCCGCCCTGGGCCTCCTGGGCTATTTCCCTCGCCTGGGCTGGCTGCTGGCCCTGCCCCTGGTCGCTGTGGACCTCTGGTTCTGGATCCTCCGGGGCTTCGCCCTGGCGGCTTGGCATGACTGCCCCGTCTGGAAGGGCATCCTGGCCACCCTCCTCCACGCCGTGCTGGCGGCCTGCTGCTTCGCGGGCCTGGTGGGCTTGAGCCTGGTCCTGGCCCGGGCCCTCGCATGAAGGCCGGACCCCGCGCGCCCTGGCTGGCCCTGGCCCTCCTGGGGGCGGCCCTGGCCTGCGCCCTCCTGGCCTGGGGGGTGGCAACCCTCCATCTCCAGCCCCCGCCCTGCCCCCTCAAGAATCTGCTGGGGATCCCCTGCGCCACCTGCGGCGGCACGCGCTGCGCCATGGCCCTGGCGAACGGGCAGCTCCGGGAGGCCTTCCACTGGCACCCCGTCCTGGCCCTCCTGGGTCTGCTCTCGCCCCTGGCCCTCCTCTGGGATCTGCGCCGGGCCTGGCGGGGGGACGCCTACCCGGACCTGCCCGAGAGCTGTCAGGCCAGGGTCGGCGCAGCCCTCCTGTTGCTGGGCACCTGGATCCTGCAGGTAGCGCGAGGCCTTTGATCTGGGCATGATGGTTCCACGTCCCTTTGGAGAATCCCGATGCCCTTCCAGGAGATTCTGGACCGTTTGATCGAGCGGATTCCCGAGTCGATCGCCGCCAGCTTCAACGACAAGGATGGGGAGCCCATCTGCGCCCGCACCATCGAGGTGCCCAACGATGCCCTCCAGCTGCTGGGCGCCTACCGCAACGTGGTGAAGCGCCACCTGCAGCAGGCCGTGGAGGAATTCGACAAGGGTGAGGTCGAGCAGGTGGCCTTCTGCACGGACCAGCACTGGATCCTGATGATGGGGGCAGAGGAACAGTGCTCCCTGGTGGTGGTCATGCACCGCGAGGGCATCCTGGGCCGGGCCCGCTTCGAGATGGGCAAGGCCATCGAGATCCTCAACCGGGAACTATAAAAAATTCCATCACGGAGGACACGGAGAAGGGATCACGGAGAGAGAAGGGCCTTTTGCTTTCCTCCGTGCATTCTCGGTGTTCTCCGTGGTGAGTGTTTTCTTTTGAGACAGGAGGAACCATGGCGCGATTCATGGGTTTGCTGGGTGTGCTGGTCTTTCTGGGCCTGGCGCTGCTGATGTCCCGGGACCGGAAATCCATCCACTGGCGCACCATCGGCTGGGCCCTCGTGCTCCAGTGGGTCTTCGCGGTGATCGTGCTCAAGGGCGATCTCATCTCCGGCGCCCTCACGCGCATCCTGCCCTGGCCGGGCTTCTGGCTTCACGCCGGCCAGCCCAACGCGACCTTCGTGGGCCTGGGCTGGGTCGTGCTCGTCCTGATGTTCACGCCGGCCCTCCTGAGGCGTTTCGCGGCCTTCCAGAACAAGCGGTTGAACTGGTCGATCTTCGGCGCCGTGGTCTTCGCCATGCTCTGGGGCAACCTGGTGGGCCGCTCCTTCAGCACCATGCGCCAGGTGGTGGAGCACCTCATGGCCTTCGCCAAGGAGGGCGCCACCTTCGTCTTCGGCGATCTGGCGAGCGGGGCCGGCGCCACGGTGATGGGCCCCAACGGCCTCAATATCGGCAGGCTGGGGATGGTCTTCGCCTTCGTGGTGCTGCCCACCATCATCTTCGTGGCCAGCATCTTCGCGGTGCTCTACTACCTGGGCATCATGCAGTGGGTCGTGGGCGCCTGCGCCCGGGCCATGGGACGCCTCCTGAAGGTCTCGGGCGCCGAGAGCGTGAGCGTGGCCGCCAGCGTCCTCATGGGCCAGACCGAAGCGCCCCTCACCATCAGGCCCTACCTGCCGAAATTCACCCGCAGCGAACTCATGGTGATCATGACGGCGGGCATGGCCCACGTGAGCGGTTCGATCATGGTGGCCTACGTGCAGATGGCCCACGTGGATATCGTGCATCTGCTAACGGCGGTGATCATGACGGCCCCCGGTGCCATCATGATTGCCAAGATCATGGAACCCGAAACCGGGAAGCCCGAAACCGAAGGAGAAGTGCAGGTGGATCTGCCTTGCACGGATGCCAATGTGCTGGATGCAGCTGCTCGCGGTGCCGGCGAAGGCGGAAGCTTGGCCTTCAATGTGGCGGTGATGCTCATCGCCTTCATCG
>JAYSNJ010000039.1:0-6226 GCA_043723905.1 Holophagaceae bacterium
AGGGACGATCCGCGGCGGTCAGGGCATCGTAGACGTCCGACACGGCCATGAGCTTGCTCTGGACGGGAATATCCGCCTCCGTGAGCTGGCGTGGATAGCCTTTGCCGTTCAGTCGCTCGTGGTGAGCCCAGGCGATGTCAGGTACGCCTGCCAGCTCGGAGGTCCAGGGGATCTGGCTGAGGAACCGGTAGGTGTGGGTGACGTGGCTCTGGATCTCGTCGCGTTCCTGGAGCGACAGGCTGCCCTTCTTGATCCGGAGCAGTTCCAGATCCTCGGTCTCGATCAGGATCCGCGGCGCGCCGGTCCAGTGCTGGTAGGTGAGGTTCTCCATGAGGTCGAGCTCGATCGCCACCTCCTGGGGCAGGACCGTGGGCTCGTTGCAGCGGGATACCAGATCCACCAGACGCCGGGTCTCCTCCTCCTGCTGCCGGAGCAGTTCGGCCACCTTCTCGCGGTTGAACAGGCTCCCCTTGCTCCAGGCGTCGAGCATGCGGTCCCGCATGGCCTCGAGGGTGCGCTGGTGCAGGCGCTGGAAGATGCTCTCGAGGCGCTCCCCCTCGATCTTCTTGGCCTTGGTGAGCACCTGCTCTCGGACGCCGACCTTGCCGAAATCGTGCAGCAGGCTGGCGTAGCGGATCTCCCGCAGCTGGATGGGATTGAAGTAGTGGCCGCCGTAGGCGCCGTTGGGCGTCGCGTTCACCGCCTCGGCCAGGCTCACGGTCAGTTCCGCCACGCGGCTCGAGTGGCCGGAGGTGCTGGGGTCCCGGGCCTCGATGGCGGTCACGGACGCGTTCACGAACCCTTCGAAGAGCCGCTCGATGTCGTTCTTCAGGCCCAGGATCTCCTGGGTGCGGGCCTCGACCATGCGCTCGAGGTTCTTCTGGTAGTCCTCGTTCTCCTTGCGCAGCTGGTAGTGCTCCAGGGCCCGTTCCAGGCTGGCTTCGATCTCAGCCAGCTTGAAGGGCTTCTGGATGAAGTCGTACGCACCCCGCTTCAGGGCCTGGATGGCCGCCTCGGTGGTCGCGTAGCCGGTCATCAGGATGCCCATGGTCTTGGGGTCTTCCTCGTGGACGGCCCTGAGCAGTTCCAGGCCCGACAGGCCGCCGGGCATGTTCAAGTCCGTGAAGATGACGGGGAAGTGCTGCTGCCGCACACGGGCCAGGGCCTGATCGCCCCCCTCGGCGCCCTCCGCCGCGTAGCCCTGGTCCAGGAGCGCCTCCACCAGCAGGTTCCGCAGATCCGCCTCATCGTCCACGATGAGAATGGGGATGGGGGAAGATTCAGGCACACCGGCTCCAGGAACCCTTCACTCATCGGCCTGCCCGGCCGGAAGCCAAGTTTAGGTACCTGGACAGGAGTTCCCGGGGAGAGGCTCCTGCCTCACTTGATGAAGTGCATGAGGGGATTGAAGATCTGGAGGAACGTCCCCCCGAAGGAGGGGTTCAGGGTCGCCAGCAGCAGGAGCAGCGGCACCATCACGTAGCGGAAGGCGTTCTCCACCAGCCCCAGGCTCAGCTGCACCTCGCCGGCCACCGTGCCCTCCATCAGGCAGAGGAGGGGGTCCCGTTCCATCTGGAGGATGCGCAGGGCCACCCAGCCCGCCATGCCCAGCAGGACCGCGCCGAGGATGGTCAACACCTGGGCCTTGGGCTGGAAGTCGAAGGCGGTCACCGCCAGCACCAGCAGGAGCATGGAGCCCAGGGCGCCGATCAGCAGGTACCGGGCCACCAGGAAGGCCTGGCGGATGAAGGTGATGGCGCGCAGGGCGAAGAAGAGGTGCACCTCCTCCTGGTGCACGGCCGCCTCCGCGGGCAGGCGGTCGCAGGCGGCCTGCAGGGCCTCGCCGCAAGCGCTCATGCCCCCGGCCACCTGGAACCGGAACTGCCACTTGGCGAAGCCGCTCGAGGCCTTCCGCCCTCTCGGAGCGTGGGCCTCCAGTCGCTCCAGAGCCTCAAGGCACCTGGCATAGCCCGAATCAACCTCCGCGATCCAGCTGCGCTGAGCCTCCAGGATCTGGCGGCCCCGCTGACTGGACCGGTGGGTCTTGAGGCCGCGGCCCAGGGCCCGCATGGCATTCCAGTTCATGAGCTTGCCCGCTTCGGCGAAGGCGGCGCGGTAGGGCGAGAAATCCAGTTCCTCCAGGATCCGCCTCAGTTCCTCCCAGCCCTTGTGCAGCTGCCAGAACAGGAAGAAGGAGGCCACCAGGACGCACCCGCCCACTCCCACCACCAGGGCGGTGACGCCCTGAACCTCCATGAGGGGCCTGAGGAGCCCTCCCGGAAGGGCCAGCTGGAAGGCGAGCAGGATCCCCACGGACAGGTAGATCCACAGCTGGGCGTGCAGACCCCTGAAATGCTCCAGGTGCACCCCGGGAACGGCGGCGAGACCGACAGGCAGGGGCCAGAAGGCCGGATGCTCCTGGCGCCGCACGTCGTACCAGGTCCTCAGCAGCAAGGCCAGGCCCGCGGCCAGGAACACCATGGTGGGGATGAGGGACACGCCCCGCCCCGGAGAGGAGAACCGGAGGTAGCCCGGGATGAACACCAGGAAGTGGACCCGTCCCCACAGGCCCACGGCGAGGGCGGGCAGCAGGGCCAGGCCCAGCAGGGGGAGGGTGCGACGCCAGGCCCACCGCCCCCGCAGGGCGCGCCCGGTGGCGGCCAGCAGGCCTGCCCAGGTGGCCAGACTGATCCACAGGAAGGTGTCGCCCCAGGGAGAGCCGTTCAGCACGGCCAGGGGCAGGAGGTACCCCACGCCGAGCAGCGAGACGATGGCCAGGGCCAGCAGGGCCCCGGCCGCGAGGTCCCGGTAGGGCCGGAGGCTCGGTTCCGGCGGGTGGGCCCCCGAGGCCTCCAGGAGCGGCTTCAGGAACACCCAGCCGGAGGCTCCCCCCAGGAGGAGGAGCAGCAGGCTCAGCTGGAGGAGTCGCGAGTGGACGTACTGGACCAGGTCGGTGCTTTCTTTGGCCCCGGCCATGTAGATCGACTCGACCTGGGGATCCCACCCGACCTTGCCGGAGTCCAGTGTCTCCAGGCCTCCGTGACGGAGGGGCCAGATGCTGCCGCTCTTCACGATGGAGACGAACCCCTGCTTCCCCCAGAACCGTCGATCCGGGTCACCGGACCTCGATGGATCCAGGGCCAGGAGCGTGGCGTAGTAGGCCGCGTACTCCCCCTCCGACGTGAAGCGGACCGGCGACTCCAGCTCACCCTTCCTGAGGGAGAGGACCCGCATGGAATCCGTGAGGGGATATCCGCCGAACAGGACCATGCCATCCATGGCGGCGCTGAAGTTCGGGTGGGCGAAGAGGACGTGGTTGCCGCTGGTGGTGAAGAGGGTGCAGCTGGGGTGGTAGGCCCGGATGCGCTCGGCCAGGAAGATCAGGTCCTGGGGATCCGAGGCGGAGATCCCGATATGCGTGTAGCCGCGCCGGGAGAGGCTGAGAATGGTGCCCGCGAGGGTCAGCTCGGTGTTGCGCAGGGTGTCGGCCGCATACTGCGGCACGGTGTCCAGCACCCGCAGCGTATCGTCCTCGGAGGGGCCCAGAAGGGTCGAGGGGAGCACCAGCTCCATAGCTCCGTCGGCCTTGGCGAGGCCATGCTCCATGGCCCGGCGTTCGGCCCGGAGCCGGGACAGCCCCATGGGGAAGAGGATCTGGGTGTAGGGCCCGTCGGGCTTCGAATCGCGGCTGTAGACCGTATTCGATTCCGCGAAGAGCGCCACCTTCGAGGCGCCCTTGGGCCAGCCCGCCTCGTTCCGGTACCAGCTCAGCAGCTGATCCTTGGAGGGTCCGGACAGGTTGCACACCCAGCTCGAGATCGCCAGGCGGGGCGCCGGAATCCCTCCGGCCGTGGCACGCAGCGTCGCGGCCGTGCCCGCATCCAGCGTCGTGGTGCCCTGGACCCGGATGGCTGGGGCCGAGGGCGTGCGGAAGTGTTCTTCCAGGGCCGCCCCCAGGGAGGTGAGGCTGCCCGAGAACTGGGGGCCGATGACCGTGATGGGCGATCCCGCGTCAGCCCCCCTCACCTTCTCCGCGAGCCGGAGGGCCCGCCGCATGGCCTCGCGGTTGAGGCCCAGCGACTGGCTCTCCCCCACGATGAACAACGCATGGTAGGCCGTGGGTCCACCCTGGGGGTCCGTGGCCCGGCGTTCCCGGGCGAACCAGACGAGCCCCGGGCTGGCGTCGGGATAGGTCGAGGAGATCCCCGGCCCGCCCTCTTCCTTGGGCTTGGCTTCCCAGGGGAGGAAGAAGGCCCGGGGAAGAAAGTTGAGTTCCTTGAAGGCCCGCTGCACTGCGTTCAAGCGAAGGTCGAACCAGAAGGCCATGTGGGTGCGCTGAGGATCCGGAAGGGTGAGGATGGTGGCGCTGAGGGTGGCTGAGCCCGTCCTCGGCCGTTCCGCGAGCCACTGGTCCAGGAGCGCCTCCACCGCCTCGACCTTCTGGGCCCGCTTCGCCTCGGCAGCGGCCTTGGTGGCGAGCCCCGAGTCCTTTCCGCCCCTACCCTCCTTGGATCCGATCCCCAGCCCAGGCACCAGAGCCAGCAGGGCCGTGAAACCCACACCCAGCGTGAGGGGGGAGAAGGCCTTGCTCATGGGGTCCTCCAAACCGATGGAAGGTGCGTGTCCGGTCCCCGCCTCGCCCAAGGATTCAGGCGCGGATGCCCCTCACCAGCCTCGAGGCATCCCGTGGAGCCACCTGGCCCAGGCCGAGCTTCTTGATCAGCTTCCCGAGGCTGCGTCGTTCCTTGCCCGCGAGCTTGGCGGCGAGGCTGATGTTGCCATCCGTCATGACCAGCAGGCGCCTCAGGTAGTCCCGCTCGAAGGACTCGAGGGCCCTGGCCTTGGCCCGGTTGAAATTGAGGTCCCCCGGTGGGGCCTCCGCCCGCCCGGAGGCAGGCGGATCCAGACCCTTCGGGGCCTCGATCCTGATCACTTCGCCCTCCGATAGAAGGTACTCCCGGTACAGGAGGTTCTCGAGTTCACGGATGTTTCCGGGCCACCGGTACTGCCCCATCCAGGCCAGGGTCTCGGGGTGAAGGACCTTGGTCCCCAGGCCGTACCGCTTCTCGCAGGCATGGAGGAACCATTCGGCCAGGTGGGTCACATCGCCGCTCCGTTCCCGGAGCGGCGCCAGGTCGAGGCAGAGGATCCGGAGGCGGTAGAGCAGGTCCGCGCGGAAGGAGCCTTCCTCGGCCATGGCGGTCAGGCTCGCGTTGCTGGCGGCGAGGACGCGCACGTTCCCGTGCTCCACGTTGCGGGCGCCCAGGGGCCTGAACTCCTGATCCTGGAGGAAGCGGAGGAGGGTCACCTGCCCCTTCGGGGAAAGCGCATCGATCTCGTCGAGGAACAGGGTTCCGCCTTCGGCGAGGGTCACCAGTCCAGGCTGGTTGTCCTTCGCATCCGTGAAGGCGCCCTTGCGGTGCCCGAACAGCTCGCTTTCGATGAGGGAATCCGGGATCGCCCCGCAGTTCACCGGGATGAAGGGCCGATCCCGCCGCGCGCTCTGGTAGTGGATGGCCCGGGCCGCGAGTTCCTTGCCGGTGCCCGTCTTCCCCAGCAGCAGCACCGCGGTGCGCAGCTCTGCCGCCCGGGTGAGGTCTCCGCGGACGGCCTGCGCGAGCTCCGAGCGGCCCAGGTAGCGCTCCGCGCGGTACTCCGAGCGCAACGAGCGCTCGAGCTGGACGATCCTCCGCCCCATCTCGGTCTCGGCCACCGCGCGCCGCAGCACCAGGGCCGCCTCTTCGATCTTGAAGGGCTTGGTGAGGTACCAGAAGGCGCCCTCGCGCATCGCCTCGACCGCCTCGCTCACCGCGCCGAAGGCGGTCATCAGGATGACGCGGTTGTCAGGCGAGCGGCGGCGGATCTCCGCCATCAGGCTGCGCCCATCGAGCCCCTTCATCTGCACGTCGGAGAGCGTGACGTCCACCCGCGTGCCCGCATCGAGCAGCGCGAGCGCCTCGGCGCCGCCCAGCGCGGTCACCACCTGGTAGCCCAGGCGCCCGAGGTGCTTCTCCAGGATCTCCACCAGCTTGCGGTCATCGTCGACGACCAGCACCGTTGCGTCCGCCAGCTCAGCCACGTCAGGCCTCCTCGGCGATCGGCAAGGAGAGCTCGACGAGGGCTCCACCCCAGATGGACTCCCCGATGTGGATGGCCCCTCCATGGTCGGTGACGATGCGGTTGCAAACGGCGAGCCCGAGGCCGGTGCCGTCCTGGCGGGTGGTGA
>JAYSNJ010000040.1:0-35265 GCA_043723905.1 Holophagaceae bacterium
CGGCGCACCTTCGCCTCCGTGGTCACCGTTCTGGTGGTGGGCGGCAACATCTCCTTCCCGATCGCCGTGCTCGCGCACATCATCCGCTGACCTTCAGGAAAGGATCCGACCATGGAACTGAAGTCCAATATTCCTGAGGGCCCGCTCGAGAAGAAGTGGGAGAAGCACAAGTTCGACATGAAGCTGGTGAATCCGGCCAACAAGCGGAAGTACAGGGTGCTGGTGGTGGGTTCCGGCCTCGCCGGCGGGGCCGCCGCGGCCTCCATGGCCGAACTGGGCTACCAGGTGGAATGCTTCTGCTACAACGACAGTCCCCGGCGCGCCCACTCCATCGCCGCCCAGGGGGGCATCAACGCCGCCAAGAACTACCACAACGACGGCGACAGCGTCCTGCGCCTCTTCTACGACACCATCAAGGGCGGCGACTTCCGCGCCCGGGAAGCCAATGTCTACCGCCTAGCCGAGGTGAGCAACAACATCATCGACCAGTGCGTGGCTCAGGGCGTGCCCTTCGCCCGGGAATACGGTGGCCTGCTGGACAACCGCTCCTTCGGCGGGGCCCAGGTGAGCCGCACCTTCTACGCCCGGGGCCAGACAGGCCAGCAGCTGCTCCTGGGGGCCTACCAGGCCCTGGAGCGCCAGATCGGCCTGGGCGCGGTCAAGATGCACACCCGCAGCGAGATGCTGGAGGTCATCGTCATCGACGGCGTGGCCAAGGGCATCGTGGTGCGCGACATGGTGACGGGCCTGGTCCAGAGCCACATGGGCGACGCTGTCGTGCTGGCCACGGGAGGCTATGGCAACGTGATGTACCTGGCAACGTATGCCAAGGGGTGCAACACCACCGCCATCTGGCGGGCCTACAAGAAGGGGGCCGCCTTCGCCAACCCCTGCTACACCCAGATCCATCCCACCTGCATTCCCGTCACGGGCGACCACCAGTCCAAGCTCACGCTGATGTCGGAATCCCTGCGCAACGATGGCCGCATCTGGGTGCCCAAGAAGAAGGAAGACTGCAAGAAGCCCGCGGACCAGATCAAAGAAGATGACCGGGACTACTACCTGGAGCGCAAGTATCCTTCCTACGGCAATCTCGCCCCCCGGGATATCTCCAGCCGCGCCGCCAAGCAGGTCTGCGACGAGGGCCGGGGCGTGGGGGAAACGGGGCTGGGGGTCTACCTGGATTTCGAGGACGCCACGAAGCGCCTGGGGGCCCACAAGATAGAGGAGAAGTACGGCAACCTCTTCGAGATGTATGAGCGCATCACCGGCGAGGATCCCTACAAAGTCCCCATGCGCATCTACCCGGCGACCCACTACACCATGGGCGGGCTCTGGGTGGACTACAACCTGATGAGCTCCGTCCCCGGCCTCTTCGTCATGGGCGAGGCCAATTTCAGCGATCACGGCGCCAACCGCCTGGGGGCCTCGGCCCTCATGCAGGGACTGGCGGACGGCTACTTCGTGGCCCCCTACACCGTGGGCAACTATCTGGCGGGCCTGAAGCCCGGCAGCTGCCCCAAGGCCGACCACCCGGCCGCCCAGGCCGCCGAGGCCGAGGTCACCGCCCGGGTCACCCGCCTGCTCAGCATCAACGGCAAGGAGACGCCCACCTACTTCCACCGGGAGCTGGGCAAGATCCTTTGGGAATACTGCGGCATGGCCCGCAACGAAGCCGGCCTCAAGAAGGCCCTCCAGCTCATCCCCGCTCTGCGCAAACGCTTCTGGGAGGAGGTCAAGGTCCCCGGCAGCGGCGCCGACGTCAACCAGAGCCTGGAACTGGCGGGACGCGTGGCCGACTTCCTGGAACTGGGCGAACTCATGTGCCGGGATGCCCTGGAGCGCGGCGAAAGCTGCGGCGGGCACTTCCGCGAGGAATGGCAAACGCCCGAGGGCGAGGCCATGCGGGACGACGAGAAGTTCTGCCATGTCGCGGCCTGGGAATACACCGGCGAGGACAGCGTGCCCAACCGCCACGTGGAAGAGCTGAAGTTCGAGAACGTCCACCTCGCCACCCGCAGCTACAAGTAAGGAGACGGGGAATGTCTGAAAAGCACATCAACATCACGCTGCAGGTCTGGCGCCAGAAGAATGCCCAAGACGAAGGCCGCTTCGTCACCTACGAAGCCAGGGACGTCAGCACGGAAATGTCCTTCCTGGAAATGCTCGATGTGGTCAACGAGGGCCTCATCCGCAAGGGGGACGAGCCCATCGCCATGGACCACGACTGCCGGGAGGGCATCTGCGGCCAGTGCGGCCTGGTCATCAACGGCCGGGCCCACGGCCCCCGGGAGCGCACCACCACCTGCCAGCTGCACATGCGCAGCTTTAGCGACGGCGACACCATCACCATCGAGCCCTTCCGGGGCAAGGCCTTCCCGGTGATCAAGGACCTGATGGTGGACCGCAGCGCCTTCGACCGCATCATCGCCGCCGGCGGATTCATCAGCGTCCCCACGGGGTCTGCGCCGGACGGCAATGCCGCCCCCGTCAAGAAGACCTGCGCCGACCTGGCCATGGACGCGGCCGCCTGCATCGGCTGCGGCGCCTGCGTGGCCGCCTGTCCCAACGCCAGCGCCATGCTCTTCATCTCGGCCAAGATCAGCCAACTGGCCCTCCTGCCCCAGGGCCAGCCCGAACGCTACAGCCGCGTGAAGGACATGGTCGCCCAGATGGACAGCGAGGAGTTCGGCACCTGCACCAACCACGGCGAATGCGAAGCCGCCTGCCCCAAGTCCATCAGCCTCGAGAACATCGCCCGCATGAACAGGGACTTCATCTGGTCCAGCCTGACCTATAGGCCGGAGACGGGCGGGAGTGGAGGAGCCTAGCCCTTCCTGTTCACCTGAAATCGCGCCCTCGGGCGCGATTTCATTTAGGAAGGCCGGAGTATCCTTTTCCCATGGATCACCCCTTCCCCATCCTCGGACTCACGGGCGGCATCGCCTCGGGCAAGAGTTTCGTCGCCCAGTCCATGGCCGAACGGGGCTGGGCTGTCATCGACGCGGATCGGGTCGCCCGGGAAGTGGTGGCACCGGGCACGGAGGGACTGGCAGCCGTGGTCGAGGCCTTCGGTGCCGAGGTGCTATCGGCCGACGGTTCGCTGGACCGGACAGGGCTCGGCGCCCGCGTCTTCGCTGACGAAGCAGCGAGGCTACGCCTGGAGGCGCTGCTGCATCCCCGGATCGAGGCCCGGATTGCGCATTGGCTTTCCGCGCTTCCGCCGGGCACGAAAGGCGCCGTCCTGGATGCGGCCCTCTGGATCGAGCGCGGCAAGGGCCACCACTTCGATGCCCTCTGGATCGTGGAGGCACCGGACGATCTGAGGATCGCTCGCCTCGGACAGCGGGATGGCCTGGAAGCCCAGGCCGCGCGAGTTCGGCTGGCGGCCCAATCCCGTTCCTCCGAGAAGGCCCTCCACGGAGATCTCCTCATCTTGAACGATGGCCGGGAGCTCTCAAGCCTCCTGGACGAGGCGGAGGCCGAGCTTCTGTCAGACTGGAGGCGGCGGCGCGACCGCACCTGGAGGGCCCCCATGCCTGCCCCATTCCGGCCCGAAGAATTCCGCGAGATTCTCGAGGCCCTCCTTTCCCGAGGCGGGGACTACGCCGAACTCTTCGTGGAGCAGCGCCGGGCCTGCGGCCTGGGCATGGACGATAGCCGCATGGAGGATGTGCTGGCCAGCGAGACCTTCGGCGCCAGCCTGCGTCTCGTGGAAGGCGAAACCACGCGCTTCGCCGATCTCATCGCCCCCACCCTGCCCGAGCTCCTCGAGGCCGCCCGCCTGCTGGCCGCTCCGGGCAAGGCGTCTCCTGCGGCGCTTCCGGAGCTGGAAGCCTTCCCATACCCCACGCCGAGCCCCATCGAGCGGGACCCCGCCACCGTCCCCCTCCTTGAAAAGGTGGCCTTAGTGAAGGGCGCCGAACTCCTGGCCCGGAGCCACGGGGAATCACTCCTGGCGGGCGCCATCCGCCAGGTGGCCGTGGGCTACGGGGACAGCAATCAGCGCGTCTGGATCGCCTCGGCCGAGCGCAGAGGGGACACCTGGCGCACCGAACGCGTGGAGGACTGCCGCATGCAGAGCGTGCTGCGCCTCAACGTGACGGCGGGTTCCGGCGACCAGCTTCAGACGGGCTACCAGGTCCTGGGCGAGAGCCGGGGCTTCGAGCTCTTCAACGAAGAGGCCGTGGCCCGCACGGTGAAGGAGGCCGTGCGCCTGGCCATCCAGGCCCTTTCGGCCCGGCCGGCCCCCGCGGGCACCTTCCCCGTGATCCTGTCGAGCAGCGCGGGGGGCACCATGATCCACGAGGCCTGCGGCCACGGCCTGGAGGCCGATCTGGCCCTGGCGGGCATGAGCGCCTTCGCAGGCAAGCTGGGACAGCGGGTGGCGGGCGAGGGCGTGACCATCATCGACGATGGCACCCTGCCCCACAAGCGGGGCAGCGCTGCCGTGGATGACGAAGGCCAGCCGCCCCAGCGGGTGGTGCTGATCGAGCACGGCATCCTGAAGCAGTACCTCCAGTCCCTCAAGACGGCCCGGCGCATGGGGGTGGAACCCACGGGCAACGGGCGGCGGGAAAGCTATCGCCACCTCCCCATCCCCCGCATGCGCAATACCTTCCTGGCGGCGGGCCTGGAAGCCCCCGAAGCGATCCTCAGGGATCTGGACCGGGGCCTGCTGGTCACGCACATGGGCGGCGGCCAGGTGGATACCGTCACGGGCAACTTCGTCTTCCAGGTGACGGAAGGCTTCTGGGTCGAGCAGGGCGAGATCCAGTACCCCGTGAAGAACGCCACGCTCAGCGGCTGCGGGCCGGAGGTGCTGAGGCAGCTCACGCGCATCGGAAGCGATCTGCACCATTTCGATATCGGCACCTGCGGCAAGGATGGCCAGGGCGTGCCCGTCTCCGACGCGCTCCCCACCATTCTATGCCCCGCCCTGGTTGTGGGTGGCACGGCCGAAGCCCTTCCCAGCGTGATCTGATGAACCCCCTTCGAACTCCCCCAACCCAGGACCAGCCATGATCCCCCGCATCCAGCTCCAACTCGGCGATATCACGGCCATGGAGGTCGATGCCCTGGTGAACTCCTCGGACAGCACGCTCCTCGACGGGGGTCCGGTCCATCGGGCCGTCCACGAAGCGGCCGGCCCCGCCCTCACCCAGGCCTGCGAGAAGCTGGAAGGCTGCGAGCCCGGGGAGGTGCGCCTCACGCCGGGCTATCAGCTCCGGGCCCAGTCCGTCATCCACACGGTGGCGCCCACCTGGATGGATGGGGCCCATGGGGAAGGAGAAACCCTGGCGGCCTGCTACCGCAATGCCCTGGACCTGGCCCGCAAGCGGGGCTTTCGGACGCTGGCCTTCCCCAGCCTGGGCAGCGGGCGCCAGCCCCAGATCCCTCTCGATGTGGCGGCCCCCATCGCCATCGGGAGCATCCAGGCCTTCCTCGAACAGAGCCCCGTGCCCGAGAAGGTCTTCCTGGTCTGCTTCGACACGACCACTTACCAGGCCTATCAGAAAGTCCTTCGCGAGGCCCTGCCCTGATGTCCGAATCCGTCTTCCGCTCCTACATCCCCGAAGCTCTGGAGCAGCGCCTCCAGGACGCCATCCGCCGGGCCCTTCAACTGGGAGCCGATGGGGCCGAAGCCTTCGTCTCCGTCTCCCGGAGCCGCAAGGCCAAGGTCCAGAACGGCGCCCTGGAGGATCTCACCACCAGCAAGCGTGGGGGCCTGGGCGTGCGCGTCCTGCGGGGCGGGCGCACCGGCATCGCCACTACCACCCATCTGACCCGCGAGAATTTCGACGAGCTCTTCCATCAGGCCTGGGAACTCTCGGCCCTTGGCGACGAGGACCCCTGGCTGCGCCAGGCGGAACCTGCGGGCGAGGATGACCTGCCCAGCCGCTACGATGCGCGAGCCGACGCCCTCAGCCCCGAGCAACGCATCGAGCGGGCCCTGCGCCTGGAAGCCGAGGCCCGGAAGGCTTCTCCCAAGGTCTCTGCCGTCAGGGAAGCCGCCTGGGCCGACGGGGCAGGCGCCACCCTGCTCCTGACCCAGAAGGGCGTGCGGGCCAGGGATCTGGGCAGCTCCTGTTCCGCCTCCATCGAACTGGCCGTGCAGGATGGCGAGGACCGCCAGGCCGCCTGGCACTGGGACATGGGGCGCCACCCCGAGGCCTTCGATCTGGCCGCCATCGGCCGGGAGGCCGCCCAGAAGGGCGAACGCAAGCTGAACCCGAAGGCCCTGCCCGCCGGGAAGTACCCCGTGGTGCTGCACCCGGAAGTGGCCGTGGATCTCCTGGGCCTGGTGGCGGGAATGCTTTCGGCCGAGGCCGTGCAGAAGCAGCGGAGCCTCTTTGCCGGCAAGCTCGGGCAGGCCATCGCTTCCCCCCTGCTCACGCTTATCGATGATGGCCGCCTGGTCTTCCCGGATGGCAGGCCGGGCCTGGGCAGCGAACCCTGGGATGGTGAGGGCCTGCCTACACGACGCAATGTGCTGCTGGAGAAGGGGGTGCTTCAGACCTACCTCCACACGTTGAAGACAGCCGCCGAGATGGGCTGCGCACCCACAGCCAGCGCGGGCCGGGGCACGGGCAGCAATCCCGGCGTCACCACCTTCAACCTCTTCCCCGAGGCCGGTAGCCTCAGTCCCGAGGAGCTCTACCGCCTGGCCGAAGGCGGCGTCCTCATCACGGAGATCATGGGCCTCCACACGGTGGATCCCGTCTCGGGCGATCTCAGCGTGGGCGCTTCGGGCCTGCGAATCCGGGATGGGGTCCTGTGCGAGGCCGTGGATCGCCTCACCTTCGCAGGCAATCTCCGGGATTTCCTCACGCGCATCACGGCTCTGGGCAATAATTTGCGCTGGTACGGAAGCCAGGCGGGGCTCACGATCCTGCTCGAAGAGATGGCCCTGGGCGGAGCCTGATACAGGGTGCGATCAAGGAAGCACGCTGCTGCCGCAACGTGCGTGGAGCGACCGCGCGGGAAACGGCTCCGAGAGCCGCTTCCCGTGCAGAGCGGCCTTGATCGTCCGGACGGGAAAGCAAACGATTGAACCCGGATTTTGCGTTTGGTTCAGCTGATTCGACTCCAGCGCGCGGCCCATTACGGCATCTCGAGCCGCGGCAAGCCGGTCGGAACGGGGCCCCGCTCCAGTTTGGGTTTCTCGGCGCACCCCCTTCGGGGCACCAAGCCTGTGCCGCGCCGCTTCACCAGCTATTGCAGGCTGCACCGCAGCCTGCTCCCGCTCGCTTCGCTCGCGGAGCTGGGCCCCATGCCACCGCCTGACGGCGGTCGACTACTCGAAATGCACGATCCGGGTTGAACACCACCCGCCCTGGGAGATTCTCATTTAGGTCCGGCGGCCGCCTTCCAGGCCGCCAGCACCTTGAGCTCTGCCTCGGCGCTGGGACCCGCCAGCTGGGTGCGCCCCTTCTCCACCTTCTCCTGGGTCCTGTACCAGGTCAGCGTATCGTTCACGGTCTCCTCCACGGGACGGAAGCGCAGCCCGGCCTGGATGGCCTTGGCGTTGCTCCAGGTGTGGAAGCCCTTGCTATCGCCTTCGAAGGGGGCCCAGATGGGGAAGTCCAGGCCCTCCTGCTGGGCCACGAACTTAGCGGACAGCCAGGTCAGGCGAGTGTTGGGGGGGCTCAGGTGCTGGCAGGCCTGGATCACGCGGCCCCAGGTGAGGGGCTTCTCGGGCCCACAGGCATTGAAGGTGCCGACGGTGCCGGATTCGGCGAGTGTCACCAGCCACCGGCCCAGATCCCGCACATCGATGATCTGGAGGGGGTCCGTGGGCGTCCCGGGTACGCCAATATCGCCGCCCTTGCTGAAACGCACAGGCCAGTATGTGAAGCGGCCACTGTTGTCATCGGGCCCCACGATGTAGCCCGGGCGGATGACAGTCACCCGGCCCGGCATGGCCTTGGAAGCGGCCTGCTCGCAGAGGGCCTTCAGGGCGCCGTAGTATTCGTAGTTCTTGCCCATGTCCTCCAGGGTCGGGTCGGGCATGGTGGCCATGGGCGCAGTCTCATCGCCCTGGACGGGGTTGGGTTCCTTGTAGGCGGAAATGGAGCTGATGAGGATGTACTGCCTGCAGTGCGGGGCCAGCAGTTCGGCCGACGCCTTCACCAGGCGCGGGTAGTAGGCGCTGTTGTCGATGACCACGTCCCATTCGCCCTTTTCCAGGGCCTTCAGCCCTTCGCCCTTCCTGGGGTCGCGGTCGCCCTGGAGCCGCTCCACACCGGGAAAGAGCTCCGGGCGGGTCTTGCCGCGATTGAACATGGTCACCTGGTGACCCCTAGCCTGGGCGGCCTCGATGGTGGCTGGACCCAGATAGCCGGTGCCACCCAGGATCAGGATGCGAAGGGGCTTCACCGCCGGAGCGGCGCTGAGGGCCGTCCAAGCGAGGGCCAGTGCGGCGCAACCGAGAAGCACGCGGCGGGAGAGATTCATGTTGCCTCCGACAAGACCCAGCGCCCAGGATGATACATCGTAATGCTATACACAACCGATTCTGCGCCCCTGGCGAGGCCCCCCTTCCCGAGGAATCCATGTCCCATCCCGAAGCCGCTCCGCAGTGCCCCTCCCCAGGCCCGCTGGGACGGCTGGTGAAGGTGCGCCCCGGGGAGGGCCACGCCCTGCTCCTGGCCACCGGGTATTTCTTCTTCCTCATGCTGGGGTACTACCTGTTGCGGCCCCTGCGGGAAGCCATGGGCATCGCCCAGGGCGCCGACAGGCTGCCCTGGCTGATGACGGGCACCCTGGTGGTCATGTTCCTGGCCAATCCGGCCTTTGCGGCGCTGGTCTCACGCCTGCCCCGCCGGCGCTTCATCCCTCTGGCCTACCATTTCTTCGCGGCCAATCTGCTGGTTTTCTTCGCGCTCTTCCGTCTGCTGCCGGGCCATGGCGGCACGGCCCTGGGCTACACCTTCTATGTCTGGCTGAGCGTCTACAACCTTTTCGTGGTGAGCGTCTTCTGGGGCTTCATGGCCGATCTCTTCGACGAGGACCAGGGTAGGCGCCTCTTCGGATTCATCGCCATGGGGGGAACCCTGGGCGCGATCCTGGGCGCAGGGCTCACCGAGATGCTCACCCGGGGGATGGCCCTGGGCTTTCCCCTGCCCTTCAAGGCGACCCCGGCGGCCCTGGTGCTGGTGGCGGCGGGATTTCTGGAACTGGCCGTCCTGTGCGTGCTGACTCTGGCCAGGCGCTACAGGTTGGGGAATGCAGCCGGAGGGCCCCGGGAGCCCGGCCCCGGCCTGCTGGTAGGGCTGCGGCTCATCGCCAGGTCCCCCTACCTGGCGCTGATCGGCGGCTACATGCTGCTCTTCACGCTGACGACGACGCTCCTCTACCTGGCCCAGGGCGCCATCGTGGCCAGAGTCTTCGCGAGCCAGGCGGCGCGGGCGGCGGCCTTTGCGCGCATCGACCTTTGGGTGAACCTGCTTACGCTATTCACTCAGCTGTTCTTCACGAGCCGCCTGATCACCAGGTTCGGACTCAGGCCCGTGCTGGTTCTGCTGCCGATCCTCACCATCGCGGGCTTCGGGGCCCTCTGGGCCTGGCCCGTCTTCGCCGTCCTGGCGGTCTTCCAGGTGCTGCGCCGCGGCCTGCACTACGCCGTGGACCGTCCCGCCCGGGAGACCCTCTACATCCCCCTGGGGCCCGACGAGAAATACAAATCGAAGCCCTTCATCGACACCTTCGTCTACCGGGGCGGCGACTTCCTGGGGGCCTGGGCGCCCGCCCTGCTCACCTGGACGGCCATCCCCGTGGCCGCCGCGGCGCTGGGGTTGTCGGGCCTCTGGTTCTGGGCGGGGTTCAGGCTGGGAACCCTCTCGCGCAAGGGCATCCAGGCCCATCCGGAATGAGACAGTGAACCTCGGTGGCCTGAGGCCTCGGGCTGACATCGCTGCCGCCTCCCGCTAAGCTAGGGGGTTTGCGTTCATCCGCCTTCTCGAGGTCCCCATGTTCCTTGCCACTGCCCGCGAATACCTTGCCTTTCCCCACCTGGAAGCCGATCTCCGGGCCGAACTGGAGCCCCTGGTGCGATCGGCCGAGGCCGGCGACGGCCGTGCCATCGCCGAGATCCAGGACCGCTTCTTCGAGCCCCTGGCCTTCGGCACCGGCGGGCTGCGGGGCATCATGGCGGCGGGTCTGCGGCGCATGAACAAGCCCAATATCCGCCGGGTCACGATGGCCCTGGCCCAGGTGACCAAGCACCGCGCGCCCAACGGCAAGACGGCCCTGATCGGTTACGACACGCGCCTGCAGTCCGATGTCTTCGCCCGGGAAGCCGCACGGGTACTGGCGGACGCGGGCTACACGGTCTACCTGGGCGACCGCCCGCTGCCCACCCCCTTCCTCTGCTACGCCATGCGCAAGCTGGGCACGGCCTGCGGCATCATCGTGACGGCCAGCCACAATCCCAAGATCTACAACGGCTACAAGGCCTATGACGACCAGGGCGGACAGGTCGTGGCTCCCTGGGACACGGAGGTGGAAGCCATCATGGGCGCCCTGCCCCTGGTGCCCACGCCTCCCAGTGAGGCCGCCGATGCCCACATCCTGCCCATCCCCAAGGAGATCGAAGAGGCCTTCTACCAGATGAGCCTGGGCTTCCTGGCCCACCCCAAGGTCTTCACACCCGCCAAGATCCTCTTCACGCCCTTCCACGGTACGGGCATCGCCTTCGTGCCCGAACTCTTCAAGCGGGCGGGCCTGCCCCTGGAGATCTGCGAACGCCAGGCCGTGCAGGACGGCACCTTCCCCACGGCTCCCCGGCCCAACCCCGAGGAGATGGCCGCCTTCAAGGTGCCTCTCGAAGACGCGGAGCGCCTGGGTTCGGACGCCATCCTGGCCAACGATCCTGATGCCGATCGCCTGGGCGTGGTGCTCAAGCACAAGGGCGAATGGATCCAGATGACCGGCAACGATATGGCCGCTCTCACGCTGGATTATCTCGCCACACAGCATCACACCCAGGGCACGGTCATCACCACCGTGGTGACTTCCGATTTCCTGGCGGAGACGGCCAGAGCCCACGGGATGCCCATGGTCTGGACCCTCACGGGCTTCAAGAACATCGCCGTCTGCCAGCACCGCCTGGTGGCCCTGGGCGAGACCTATGCCTTCGGCGCCGAGGAGAGCATCGGCATGTGCCCCTCCGGGGAAATGCGCGACAAGGACGGTGTGACGGCAGCCCTGCTGGTGGCGGAGATGATCGGCCACTACAAGGCCAAGGGCCAGAACCTGGTCGAAGCCGTGGAGGAACTCCAGGGCCGCGTCGGCGTCTTCCACAACCGCCTCGTGAACCTGGAGGATCCCAAGCCCGGCGGCGCCCAGCGCTTCAGGGAGGCCATGACCCGCATCCGGGAGGCAGGCCTCAAGGAATTCGCCGGCGAACAGGTGGTCAGCTGGGAGGACTTCTCCACCGGTCTGCTGCACCGCGCGGACGGTGGGTCCGAACCCATCCTGGACCGCCCGGATCGCCGGGACGTGGCCCTGGCCATCGAGACCAGCAACGTGCTGAAGTTCCGCTTCGCGTCGGGCGCCTTCGCCGCCTTCCGCCCCAGCGGCACCGAACCCAAGCTCAAGGTCTACCTCCAGAGCCGCACGACGCCGGAACTGCTGGACCGCATGGAAGGCGAAGCGAGGAAACTGCTGGGCCTCGGCTGAACCCACCGCCTCGACATGCGCGATGAAGCGCGGGGGGAGGATGCAGCAGGTCCTCCCCTGATGCCCCCGGCGGCAGTCGTGAGACCCGGTATGGCCGGAATCATCACGGCTCTCGCCGGAATGGCGGCGGTCATCGGGTGCGACCAGGTTTCCAAGGCCGCCGCTCGCGCACTCCTGTCGCACCCGGTTGCGCTGCTGGGCGGTACCCTGAAACTGATCCTGGTGCGAAATGCCGGCGCTTTTCTCGGCGCGGGTTCGGGAATGTCGGAGCGCTCCAGGTTCCTGGTCTTCTCCCTCGGAGGCAGCGGTGTGATCCTGGCCGGCCTCTGCTACCTGTTCTCCAGGAAACGGCTTTCCATCGGGGGGACGGTGGCGCTGTCCTCCATCCTGGGCGGAGCCATCGGAAACCAGATCGACCGGTTTCTCTTCCAGGGGGCCGTGACGGACTTCCTCTTCCTTTCCCTGGGGCCGGTGCATACGGGCGTCTTCAACGTCGCCGATATGGCCATCATGTTCGGTGCCGCCTGGTTCCTGATCGACTCCTGGCACAGGCCCAGCCTTGAGGCTGGGCCGGAGGCCCCGGTCGACTGACACGGACACAGCGGTTCGGAACAACGCGTTCCATTACTCGGCTCCGGCCAGGGATGATAGGCTCAGGGAGATTCATTGGGTTCCTGGACGATTGGCCCGTTAGTTAAGAATATCAACACTTGTCGTTTTGTTTTTTATAATCCACCTCGCTGTGATTTAGTTGCCTGTCTTGTTCTATTTACAACAGGTCGATAGTCATGAAATAGAGCGTTTAAATCGCTCTGGGTCCAACCGTGAGCAAGGCCCCTTGCAAGGGTGACTGCCCTCCCATCGCACTAATAATCCACCGAGAAACGAGAATCCCATGCCAGTTGCCTTCGGCCTTCCCCGGAAAACCTCCGCGCTCCTGCTGATCCTCGCGGGGACACTCGGGCCCCGGGCCCTCGCCTCGGGTTTCCAGCTGCGGGAGCAGAGCCCCAGCGCCCAGGGGAACTCCTTCGCGGGCATCAGCGCCGGGGGCAGCGATATCGGCAGCATGTTCTTCAACGTGGCCACGCTCACCCGCTTCCAGGGCAACGAGATCGTAGGCGGGTTCAGCCTGATCCAGCCCTCGGCACGGATGGAGAACGGCAGCGCTTCCCGGGCCAACGGCTCGCCCATCTCGGGAAATGCTTCGAGCGGCGATGCTGGGAGGAGCGGTGTGCTGCCGGTGTTCTACGGCCTCTGGAGCCTCAGCCCGGACCTCAAGCTCGGCTTCTCCCTCAACAGTCCCTTCGGCCTCACCAGCGAGTACGACCCCGCCTGGATCGGCCGCTACCACGCCCTGAAGTCGACAATGACCATCGTGGAACTGGCGCCCAATGTGGCGTACCGGATCAGCGCACGGTGGTCCGCAGGCGCCGCCCTGGTGGCCCGGCACGTGGACGCCGAGCTCAGCAACGCCATCGACTTGAGTGCCATCGGGGCTCCGGATGGCAAGGCGACGGTCACAGGCCAGCGCTGGGGACTGGGCTACAAGCTGGGTCTCCTCTTCGAACCGAGACAGGATCTGCGCTTCGGGGCGGCCTACCTCTCCGCCATCGATTTCCGCCTCAAGGGCGAGGTGGTCTACGAGGGCGTGCCCGATTTCCTCAGGACCCATCCAAGCTACCTCCTAAAGGATGGCGGCGCGCGACCCATGGCCAACCAGCCCGCCATGGCCTCCCTGGGCGCGGCCTGGGAACTGACCCCCGCCTTCACCCTCCAGGCCGAGGCTGCCCGCACCTTCTGGAGCCACTTCCAGGACATCCGCATCACGTTCGATTCGGGTCAGAAGGATTCGTTCACGGAGGAGAACTGGAAGGACTCCTGGTTCCTGTCCCTGGGCCTCACCTGGCGCCCCAGCGAGGCCTGGACCGTGAGAACGGGGGTCGCCAAGGACCAGACGCCCACCACGGATCGCTACCGCACACCGCGCATTCCCGATGCCGACCGCACCTGGGCCTCCCTCGGCGCGGGCTACGCCTTCACGAAGGCCTTCTCCCTGGACCTGGCCTACAGCCACCTCTTCGCAAAGGATTCGACCCTGGAACTGAAGGCTGGAGCTCAAGGAAGCCCGGATTTCGTCAGGGGCGATCTCTCGGGCACTTACCGCAACAAGGTGGACATCCTGGCCCTGCAGGCGCGCCTGAAGTTCTAGCCCTTGGGCTTCCCGCCCATGCGCTCCCAGTAGAAGGACCGGAAGGCCTTGGCACTCATGGGATGGCCGTAGAGGAAGCCCTGGGCCTTGTGGCAGCCCCGGGCCAGGAGGAAGTTGGCCTGATCCAGGTGTTCGACCCCCTCGGCGATCAGCTCCATCCCCAGGCTCTGCCCCATGGCGATGATGGCCGTGGCCAGGTTGCGCCCCTGGTTCGCCTCGGAGAGGGCCTGGACGAAGGACTGATCGATCTTGAGGATATCGAAGGGATATTGGTGCAGGTAGCTGAGGGAGCTGTAGCCCGTGCCGAAGTCGTCCAGGGCCAGCCGCACCCCCAGTTCCTTCATGCGGTGGAGGGTGGCGAGGGCCTGATCGGAGCCCTCCAGCAGCACGCTCTCGGTGACCTCCACTTCCAGGAACTGGGGATCGGCGCCCGTGAGGGTGATGCAGTGCTCGATGCGGGTGAGCAGCTGGGGGTCCAGCATCTGGACGCTGCTCAGGTTCACGGCCACCCGGATGGGCGGGAGCCCTTCGGCCTGGAGGCACTGGTTGAAGCCCAGGGCCTCGCGGAAGACGAACTCGCCCAGTTCCAGGATCAGCCCCGTCTCCTCGGCCACGGGGATGAACTTGGTGGGGGCGATGGAGCCCATCTCCGGGTCGTCCCAGCGCAGCAGGGCCTCCATGCCCAGGATGGCGTGGGTGCGGGCATCGATCTGGGGCTGGAAGTGCACGTGGAAGGCCCCGTGGGCCAGACCTCGGCGCATGCCCGCCTCCAGGGCGAAGCGCTCCTGCAACCGGGAGGACATGGAGGGATCGAAGAACTGGAAGCGGTTCCGACCGCCCTCCTTGGCCGCGTACATGGCCCGGTCGGCATTCTTGAGCAGGGTGTCCGGGTCGCGCCCGTCCTGGGGCATCAGGGCGATACCGATGCTGGGGGTCACGACCAGTTCGTGGCCATCCAGGGGGACGGGCAGGCGCAGCACGTCCAGGATGCGCTGGGCCACCCGCCCGGCGTCCACGGGACTGGAGAGGTTCTGGAGGATCAGGCAGAACTCGTCTCCCCCGATGCGGGCCACGGACTCAAGGTCGCTGGTCTCCGCCCGGGCCAGCACGTCCGAGGGACGCAGGACCTCCGAGATGCGCAAGGCCACCACCTTGAGCAGGTCATCGCCGAGGGAGTGGCCGAGGGTGTCGTTGATCCGCTTGAAATTGTCGAGATCAAGATAAAGCAGGGCCCCCGTCTTGGGGTAGGGAGTCCCTTCGCTCCGGAGAATCTCCTGGAAGATCCGCTCGAGGGTGGTGCTCAAGGCGTGGCGATTCCACAGCCCCGTCAGCGCGTCGTGGTAGGCCATGTGCCGGATCTGCTGCTCGAAGGCCTTGCGCTCGGTGATGTCGCGAATCATCACCAGGACCCGGTCCTCGGCGGAAGCGATGAAGCGCCCCTCCCAGAAGCGGGGCTCGTCCTTGAAGGGATAGCTCAATTCCAGACAGATCACCTCCGTGGGCGCGCTCCTGGCCTGCCGGCAGTGCTCCCGGGCCTGGGCGGCCAGGGCCTCGGGCAGCAGTTCCTCCAGGGTGCCCAGGGAGGGGCGGAGGTCGTTGTCCTCGCCGTGGATGCCCGAATGGACCAGGGTCACGGTCTCCCCTGCGTCCACGGTGAAGATGGGGTCCGGGTGGGCCGCGAAGATGGAGCGCAGCGTCCGCGTGCTGTCCTGAAGGGCCTTGAAGGCCCGGTTCGCCTGCAGCACGTGCTGGATGCGGTAGGGCAGATGCTTCCAGTGCAGGGGCTTGGTGAGGAAGTCGTTGGCTCCGGCCTGGTAGGCCGCCTGGATGGACGCCAGGTCCTCCAGCCCGGTCACCATGACCACGGGCAGTTCCTCCGGGGACCAGGTGCGCCGAATCTCCCGGCAGATGGTGAAACCGTCCTCGCCGACCAGCACCACATCCAGCAGCACCAGATCCGGATTGTGCTCGGCGATGAGGCGCAGCCCCGCCTCCCCGGTGGGGGCCGTGTGGCAGAGCATGCCCGCGGAGGTGAGGGCCTTCGCGGTCGCCCGCAGGATCATGGCATCGTCGTCGATGACCACCACCACGGGGACTGACGTGCCCGGCGGCAGAACCGGGCGGGCCCTCGGGCCCTTCCTGCTGGCGTCGTCGTGTCCCTGGTTCATACCTCGACTCTAAATGACTTGCCGGATTCTGGTGCAAATTTGCGGAAAATTGTACCGGAGGAAGAGAGGGGGGCTTCCAATTTTGTGGCATGATCGTTTTTTTCCAATTCACCCATTCTCCCCGGACTCCCTCCGGGAACCTTGGTAAACTCAGCGCCACCTACCCCGTATCAGGAACAGCCCGGTGCAGTCCGGGGGAAAGGGAGCTTCCGTGGGGAACATCGGCGTTCAGTTGGATCAGCACACACTGGACCGCCTGGATGCCCTTCTGCTCCTCCTCAGGGAGGTGGAACCCGGCTGCCGGTGTGACCGGAACGAGGCCCTCCGCCTCTCCCTGGACATGGGACTCAAGGTCCTGCTCAGCGAGCTGCTGGCCCGGGGCCGGAAGGAAGGGCGCCTGCGGAGCTTCCCTGCGACGGCTCCAAACCACCTGAGTGCATGAACCTAGCGCCGCTCCGGGCCCTCGTTGAGATCCAGGATGGGATGGTGCAGGACGATTCCGCTCAGCACGCGTCCCTGGCCGGGGGCCGTGTCCACACAGCATCGCACGAGAGCCTCCGCCACCTTGCTGGCCTCGATGGGCGCGTATTTCCAGACGCGCGGAGAATGGGGCGCGAAGGTCCGGGCCAGGGCCAGGAGGGGACGGGCGAGCAGCAGCGCGAGCCGCTCTCCCGGGCGGAATTCCCGCCGCTCTCCCATGAGCAGCGAGGGGCGCAGAATGGCGTAGGGGAGTCCGGAATCCACCAGGACCTTCTCCACATCGGCCTTGGTCTGGAGGTAGAAGCCCCTCGGGTGGCCGGCTCCTGCGGCGCTCACGAGCCCGAAGACAGGCCTCGTCTCCAGCTCGGCCGCTCGCTCAATGAGGGCCCTGGGCATCTCGAAGTCGACGCTGCGGAAGGCCTCCCGGCTGCCGGCCTTCTTCAGGGTGGTACCCAGGGCGCAGAGCAGCACGTCACACGGGATCTCCGTGCCGATGCGGGCGTACGAAGCCGGATCCTCGAAGTCGAAACGCACTTCCCGAACGCGATCCGAGAGGTTCCGCAGCACCCCCTCCCGCCTCACCAGGGCGGTAAAGGAGACCTCGAGGCGCTCGTGCAGCTGCCGGACCAGCTCCCGGCCGACGAGGCCGGTGGCCCCGGCGATGACGACATGTTTCAGCTCCACCATCTCACTCGCTCGCTTCCTTGCTCACCGCCAGCAGCAGCCCGAGGGTGGCGAGGGAGGCCATGAGGCTGCTTCCGCCATAGCTGATGAAGGGCAGCGGAATGCCCTTGTTGGGCGCGATGCTGAGCACCACGCTCATGTTCATGAAGGCCTGCACCACCAGGAGCAGGGTGAAGCCGATGGCCGAGAGGCGTAGGAAACTGTCCCTCACCCGGCGGGCGATGCGATACCCCCTCCAGAGGATGCCGGTGAAGAGCAGCAGCACCGCGACGGTCCCGATCAGGCCGGCCTCCTCGGCGATCACGGCGAAGATGAAATCGTTGTGGGCCTCTGGCAGATAGAACAGCTTCTGCATGCTGTTGCCCACCCCGACGCCCAATACGCCGCCGTTGCCCACGGCGATGAGGCTCTGGAGGGCCTGATGGCCCTTCCCCAGGGGGTCCGCCTCCGGGTTCCGGAAGCTCATCACCCGGGCCAGCCGGTAGGGGGCCGCCAGGACGGCCGCCATGGCCCCCAGGGCGAGGGCGCCGCCGAGACCCGCCAAGAGGGCGCGGTGGAGCCCCCCCAGGAAGACCAGGGCGAAGGCGACGAGCACCACCAGGACCGTGGTCCCGAAATCGGGTTCGAAGAGGATGAGCCCCAGCGGGAGCCCGAGGATCAGCGTGAGGAGCACGAGGCGGGAGAGGGATTCCTGGAGCCGGGTCCAGACCTCCTGGTACCGCACCATCCACCAGGCCGTGATCAGGACCACCAGCGGCTTGAAGAACTCCGACGGCTGAAGGCTCTGGCCCAGGAACCGGATCCAGCGATGGGCGCCCTTCACGTCCGGGAAGAAGAAGACGGCCACCAGGAGGAGCACGAAGAGGACATAAACGGCCTGCAGCGCCCGGGGCTTCTCGCGCAGGGCCCGCAGATCCACCTGACTAAGGGCCAGCATCAGCGCGATGCCGATCCCTCCCGCCACCATCTGCTGGACCAGGAAGGCCGTGGCGACGCTGCTCTTCAGGCCCGATGCGGAATAGACCCAGACCATCCCCACCGCGACCAGCAGGAGGGCGAAGAGCAGGAGCCAGCGATCGATGGGTCTTCGGACATCAGGTGCCATTGTGTTTCGATTGTAGAGGAACCCCGCCCTGCCCTGCTACCACCCTGGCTTGGCCAGCACTGTGCGCCAGCCCGCCAGATGATCCCGGATCCCGAGGGTGGCGAGGGCCCGCTCATCGAGCTCCGACCGCTCGAAGAGAGGGTGGCCCTCCTTGACCCCGCAGAGATTGTCGGCGAGATGAATGGCCAGGAGCGGGTTGAAGGAGGTGGCGCGCAGGGAGCTGGGCGTGTGGTGGAGGCTCACGGCCTTGAGCACCGCAGGCTGGATGCCCCAGAGCCCCAGCACATAGGCGCCCACCTCCGCATGTCCCAGCCCGAACTCCCGCTGTTCCGAGGTGTTCACCGGCAGCGTGCCCTCCACGCAGTGCTGAACGACGCGGTCGTAGCGCCGGGGAAAATTCTTCGCCAGCACGAGGATGCCCACATCGTGCAGCATGCCCCCCATGAAGGCCTCCGCATGGAGGGGACGCGGGAGCCCTTCCATGGCGGCCAGGGCCCGGGCTCCCTTGGCGACGCCCAGGCTGTGCCGCCAGATGTCCTCGAGGCTGACCGCCCTCGTCTCCAGCGGGCCCGTCTGGCCGAAGAGGCCGTGGGCCAGCACCAGCACCTTGATGGTCTCCGTCCCCAGGAAGGCGACCGCATCCTGGAGGCTTTCGACAGAGCGCCGCAGGCCAAAAAACGCACTGTTGACCAGATTCAGGATCTTGGCGGTCATGCCCACATCCTGGCGGAGGATGTCGGCCACCATCTTGACGGTCATCCCGTCGGACTCGAGGGCCTCCCGGAGTTCCTGGTACAGGCGGGGAACGGTGGGCAGGCAGTCGAGGCTGCCGATGGCCCTCCTGACCTCCTCGTCCACGATCCTGCTTCCCAGCCGGCAGGCATTTCCGATGAGCACGCTCAGTTCGTCCAGGCCGCAGGCTTTGGACAGGGCCTGCTGGACGACGCCGAGGCTCCGGGCGAGGCGTTCCTGGTCGCCGGGGCCGGAAAAGGCGATGCGGACGGCCATGGGATGGAGGCGCAGGGCCTGTTCCAGGACCTGCCGCCCGTCCACCCCGGGCATCCCTAGGTCCGTCACCACCACATCGAAGGACTGCTCTGCCAGGCATTCCAGGGCCTGGGCCCCCCCTTCCACGAAGGTCATCTCCCATTCCCGCTCCATGGGGCTGACCATCGCCCGCAGGGCGTTCAGGGCCTGAAGATCGTCATCGGCGAAGAGGATGCGACTTTTCATGGAGAAGGTGACGAGGCGGAAGGATCGGCCCGGCCGACACCAGGATCATCGAGAGATCGGACCGGAGACATTAATCGCGAACAGCCTCGGCACTGAAACCCCTATTTCCCAGCGCCTTCCCCTCCGGAAGACCCTGGCACTCAGGAAAGGAACCCCCTATCTGGGGTCATGGATCGCGAGAGCCACGCGGTCACGATTGCGGACATAGATTCCCAGTTGGGGATCCGCGGACTTCCGGGCGAGTTCCACGGCCTTCCCGTAGATGTCCAGCGCCTCCGCCAGTCGCCCCGCCTTTTCCAGAGCCTCGCCGAGGCTGTCATGGGCATTGGCGCTGCCGGGATAGAGTGCGGTGCCATGCCGGAAGATGGCGACGGCCTCCGCCTTCCGGTTCCGGCCCAGGACCTGATAGCCCACCTGGTTCAGGGAGGTCTCCGGAGGCGCGATGGGGACACCCAGACGCTCACTGAGCCTCGTGTAGTGTTCCCGGAGTTCAGGGAGGCCGCCCTTGAACTGCCTCGTTCGGGGATCTACCGGCACCCTCCAGCCATCGAACACCTTGCGCAGGGCCCAGAAGTGGGTGGGCAGGACCACGGAGCCGTGTTCCTCCTCCGGCAGGGATCTGGAATCCCAGTGGAAGCCCTCTGCCTTCGAGGCGGCCAGGGATTGGCACAGGCGTTCGAAGCGCGTGGGCCTGGGATCCCCGGCCTCCTCGTTGCCCATGCTCAGGTACAGGTTGTGCCGGAATTCCCTGCGGTCCTTGAAAAATTCCACCGTTGCACGCAGGGGAAGATCCCCATCCCAGGTCAGGTCCGGAGAGGCGGCGATGATGGTGTTGAAAAGACCGGGCCTTGCCACCAGCGCATGAAGCGCGAAGGTCCCGCCCCAGGAATGCCCTGCGAAGATCCGAAGCGGCATCGTCCGGTAGTTCGATTCGACGTAGGGGAAGAGGTTCTCCTCGAAGAAGTCCAGGAATTTCCCGGCGCCGCCGCTGGTGGGGAGTTCCCCGCGGGTGCCGTCCCTGCGGACGAAATCACTGTGGGTGGGAGTGAGATCCCGAACGCGATCAGTATTGGGAATCCCGACGATGATGACATCGGGCATCAGCCCATTGCGCACCAGGAAATCGACGGTGCCCCGGGTATGAAGCAGATGCACGTTCCCATCCGTCATGTAGAGGACCGGATAACGCTCCGTGCTCCGGGCATAGTTCGCAGGCGTGGAGATGAGGAGGGTTCGCGCCTCCCCCAGCACCTTGGACTGAATCCTCACCGCCTCTCCGATGGTGATGGGTTCACCCGCCCGCATTCCCGGTAGAGCTGCGAGCAGGAGCAGCAGGGCTGCCGCCATCGATTTCATGGAGAACTCCTTGGATCTACCGGGTGACGGGTCGGAGCTTCTCCAGCATCTCCGCCCCGTTCTTGTTCGCGGGATTGAGCTGGAGGGACTTCTCGTAGTTCGCGATGGCCTTCACGGTGTCACCGGCTTTCATGTAGGCCTCGGCCAGACTGTCGAAGGCGTTCCAGGACCGGGGAAAGAGCTCGGCATTGGCCTTGAAGAGCACAAGGGCCTGCTCGGCCCGGTTCTCCTGCAGCAACTGGTAGCCGACGGAGTTGAACTCCCCCTCGAGGAAATAGAATTTCGCAGGGGTCCGGCCACGATCCTCCAGGACGAGCTGGATGGCCTTTTCAGGACTATTCGCACCCGCCAGCTCGCGGAGTTTCAGGGCCGCGGATTCGGTCTTCGTGACCTCGCTCCAGATTCCCACCAGCGTGGAACGGTGGTTCTGCGGGGTGATGCCGGGACTCTCCACCAGTTCCGGGAACTTCGCCCTCAGGCTGAATTCCGTGAATATGGACTCGAGCGGCTGTCCAGCCTTCACCATCCGCTGGATGCCTTCCCAGAGGGTCTTGACGTAGTGGCACCGGCTCTCGAAACCCTTCAGCGAGAGGGTCCCATTCCAGTGGCCAGGGACGAGTTCCCTGATCTGGTCCTTCTTCGCCAGCAGCGTGCCCCAGTTCTTCACCAACAGAGGGAAGTCGTGGGGGATGCCGGTACGGACCGTGAAGGCTGCGAGGCAGCCCGGTGTATCCGTCAGCCAGGCGTCGGCCATCGTGTCGCCTGTCATCAGCAGGCCATGCTCCGGAACGAAGATGAGGATATCGCTGGCGGAATGCATCCCTCCTGCGTAGTAGAGCTCGCAGGTAGTGTCCCCCAGGTTCAGGGTCAGGGTGTCGGAAAAGGTCTTCGTGGGGAAGGTGGGTTTCGCCCCGGACTGAAGGGCGTCCAGGCTCAGCTGGTGGAAGGCCAGTTCCTCCTTCAACCGGGGAATCCCGGGGGCATTCGCGGGGCCCTTGGCGATCCCGGCTTCCTGTTCTTGGATGCGGGTGACATACCACGCCACCAGGCTCGAGGCCTCGGCCGCGTTCGCCTTCATGCCCTCGGCGCACCGTTCGTGGGCCACGATGGTGCAGTCGGCATAGACCTGGTTCCCCTGGGTGTGGTCGCCGTGGTCGTGGGTGTTGATGAGGAACTTGAAATCCTTCCGCCCCAGTTCCCGGGCGATGACCTTGCGAAGTTCCCGGTCGATACGGGGAATCCCGAGCGTATCGATGACGACGATCCCCTTCTCCGTGGCCAGGGCCACGGTGCCGGTGCTCGAGACGAAATCCCCCAGCCAGACCCGGATCGCCTTCGGGTTCATTCTCTTCACGTGCAGCGGCAGCCCGGCGATGTCCTCTGCGGAGAGGGAAAGGGTGCCCATCAGCACCGGGATGGCAAGAAGGGACTTGAACCGTGCGCTCATGGGAACGACCTCCTCGGCGGAATCGATAATGCTGGTCACAGGGGATGCTCTGAAGCATCCTCCCCGAAACTCCCTTTCGTCACCGGATTGGGGTGAACCGTTTCAGGGCTGGGGCGGATGATCCCCACCGACCCCAGGGCGACCTGGCTCACCTACCGAAAAGCGCCTCGTGTTTCCCGCCCGAGCATTCTCCCCCTCACGCAGGAGGGCGCACACCCGTGCGCCCCCCTCGACCGATATTCGTGATTCCCCCGCTCAGAGCACCAGGCGTTCCTGGTATTCCCCGTAGACCTCGCGCAGGGTATCGCTCACTTCGCCCACGGTGGCCTCGGCCTTCACGGCGTCCAGGATGAAGGGCATCAGATTGTCAGTGCCGCTGGCCTTGGCCTTCAGCAGTTCCAGCTTGGTGCGAACAGAGCCGTTGTCGCGCAATGCGCGGTACTCGGCCACCTGCTTGCGGCGCATGGCCCCCAGGGCCTCGTTCACCCGCAGCAGTTCGGGCTTGGCCTCGTTCTGGATGGCGAACTTGTTGACGCCCACCACGATCTGCTCGTCCTTCTCCACGGCCTTCTGGTAGGCGTAGGCGGCGTTCTGGATCTCCCGCTGGGGGATGCCCTTCTCGATGGCGGTCACCATGCCCCCGGCCTCGTCCACCTTGGCGATGAGGGCCTCGGCCATCCTCTGCAGCTCGTCCGTGAGGTGCTCGATGAAGTAGGAGCCCGCGAAGGGATCCACCACATCGGCGATGCGGTGCTCGAAGGCCAGGATCTGCTGTGTGCGCAGTGCGATGCGGGCGGAAACTTCCGTGGGCAGGGCCAAAGCCTCGTCCCTGGAGTTGGTGTGCAGCGACTGGGTGCCGCCCAGCACGGCCGACATGGCCTGCACGGTGGTGCGCACGATGTTGTTGTCCGGCTGCTGGGCGGTGAGCGTGGAGCCCGCGGTCTGGGTGTGGAAGCGCAGCATCTGGCTCTTGGGATCATTGCACCCAAAGCGCTCCTTGATGATCTTGGCCCACATGCGCCGGGCGGCGCGGTACTTGGCGATCTCCTCGAAGAACTGGTTGTGGGCGTTGAAGAAGAAGCTGAGCCGGGGGGCGAAGACCTCCAACTTGAGCCCGGCCTTCAAACCGGCTTCGATATACGCAATCCCGTCGGCCAGTGTGAAGGCGATTTCCTGGGCCGCCGTGCAGCCCGCCTCGCGGATGTGGTAGCCCGAGATGGAGATGGTGTTCCAGTTGGGCACCTGCTCCGAGCAGAACGAGAAGATGTCCGTGATGAGGCGCATGGAGGGCCGGGGCGGGTAGATGTAGGTGCCCCGGGCCATGTATTCCTTGAGGATGTCGTTCTGGATGGTGCCCGAGACCTGATCGAAGCGCACACCCTGCTCCTCGGCCACCGCCAGGTAGAGGGCCAGCATCACGGCCGCCGGAGCGTTGATGGTCATGGAGGTGCTCACCTTGTCCAGAGGGATGTCCTTGAACAGGGTGCGCATGTCCCGGATGGAGCAGCAGGAGACGCCCACCTTGCCCACCTCCCCCAGGCTCATGGGGTGGTCGGGATCCATGCCGATCTGGGTGGGCAGATCGAAGGCCACGGAGAGGCCCGTCTGGCCCTGGTCCAGGAGATAGCGGTAGCGGGTGTTGGATTCCTCGGCCGTGCCGAAGCCCGCGTACTGGCGCATGGTCCAGAGGCGACCCCGGAAGCCCGTGGGCTGGACGTGCCGGGTGAAGGGGTAGCTGCCTGGCTTGCCCAGATCGGTCAGGGGATTGAAGTCCTCGATATCGGCGGGGGTGTAGCTGTTCTTAAGTGGAATGCCCGAGGTGGTCTCGAACTTGGGGGAGCGGAGCTTGGCGGGATCTTCCCTGACTGCCAGCTGTTCGCGGACCTGTTTGAGGAAATCGGGCTGGTACATTTCGGCCTCCGTGATTCCCCTCAGGTTATCAGGCGGGCCGGGCCAACTTCATCACTTCGGAGGCTCGAGGCACTTCCCTGGCTCGAACCGAGGCGGAGGTAGGTCCCGGGAAGGCTGGCCAATGAACAGAGGAGCACAGAGGGCTATACTCTTCGATGAACCCTCTCCGCCCTCCCCGCTTCTCATTCCCCATTTTCAAAGTGAGCCCATGCCCCTCCGCCCCGCCGAACCCCTCCTCGCCCCCTCCATCCTCTCCGCGGACTTCGCGCGTCTGGCTGACGCGCTGAAGCTGCTGGAGCAGGCCGGGGGCTGCATTGTGCACGTGGACGTGATGGACGGGCGCTTCGTTCCCAACATCACGATCGGCATGCCGGTGGTGGCCGCCCTGCGCAAGGAGACACGGCTGCCCCTGGACTGCCACCTGATGATCGTGGAGCCCCTGAAGTTCGCCACGGAGTTCGTGAAATCCGGCGCCGATTGGGTGAGCGTGCACCAGGAGGCCGACCCCCATCTGCACCGCACCCTGGGCGCCATCCGGGCCGCGGGCGCCAAGGCAGGGGTCGTGCTCAACCCCGCAACCCCGGTGGAAACGCTCGTGGATCTGGTGGGCGATTTCGATTTCGCCCTGCTCATGAGCGTGAATCCGGGCTTCGGCGGCCAGAGCTTCATCCCTCGGAGCCTAGACAAGGTGAGGCGCCTGGACGCCCTGCGAACCGAGCGCCAGGTGCCCTTCCTCATCCAGGTGGATGGCGGCGTGGGCCTCGAGAACGCCCAGGCCCTGGTGAGGGCCGGCGCCGATGTGCTAGTGGCGGGGAACGCCGTCTTCAAGGCCCCCGATCCGCTCCGGGCCATCCGCGAACTGCTCTCGGAGATGAAGAAGGGCCGGGAATCCTAGACCCTGAGCGCCGTCACAGCGGGCGGGGGATCCTGTCGGACCGGAGAGGAGCCAGGTGCCTCGCGTCGTCGGGGAGATCCAGGGCCAGTGTGCCGCCCGGGTTCATGAGGTTTTCGGGATCCAGATGGCGCTTGATGGCGCGGAGCAGCTCCATCTGGGCCTTCCCGAGCTGGCCTTCCAACCAGGGGGCGGTCATCTTGCCGATGCCGTGGTGGTGGCTCATGGTGGCCCCCTCCCGCTGGATGGCGTCCAGGATGCCGGACTGGTAGGCCAGGTACTCGGGGATGGCGTCCATCCGAGCGATGAAGATGAAGTAGAGATTGGCCCCCTGGGGATAGCAGTGGGACATGTGGGTCATGCAGATGGTCCGGGGCCGGGCCTTGCAGAACTCCCGGACGCGACGGTGGACACGCTCCAGATCGTCCCAGGTGACGGTGCACTCCAGGGTGTCGATCATGATGCCGTAGTCCTGGAGATCCTCCCGCATGTATGGATCCCGGAAACGGCCGTGCTCCCAGGAGCGCGTCACCCAGCCGGTGGTCGAGAGGGCTCCGTGGCGCCGGCAGGCCCGGCCCACCTGTGTGCGCACATGCTTGGCGAAGCCCCGCTCCCCGTCCGTGGAACCGATGAGGAGGCAGCGCTTCCCCGCCTTCATGCCAAACAGTCCCAGGGCGGCCTCCACCAGGGGCCCCTCCACGCCGTAGAGCTTGAGGGCCACATCCGTCTCCTCGGGATCCGAGAGGCGGAACACGGAGGGAAATCCGAACCCGCCCTGCATCACCTCCCGCATGGTGGCCTGGGCCGAGGCCCAGTCCGGGAAGATGTAGCTGAAGCGGAAGCGGTTCTCCGGCCTGTGGCGAAAGATCCTCAGGGTCACTTCCGTGAGCACGCCGAAGGCCCCCTCGCTGCCGATGAGGATCTGGTCCGTATCGGGGCCCGTGGCCGCCGCGGGGTGTTCCCCCGTCCGGATCACGCCGGTGGGCGTGACGAATTCCTGGGCCAGGACCATGTCCTCGATCTTGCCGTAGTAGGTGGAATTCTGACCCGCTCCCCGGGTCACCACCCAGCCCCCCACCGTGGAGAACTCGAAGGACTGGGGGAAATGTCCGCAGGTGTAAGGATGCCTGGCACCGTAGAGATCCGGGGCCGCGTTCAGGAGCTTCTCCAGTTCCGGCCCGTACATCCCGGCTTCGACCGTGATGGTCTGATTCTTCTCGTTGAACCGGATGACCTTGTGCATGTGGACCCGCATGTCCAGGGTCACGCCCCCCTTCATGCACTCCAGGCCCCGGGTGACCGAGGAACCGCCCCCGAAGACCACCATGGGGATGGCGTGGCGGCAGCAGTAGTCCACGATCCGCACCACGTCATGGCGGTCCCTGGGATAGAGCACCGCGTCAGGGAGGTTCTCGGCGATGCCCTCCCGCAGGCGCAGGATATCGAGCATGGTCTTGCCATAGGCCGCGGCCAGCCGGGTGTACTCGTCGGTGCGGACGTTCTCGACCCCCAGCAGGACCACGAAATCGGCGAGGACCTCACCAGAGAACCTTGTGGGCGCATGGAAATCCGCGGGCTCCAGGCCCGTCTTCCGGGGCGCCTGGAAATCCTCGTCCGTCATGTCGAAGACCCGCTTCATCATGCGGAAGAGGCGCTGGTTGGGATGCTTGAACTCCCCGGGATCCCCCCACTTGAGGAGGGAACGCCAGGAGCGCGGGGGGGGGACTTCCTCGAACCAACGGGGCTGGAATTCGGGGGAATTCGACATGGGGTTTCCTTTCAAGAGTCCTGGCGGATTGCCCAAGGGGCGTAGATCGGAAACAAAAGCCACAAGCACAGGGATACAGGGGATGAAGGGGATGGTGCTTGGGGACACCGACTCACACGCCTGGATATGACCATCTTTTTCCCCTGCATCCCCTTCATCCTTGTAGATTGATTTTTTGTTCTTCCGTCCTGTCCTTATTCTTCGTCGCTGGCGCGTTCGGGGTAGTTGAGGATCGAGCGGATCTCGTCGTAGAGGGGCTGAAGGCGCCGGAAGAGCCGCAGGTAGACCCGCTTGTAGAGCCTCTGGTAGAGCTCCACGTGCTCGGGATTGGGCGTGTAGGTCTTGCCGTAGCGAACCATGCCTTGGACGGCTTCCGGAATGGAGCCGTAGAGCCCCACCCCCGTGGCCGTGATGATGGCGGCGCCGAGGCCGGCGGTTTCGAAGGTCTCGCCGGCGGTGAGTTCCCGCCCGAAGATGTCCGCAGTGATCTGGCAGATCTCGTCGGACTGGGTCGCACCTCCCGAGATGCCTATCCTTGTGATCTTCACGCAGCCGGCCTTCTCGATCTTCTCCAGGCCCTCCCGCAGGGCGAATCCCAGCCCCTCGATGACCGAGCGGTAGAGATAGGCCCGGGTATGCACATCGCCAAAGCCCACTACGGCTCCTTTCGCCATGGGCTGCTTGAGACTCGGCCCCCAGTGGGGCAGGGTCATGAGCCCCATGGAACCCGCGGGGACATTCTTGAGGTGGCGGTCCAGGATCACTTCCGGCGCGATGCCCTGCTCCATGGCCTCCTGCACTTCCAGGGGCGCGAACTCCCGCTTGAACCAGCTGATCATCCAGTAGCCCCGGAAGATCTCCACCTCGGGGTTGTAGTGCCCAGCCATGGCCGCCGGATAGGGCGGCATGAAGGCGAGGGGCTCGAAATAGCGCCGGCTCGTGGTCTGGACAGAGGCTGTCGTGCCGAAGGATATGCTGCCCATGGTTTCACCGACGCACCCGATGCCGATGGTCTCCGAACCCTTGTCCGAGGCGCAGGCGATGACCGGCAGGCCCTCGGGGATGCCCGTCTGCTCGGATGCTTCGCGCGTGATGCGCCCGATGGAACCCCCTGCGGGGACCAACTCGGGAAGCTTGGAAGGCTCGATCGGAAAGAGCAGGGCCGGCAGCTCGCCCTTGCGGCACCAGCGCATGGCCTTGTAGTTGAAGGGGATGTGGCCGATCTGGGAGGCGATGGAATCCTTGAACTGCCCGGTGAGACGGTGGTTGAGGAACCCCGAGACCTGGAGGATCTTCGCGGTCCCCTCCCAGAGCTCGGGCTGGTGCTGGCGCACCCAGTTGGCCTTCCCCTCCTTCTGGATCTTCCTCACCGCTTCCAGCACGCCGACGGCCCCGTAGGCCAGGCGCATCAGGAAGCCCGGGCGGTAGACCGTCCGGGCCTTGCGGGTATCGAGCCACACCAGGGCGGGCCGGAGGGGCTCTCCGGCCGCGTCCACGAAGACCAGGGTCCCCCGCTGGGTCGTGACCCCCACCCCCTGGACCTTGGAGAAGGCCTCCGGAGATTGGGTCTTGAGGGCCTTCGTCGCCTCGCAAAGGGTTGTCCAGTAGAGTCGCGCGTCCTGTTCGGCCCAGCCGGGTTGGGCGCTGAAATAGGGCTCGTACTCGATCTTCACCTTGTCGATGAGGGTGCCGTCCTTGGCAAAGAGGATCGCCCTCAGGCTCTGCGTTCCGCAATCCAGGGCCAGAATCGTCGGTTCCATATCAGCCCCTCAGAAGAAGATCGTCTTCCGGACGTAGTCCAGGTACTGGCCCAGCTCCTGCTGCTTTTGCGCTTCGCTCCAGCCCAGGTACCCGGCCATGAGGGCGGCCACACGACCCGCCAGCCCTTCCTGCAGCCTGTGGGAGACGAGCATCTGCATCTCGGTGCGGCGCAGCATCACATCCATGAGATGGGGGGCGTTCTCGAAGGCCAGGATGTGGTGGATTTCCGCGGCACAGAAGGGATGGCCCTCCAGCAGAGGCTCTCCGGTGGCGGGGCTGCGCTGGATTGCCTGGAGGATCCCCAGGGCACCCTGGCCGTACTGCTGGTGGAGGTGGCGCCGGGTGTCTTCCTCCAGGAGGCCCTCCAGCTTCAGTTCCTTCCGGGCCGACTCGAAGGCCTGCCAGGTCAGCCCTGCCTTGTAGGGCCTCCGGGAGAAGTTCCGGCGCCCTTCGCGACCCTTCAGGGGCCGGAGATAGCCCTGCCTCGAGCACAGGCTGAGCAGCTCCCAGGCCATGGTGCGAAAGGTCGTCAGCTTGCCGCCGGCGATGGTGAACAGGCCGATGCCTCCGTCCTGGATCACGTGCTTGCGGGACACGGCGGATTCGCCCCGGCCCTCCTCCCGGACCAGGGGGCGGATGCCGGCGTAGGTGGAGAGAATGTCGTCGTAGGTCAGATGGGCCTTGGGGAACATCTTGTTGACCGTCCTCAGGAGGTAGTCGCAGTCCTCCTTGTCACACAAGGGCTCGTCCAGACTCCCCGCATAGTCGGTATCGGTGGTGCCAAGGACGGAGACCTCGCCGCGCCTGAGCACGAAGAAGAAGCGCCCATCGTCGATGGACCGGAGTCCGAAGGCCTCGACGTTGCCCAGCCTCGCGGCGGGCACCACCACATGGACGCCCTTGGTGGGCCGGATTAGCTTCGAATCCATTCCCGCCCGGGCGAGAGTCTCGTCGGTCCAGATGCCCGTGGCGTTCACCACGCAAGAGGCCCTGACCGTGACGCGCTCGCCCGAGATCCGGTCCTCCAGCTCCACGCCCTGGACCCTGCCATTCGCCATGAGCACACGGTCCGCCTTGGCGTAGTTGAGGGCCACGGAAAGGCCCCCCGAGAGATCCCGGGCCTCCTTGATGGTTTCGAGTGTGAGCCTGGCATCGTCCACGTTCGTATCAAAGTAGAGACCCGCCAGGAGCAGGCCCTCGGTGCAAAGCGCCGGCTCCCGGACAGCCATCTCTGCGAGGGAGAAGAAGCGGTGGGGCGCGGCATTCTTGAAGCGGGAGCAGGTATTGGAAAACAGGTCGTAGAGGGTGAGCCCGAGGCGCACCTTGAAGGGCGTGTCCTGACCCTTCTCGAAGGCGCAGTAGTAGAAGCCCAGGGGGCGCACCAGGTTGGGAAGGGCGTTGCGGAGCCAGTTGCGCTCCGTGGTGGATTCCCGCACGAGGCGGAAGGCCTGCTGGGACAGATACCGAATGCCTCCGTGGGCCAGCTTGGAGGAGCAACTGGAGGTACCGAAGGCGAAGTCGCCCTTGTCCACCAGCAGGAATGAGATGCCCCTCAGGGCGGCCTCCCGGGCGATCCCGGCCCCGGTGATGCCGCCGCCGATGATGACCAGTTCGAAATCCCGGGTCCTGGCCTGGGTGAGGGCCTCGGCACGATCCCGGGCACTCCAGGACAGCGACTTGCCCGCCACGTGAAAATCCGCACTGCGCGACCTGCTCATAGGATTCCCCCCCCCGAACGCGTGGGCAGCTGCGTGAATTCCAGCGGATACAGGTCCGTGCGCATGGTGAAACTGACGGCGTAGTAAGCCTGCCGCTTGCGGTCCAGGACCCGCTCCACGCGAACGGCCTGGCGGGTTCCGAGCTCTCCAGAGATTTCCTTGTCGGCCTTCAGGCGGAAATCCAGGGCCTGGAGGCGGTTCCTCACACGATCCGGGGCCAGGCGGTACCTAGAGGTCATCAGCCCGTGGAGGGAATCCATGAAGTCCGCCGATTCGATCCCAGGGAAAACGCCTTCCCGGAAATAGGAGATCTCCACTGCCCAGACCTGGTCCCGGCTGGTGCGCAGGCGCTTCAACCGGAACACGCGAGCGTCCTCGGCAAACGCGTTCCGGAGGAAGGTCGACGGGATATCCCCGGGGCGGATCCAGCCCGATTCCAGGACCAGGTTCTGGACCGGCAGGTGTGAATGAGCCAGTTCCTCCGTGATGGAGAGGGCGTTGGAGAGGGGGTTGAAGGAGACCGCCGCATCCACGAAGGTCCCCTTGCCGTGGATGCGGTAGAGCAGGCCTTCGGCCTCCAGGGCCGCCAGGGCCTTGCGCACCGTCTCCCGGCTGGCGCCGAAGAGCTGGGCCAGTTCCGGCTCGGAGGGAATCCGACTCTCCCATTCCCCGGTCTCGATCCGCATGCGGATGCCTTCCCGGATGGAGGCGGCAAGGGTGGTTTTCATGGAAGGTGGCCTTTTGGGATTATTGTCTAGACAAGTATACTTCTGGTATTTTGCTGTCAATGGGTATTCTGGAGGAAACTCGGATGCGCCATGAGCCGATTTCCTCAATCCCACGTCCTCGTCACCGGCGGCGCCAAGGGCCTCGGCCGCCTCATCGCCCTGGGGGCCTCCCGGCGGGGCGCCCGCCTGAGCCTGCTGGACCGGGACGAGGCCTCCCTGGCTGTCCTGCGGGACGAGATCCTGGAAGCCGGCGGAGACGTGGCCATCTTCGCCGTGGACCTCTCGGATCGCCCTGCTCTTCAGGCCACGGCCAAACGGGTCCTCGAGACCCAGGGGCCCGTGGATATCCTCATCAACAATGCCGGCATCGTCTCCGGCAAGCCCCTGCTGGAGATCTCGGACCTAGAGATCGAGCGCACCTTCCAGGTGAACACCCTGGCCCTCTTCTGGACGGTGCGCGCCTTCCTGCCCGCCATGATCACCAGGGGGAAGGGACACATCGTCACCATCGCGTCGGCCGGGGGGCTGGTGGGGACTTCCCGCCTCACGGACTACTGCGCCTCCAAGTTCGCCGCCGTGGGCTTCGACGAATCCCTGCGCCTGGAACTCAAGCGCCTGGGCCATCCCATAAGGACCACCGTGGTCTGTCCCTTCTACATCGACACGGGCATGTTCAAGGGGGTGAAGACGCGATTTTCCTGGCTCCTGCCCATCCTCCAGCCCGCCTACGTGGCGAAGCGGGTGCTGGGCGCCATCGAGGGCAATCGGAGCCGCCTCATCCTGCCCCGCTTCCTCCTCGCCACCCCCCTGGTCCGGATCCTGCCCCCTGCCCTCTTCGATCTCCTCATGGGAGCCCTGGGCGTCAACCGCACCATGGATGAATTTGTCGGGCACTAAAGGGTGCGCGTTCGGCAGCCAGCGCCGCAGGCGATGGCGTCGAGGTGGCCGGGCCAGGCTCGGCAGAATGCCGAACTGGATCGACCACCGACCGGAAGTGCCCGACTGAATGGCACACCTAACAGCCATGGAGTCTCGGATGCACACACTCATCACCGAAAGAGGACTCGCCAACTACGGATGTTTCGATGGCCCGATCCACTTCAACCCGGAGGCCTTCCGCCTGCGGAATTTCTTCGGCCGGGAGCTGAAGGGGCTGCGCAAGAGGCTGGCCCTGGGGGCCTTCAACTACGTGGGCATCGTGGGCGAGGATTCCCTGGTGGGCCTTTGCGCCGTGCGACTGGGATACGCGGCCAATGTGTTCGGCTACCTCTTCGATTTCCGCACGGGCGAGCTCTTCGAGAAATCGGCCAAGGCCCTCCCCTCCCGGCTTGCCTTCCCACTCGATCCCGACGAATCGACGATCGAATTCCAGGGCTCCGGGTGCTGGATCCATATCGATAAATCCCATGCACGGGAGAGCCTGGAGGTGGAAGCCAGCTTCGGGAAGCGCCTGCGGGTGGAGGGCACCTTCCCCTGCGGATTCAGCCACAGGCCCCTGCGGGTGGTGAACCCCAGCTGCGGCGATCCCAATAGGTTCACCTTCACGGAAAAGTGCTCCCCCCTTCGCCCCGAATCCCTTTCTGTGGTTTTCGACGGCGCACCGCGAGAGCTCGACCTGGCCCGCACGACGGCCCTGTACGACTGGTCCTGCGGGTATTTCAACCGCCACACCAACTGGCTCTGGGCCGCCCTGTCGGGCGTGCTGCCCGACGGCACCCCCGTGGGCGCCAATTTCGCAGCCCTGGTGAACGAGTCCTACTACCCGGAGAACGCCTTCTGGATCGGCCCGGAGCGCACCCGGATCCACTGCGTGATCTTCCAGTACGACCCGGAGAATCCCTACGCCGAGGACTGGCGGATCTTCACCGAGGACGGCCGGGTGGACCTGCGTTTCAAGCCCCTGGGGGAACGCGCCGAGAAGACCCACCTGCCCTTCCTCAGGGTCAACTTCCGGCAGTTCTTCGGGGAATATTCAGGAAGCCTCACCGGGGAAGACGGACGCAGCATCCATTTGGACCGCATGAAGGGACTCTCGGAGATCCATCTGTCGGTGTGGTGAGGCCTCGGGCGTTTGAAAAAAAGATGAACCACAGAGGGAAAAACTCAAAGAACAGGCCGTGCTGGTGAAGGTGCAGGAACCGGGCTAGGCGGTCTGGAGAGGATACCCATTCAAAAGAAGGGTGGGATCCATAGCCTTGAGGTTTTTGCGGACTTCGAAATGCAGATGGGCTCCGGTGGAGCGTCCCGTGGACCCCACTCGCGCGATGGGCGTGTGGGATGCCACCTGTTCTCCAACGTGGACCAGCGACTTGGAGACGTGGCCATAGAGGCTTTCCAGTCCGTCCTCGTGGCGGATGACCACGGTGTTTCCATACCCGGACTTCCACCCGGAAAAGGTGACGGTGCCCGCCGCGAAGGCAGAAATTGGGGCCCCGGAACGGGCCGCCACATCGATGCCTTCATGCGGCTTCACTCGCCCGGAAAACGGATCCTTGCGCAGTCCGAACGCCGAGGAGAGGGCAGCCGGCCCCTCGACAAGCGATGTCCAATTGCTCGCGCACTCCTGGACTCGCGGGACGTCCTGCCTGGATGCGAAGTTGGCCAGCATGGACAGGTCCAGTTTCTGCCCGATGGAGATCCTGTCAGGGTCGGCGATATGGTTGGCCTTGGCCACGATCCGGATGGCGGCAGAGATCTCTCGCTGAGAACCCAGGCCCCCCCGCGCCTTGAGCCGATCAGAACAGATGCGGGAGAGGCAATCCCCTGGGCGGACAACGATCGTGTCCGATGGTGGCAAAACAGATGGCTGCGGGGCCAAAGGGGGCGTCGTCCCGGAGGGCGGTTCGCAGATGGACCTCAACATTTCCTGGAACGAGGACGCATGCGATCCGGGCGCCACCGGGCCCGCGGTCTCCAGGGCCCGTGTTCGGGTGTCTGCAACAACCCCTACATTCATGGAAACATCCCAGCTGCAAATGCCCGCCAGCTCGTTGGAGGAGCAATATCTGCGCCAGGCCAGGTGTGCATGTTTTTCCGGTGGCGAATCTCCTCCCTGTGTTCCGGGGCTCAACCTGTTCCCGAGTGCGGGCTATCTCAGGATCCACTTCACGATCCCCAGCTTGCCGGCGTAGGGCGCGTAGCGGAGCGGGACGTCCAGCCAGGTGGCCTTCCGGAGGATGGAGCGCCGGTGGGAGAAGGCCTCGAAGCTGTAGAAGCCGTGGTAGCCGCCCATGCCGCTCCCGCCCACGCCCCCGAAGGGCATGGCGTGATTGGCCAGGTGGGCCACCACCTCGTTGATGCAGCCCCCTCCCGAAGTGGTGCGGGAGAGCAGGTATTCCTGGCTTGGGCGGCTCTGGGAGAAGTAGTAGAAGGCCAGGGGCTTGGGACGGGAGTTCACCAGGGCGATGACTTCCTCGATGCTCTCGAAGGTGAGCACGGGGAGGATGGGACCGAAGATCTCCTCCTGCATGACCGGATCTTCCAGGCTGGTGGGCTCCAGCAGGGTCGGCGCCACGTAGCGCTCGCCCTCAACCACTTCGCCTCCGCAGAGGATCGTGCCCGTGGAAAGCATGCGCTTCAGATGGGTCATCTGTTTTTCATTGATGATGCGGGCGAAGTCGGGACTCTGCCGGGGATCCTCCCCGTACATGCGCGTGATGGCCTGCTTCAGGGCTTCCACCAGGGGCTCCTTCACGGAGCGGTGGACCAGCAGGTAGTCCGGAGCCACGCAGGTCTGTCCCGCGTTCAGGAACTTCCCCCAGGCGATGCGCCGAGCGGCGATTTCCAGGTTCGCGTCCCCGTCCACGATGCAGGGGCTCTTGCCGCCCAGTTCCAGGGAGACGGGCGTGAGATGACGGGAAGCCTTCTCCATCACCAGGCTGCCCAGGGCGGGACTCCCGGTGAAAAAGATCGTATCGAAGCGCTCCTCCAGGAGCGCCTGGATGACCACCCGTCCCCCGGTGAAGACGGCGATGTAGTGGGGATCGAAGGCCTCCCGGATCATGAGGGCGATGGCCTGGGCCGTGTGCGTCGTGTAGTCGGCGGGCTTGAGGATGGCGCAGTTGCCTGCGGAGATGGCCCCCACCAGGGGGTTGATGAGGAGCTGGAAGGGGTAGTTCCAGGG
>JAYSNJ010000041.1:0-22329 GCA_043723905.1 Holophagaceae bacterium
CTTCAGGACCGCGGCCGATCGCTGGAGGGCCACGGTCTCGCTGGGCGACAGGGTAACCGTGAGAAGCTCCCGGATGCCTTCCCGTCCCACGATGGCGGGAAGACTCAGGCAGACATCATTCACGCCATGCATGTTCTCGATGAAGGAGGACACGCAGAGCAGGCGGTTCTCGTTGTTGACGATGGCCTTGATGATCCGGGTGACGCTCATGGAGATCGCGTAGAAGGTCGCACCCTTGCGCTTGATGACCTCCTGGCCCGCCTGCACCACGTCCAGGCTGATGGTCTCCATGTCCTGGGCCGAAAGCCGGGGATGCTCCTTCGAGGGGTATTCAGAGATGAGCACGGGGCCGATAGTGGCCGCACTCCAGAGAGGCACCCCCGAATCCCCGTGCTCCCCGAGCACAAGGGCATGAAGATTCCGGGGGTCGACATTGAAATGATGACCCAGGAGGAACTTGAAGCGTGAGGAGTCCAGCACCGTGCCCGACCCGAAGATCTTGTTCTTGTCGATGCCCATCCGTTTGTAGAAGACGTAGGTGAGCACATCCATGGGGTTCGTCACCACCAGGAAGATGGATCTCCCGTTGTAGTGCTTCTTGATCTTGGTGATGATGCCTTCGGTGATCTTGATGTTGCCCTTGGCCAGATCCAGACGGGATTCCCCGGGCTTCCGGCCCCGGCCTGCGGCATGGACGATGATGTCGGCGTCCTCGAGGCCCTCGTAGCCTTCGGCCCGCAGGTGCACATGCTCGGAGACGGCCCCGCCGTGGGCGATATCCAGGATCTCGCCATAGGCCTTGTCCGGGTTGACATCGATGAGGCTCACGTCATTCGCGACACCCTGGGTGGCCAGGGTGTAGGCGATGGTGGCCCCCACGTTGCCTGCGCCGATGATTGCGACCTTCATGGGGAACTCCCTGTTCAAGCAGCCAACACACTATGGACCGGGACACAGCAATTCCGCCCGGGCTTCGACACCCCTTCAGCGATTATTCAGCCAGGCATTCATCCCCTCTGGACGAGTGAATCCGAGCAGACGGCGCAGCTCTTTGCCCTCGGCATCCAGCAGGATCACCGTGGGGTAACTGCGGATCTCCAGACTCTTCGCGAGATCGGGGCGCTGCTTGTCCGTATCGATGCGCACGGCCACGGCATTCTTGGCGATCCAAGCCCGCACGGCGGCATCCGGCCAGGTCTTCTCGTCCAGTTCCTTGCACTGGGCGCACCACTCGGCGTAGACATCCACCAGCACCAGTTTGTGCTCGGCCTTGGCCTGCCGAAGTGCACCTTCGAGATCCTGCTCCAGCCAGGTCTTCGCGGCGGGTTCAACGGGTGCTGTCGCGCCAGCGCGAGGGAGCAGCTGCACGTTCAGGAAGCTCTCCACGGACTTGATCCCCAACAGCAGCCCCAGGGCCAGCAGCAGGAGGGCGATACCCTTGCGGAGCTGGGACAGCAGCCCCTCGGCCGCCTCGAAGGCCCCGAATACTGCGGCACCCACCAGCAGCGTCAGCGTCCACATGGCGTAGTTCAGCCATTCGGGGACGAGGAGGCGCAGGCTCCAGAAAGCGAAGGCCAGCACCACGAGGCCCATGATCTGCTTGAAGCGGATCAGCCAAGCGCCGCTCTTGGGCAGGCCCGCGCTGAAAGTGCCCACCAGCATGAAGAGCACACCCATGCCGAGGGTGAAGACGAAGAGCTGCAGCCCGCCCAGGAGGACGTCTCCCTGTTGCGCGATGCCCACCAGCACGGCGCCGATAACAGGGCCAACGCAGGGCGCGGCCAGGGGCCCCAGCACCAGCCCCATGATGAAGGCGCCGGTGTAACCCTTACGGGGGCCATCGCCCTGAAGCCTCATCTGAACCGACTGGGGCAGCTGGATCTCGAAGGCGCCGAAGAGGCTCAGGGCGAAGACTGCGAAGATCAGCGCCACGGGAATGAGGAAGGCCGGTTTCTGCGCGAAGGCGCCGAAGGCCGCGCCGCTCTTGGCTGCGATCACACCCAGGGTCGTGTAGGTGACGGCCATGCCGAGCACCAGCATCAGGGACAGCGCGAAGCCCTTGGCCTTGCCGACGTTCTTCGTCCCGATGATGGCATGGTGATGGGGATCATGGGAAATACACAGGGCGTGAGGCTGGCCCCCAGCCCCGCCAGAAAGACGAGGATGAAGGCCCAGAATAGTCCGCGCCGCTCGGGGGGTACAACGGTCGCAGCAGCCTTCTGAGGCTGAACCTCGGCCCCGGGGGTCCCCACCTTCAGAGCGGCTCCTTCAGCCTTCTCCTCCACGTTCACTTCGGATATTTCTGGCGCCTTTGCAGCAGGAATATCAGAAGCCTTCACCTTCAACGTCCGTGTGGTGGGCGGGAAGCACACGCCCCCCTCGCCTTCGGTGCAGGGCTGGTACTGCACGTCGAGTTCGGCGGTCCCTGCCAAACCTTCACCCAGGACAGGGATGCGCACCGTGCCATGCCAGACGGGATCACCCAGTTCATCCACGCCCGTGGTCTTGGGCAGGGGCCCCACCCGGAGGCTCCCGGGCTTGGATTTCAGCGTGACCTCCATGAAGCTCTTCTTCAGGTGCGCGCCCTCGGGAACGCTCACCACCACGGCCCCCTTCTGGAAGCCGATCTTCACGTCCGTCTCGGGATCCAGGTGAGGCGCCCGCTGCGCCCAGGCGCCCACGGCCATGAGCATCGCGAGGAAGAGGAGCTTGAGGGTCCGCATCGGGCCTCCAGGGGGGAACGGAAATGATCGGATGACCCAGAGCGCCGCAGTGGGAAGAACTTCCCGGGGACATCCTTCAACAGATTACCCGGTTCTGGGGGATCGAATATTCGCATATTTATGCGCATAAAACACCCACCCCAAGGGCGCCCCTCGAACACTCGCCAGGGCCCGCTAGGCTGGAACCATGACCGCTCAAGCCTTCCCCTTTCCCTGGGCTCCACCCCTGCTGGAGCGCCTGCAGGCCCGCTTCGCATCTGAATCCCGGGACGGGGCCCACGACCTCGGCCATGCGCTGCGAGTGGCCCGCAATGCCCATGCGCTGGCCATCGAGGAAGGGGCCGAAGCGGAGGCCTGTGTGGCGGCGGCCCTGCTCCACGATCTGGTCTACCTGCCCAAGAACCACCCGGATTCCCCCCGCACCGGCGCCCTCGGCGCCGAAATGGCCAGGGACTGGTGCCGGGAGATCCCCGGCCTGGCACGCCAGGCCGAGGCCATCGCCGGCGCCATCGCCACTCACGGCTTCTCGAGCGGCGCGAAGCCGTCGACTCTGGAGGGCGCCGTGCTCCAGGATGCCGATCGGCTGGAGGCCATCGGGGCCATCGGCCTCGCCCGCTGTTTCGCCACAGGAGGCGCCATGGGCGCGGGCATGTGGCACCCAGAGGATCCCTGGGGCGAAGCCCGGGACCTGGACGACAAGCGCTTCAGCCTGGATCATTTCGAGCAGAAGCTCCTGAAGCTGGCCGACCGCATGAACACAGAGGCCGGCCGCTGGCGTGCCCAGTCCCGGCATCGGGTCCTGGTCGGGTTCCTGGACGCGCTGCGGGAGGAACTGGCCTGATCAGGCTCCCCGCTCCAGACCCGCCAGCAGGCCCCGCGCCTCCTCCAGACGCTGGACCAGCCCTGGATCCTCGGCACCGAACCCGCCGTCCCGGCTCACCCGACCGACCGTGACCGCCACATCCAGCAGTTCCTGGATCCGTTCCATGAGATCGCTCAGGGAGCCCATGGAGCTCAGGGTTCCCGGAGCCCTGAAATCACGGTAACCCGCGGGTGGGCAGCTGAGCATGGCCCAGTATTCCCCATCCATTTCCCGCCAGGAATCCACATGGAAGAGACCCTCCCGCTGGCCGCCCTCCCGGGTCCGGAATACCGCTCGGAAGCTCTCGCCCCCGGGCAACCCCCGACCGGACAAGGCCCGATGCAGGATGGAGGCGACCCGGTCGTGGCCCGTCGCCCCCGGGAAGAGCCGGATGCACAGGGCCTGCAGATCCTCCGTTTCCAGGGCGAAAGGGCCCAGCAAGGCACGGGCGGCAGGGTTTGCGAAAAGCAGTCCACTCCGCCCACGGAAGGCCAGGATCGCAGGCTCACGGACGGGTTCGGCAGCATCCATCGCGTCTCCTTTTCCGGCGGAATATTCCACACAAGATCGTTTTAATCCGGACCTCCGACCATGGCTTTTCGACCTCCCGCAGGAATTCCCGGACGAACTCCACGTGCGGAGTTCCGAACTGTTTCAGAAGGCGTCGGCCCCGTCCACGTGAATCCGGAAGTCGAGGTGAGGCGCCCTACCGCATCCGCGCCAGGCGGCTGAGCAGTTCCTCCATGCGGGCCCGGCTGACACTCAGGCTCGCGCCATCCTGCATCACGGCCTCCCCTGCCAGGGAGGCGGGGTTCCGCACCTCCACCAGGTAGTCGAGGTTCACGAGGCTGGAGCGATGGATGCGGACGAAGCCGTCCCCCAGCAGCGCCTCGAGTTCGTCCACGCCCTTGTCCAGGGGCACCTTCCCCCGGGCCGTATGGGCGAAGACCTGGCGGAACTCGGTGTGCAGGTACATGACCTCCGACCAGCGAAAGACCAGGATGCGATCCCGGATGCTGACCGTGAAACGCTCCGGACCCGTCTGGTGGGCGAGATCCTTCACCATCCGCAGCAGGGATTCCAGATCCGACGAGGCCTGACTGGCCCGCAGGCGCTCCAGCGTCTCCTTCACCCGGGGAGCCGTGACCGGCTTGAGCAGGTAATCGAAGGCCGCCCATTCGAAGGCCTTCAGGGCCTGGTCCTCCCGGCTCGTGACGAAGACGATCTTCGGCAGTTGGGGGAGCGCGGTGCGGGCCTGTTCCAGAAGCCGGAAGGCGCCGCCCGGGGGGAACATGATGTCCAGGAAGAGCACGTCCACGGGGTCCTGGCGCAGACTGCAAAAAGCGGCATCCCCGTCGGCGGCCTCCCAGGCCAGATCGGCGTCGGGGGCCAGGGAGGCCAGCATGCGCACCAGCACACGCATGGCCAGCGGCTCATCCTCCACCACCGCATAGCGGAAGGTGGGAGTCGAGACCTGCTTGACCTGCGGAGACATCATGCCTTTCCCTCCCCCTCTTGCATGGGCCCGTCCGGCCCCTGGCTCTCCAGGCTACCCAGGAGTCCCTGGGCCCGTTCGATCAGAGCGGAAAGAACGGCAAATCGCTCGTCGGCGGGGTCGCCTTCCATCGCCAGACCGTGACTGCAGTCGGCGGCGCCCTGCAGGAGGCGCACGACCCGCCGGGCCACGGCCTGCATGACGGCGGCCCGGTCCCCGGCCGGAAGGGGCTGGGCGGTGGAAGCAGACCGGGATTCGCTGGGCAGCAGACTCACGAGGTAGGAACGCTCCCCCTGCTCCTGGTCCCAGCGCTGGACCTGCACGATCGTCTGCCGACGGCGGCCGTGCTTGGAGGGAAATTCGGCCTGGAACCGCGCCGCACCTTGCCGCCCCGCCGTCGCCGCAGCCCGCCGGAACAGCCGAGTCGCCCTCAGCTGGTCGAGGCTCTCCGGGAAGAGGCTGGCCAGCAGGGCCTGAAGATCCTGATGTTCCCCGAAGCCATAGCCCGTCAGTTCACAGGCCCGTCGATCCAGGAAGAGGATCTCGCCCTTCTCCCGAAGGACCATCACTGCGGGGAATTGAGATGCGACCGGATGCATGCACGTGCCCTGGGCTTTGACGGAGGAATCCAGGTTGAAGGGTGGATTCAAGGCCGACTCTTTCCAAGCCCCAAAGAGACGAATTGGTGCCTCCGGAGAACGAATACCCGATTTGTAGCCCACCAACTGCAACCCTTTCGATCCGCACTGAGCGAGCTTTACGCCTTCCAGGATCGACCCGTACACTGCTGCCATGACTTCCTCTCGACTGTCCCTCCGTCGCGCCTTTGTGGCGGACCACTTCCATGACCTCCCCGGCTTTGTCGAGGCCCGCCACGGGCACAACTGGGAACTCGAGGCCACCGTGGCCTGGGACGGAACTCGCCCGGAATCGGCCCTGGCTGCGGCCCTGGACGGGTGGGTAGAAGAGGTGGACTACGCTCTCCTGAACGAGCAGTCCTGGCTGGAGGGACGCAACCCCACCGCCGAGGCCCTGGCCCAGTGGCTGCTGGAGACCCTCGAGAGCCAGGGCTTCACAGCCGTGGAGACGCGGATCCGCGAGAAGGCCAACTACTGGGCGGCCTGCCGTCGGGACGCCCAGTGAAGGTCCTCCAGGTTCTCGGAATGCTTGGCCTAGCCCTGGGCATTTCCGGATCGCTCAGTTGTCGGCGGGAGGAGCCCCCCGCACCCGTTCCGGCCCCGCCCCAGGCGGCCCTGGCCCCCTGGACGTGGCACGCCCTGGGCGGCCTGCTGGTCATCGAAGGGGAAGTGGACCAGCCCACGGAGCTTGTGCTCAAGGGCCGGACCCTGAACGAGCGGCGCCTGGTGGAATTCGGTCCCGTGCGGTGGGAGATGTACCGTCCCGGCAAGGGCGAGCAGGCCGAACTGCGGACCCGGGAAGGGAAGCTCCTGGCCCGCTGGGATTTCGATCAGCCTGTCCAGGCCGCCGCACGGCCTTTGAAGCCGAGATCCACATCCGAAGGCCGAAAGCCCTTGAAGGCCGAGCTCTTCAAACCGGCACCGAAGCGGCCGGAACCCAAGCCCATCGAGCCGAAACAGCCGGCTCCCCGGAACCTGGAGCCCAGAAGGCCGGAGCCCAGTCGCCCGGCCCCTCCCCAGGTCGGGCGGCCAGGGTCCGTGCCTCCGAAGGCCGCATCCCCCAAACCCGCGCTCCCCGCGCCCGAACCGAAAAGGCCCGAACCCAAAAGGACGGAGCCCACGAGAATCGTGCCTTCCAGGCCCCTGTCCCGGGCGCCGGAGGCCCCGAAGACCAGCCCCCTTCCCACGCCCGAGCCAAGGCTTGCACCAGCCCTGCCCCCCTCGGGCTGGACCCCTTGGCCGGGCTCGGGCGAAGGGTTCAATCTCCTGCGGGGCCCCCGGGGCCAACGGCAGGTCTGCCTCACCTTCGACGGGGGTTCCACCTCGGAGGTGGCCCTGGATGTGCTGGAGGCCCTCAGGGCCCGGGGACTGCACTGCACCTTCTTCCTCACCGGCGCCTTCATCCAGAAGTTCCCCGACATCGTCCGGCGCATCGACCGCGACGGTCACGAGATCGGGAACCACACCCTGGATCATCCCCACTTCGCGCCCCAAGGCCCCCGGGATCCCAGATGGACGAAGGAGCGCTTCCAGCAGGAGCTCCTGGCAGCGGATCAGGCCTTTTTTCGCCTGATTGGCCGCCCCATGGACCCGCTGTGGCGGGCCCCCTATGGCGAGCACACCCTGGAACTCCGCAGGTGGGCGGAGGAACTGGGCTACCGCCACGTGGGCTGGAGCGAGGGGGCCGATACACTGGACTGGGCCACACTGAAGGAGCGGAAGCTGTACCGCACAGGCAACGCCATCCTGGACCGCCTGCACGATCGCATGGGACGCCAGGATGGCGATGGCCTCATCGTCCTCATGCATCTGGGTTCGGCCCGGCCCGTGGAAGACCGTCCGGCGCGGGTCCTGGGGCCCTTCCTGGATCGCGCCCTGGCTGACGGCTGGCGTTTCGTGAACGTGGGCAGCTATGTCCAGGCCGGCGGAAAACCCCCCTGGCCGCGGGACCGGCGGGCTGCCCTCCTCACATCGGGCACCTCCGCTTCCTCTGCGGCGGCCCAGCGCTGATCGGCGGCCTGCGCCGCGGCCCAGGGAAAACCTGAACAAATATATCGCTCGAGCGGCATAAGGGGCCGTATCGGAACAACCTGAACTGCACAGGTCATTCCTGGACGGCCCCTAAGCTAGACTCGAAGAATACCGGGAGGTGTCGTGAAGGGAATGGGCAGACTACTGCTCAGGGTCGTGGCGGGCTTTTTCGCGCTGCTGCTCGGGGTGTCGCTGCTCTTTTTCCACCCCCTGGATCCCCATCTCTTCTCCCAGGGCCCCATCGGCGGCGCAATCCAGAACCCCTGCGGACTCTTCGGCGCCCATCTGGCGGGCTTCCTCCAGACCCTCGTGGGCGTGGGCGCCTGGCTGGTGCCCGCCTACATCCTGTGGGAGGTCTTCACCCGGGACGGCCTCAAGTGGCCGCGGCGTGTGGCCTGGTGCGTCCTCGCCTCCTCCCTGTGGACGCTCCTGGGCGCCTTCGGCACCCGCTCCTGGACCTCGGAGGCGGGCCTTTCCACCGGTGCCTGGCGCTGGGGCGGCTGGCTGGGTGCGACCCTCTGGCCCCCCAGCCGCCACGCCCTGGGTCCCGTGGGACTGCCCCTCCTCCTCTCTCTCCTGATCCTCATCGCCGCGCTGATCCTGGCCCCGGCCCTCACCCGGGCCCTGGGGGCGCTGCTCGCCCGCTGGATGGGCCACCATGCCTGGCCCTTCCTCCGGCCCCTGCCCGGCAAGGGCCTCCGCGGGGCACTGGACTTCCTCAAGCGCCCCTTCCTGGCCTGGAAGAGCGGCCGAGCCGCTTCCCTGCCTGACCTGGACGCCCGGGATGCGGCCGAGCTCCAGCGCCTCAGCGAGCAGGGCCAGATGGACAGGGAACAGCAGGACGCCTTCCTGCGCGCCCAGAAGGAAACTGCCGATTTCAGGCGGAATAACCACCAGCTGGCCCCGGATATGGGCCTGCCCATCATCCAGTCCATGCGCCTGGACACCCCCTCCCGGGAACTGGCGCCCATCCATTCCGGAATGATCTCGGAATCCCTCCAGGATTCCCTGGTCCTGGAGGATCTCCACAGGCCCGCCGACACCCCCCTGCCGGCCCCCGCCCTCCTGCGCGATCTGCCCCCCCCACCCCCGGCCAGGGCCCAGCTCGTGAAGCCCCTGCTCATGCAGGACCGCTACGGCCGCGTGGCCGAGCAGCAGCCCCTGGGCCTCACGGAACCCACCCCCCGGCACCCGCTGCCGGAGCCCATGCTCGCCCATGCGGCCCCGCGGAAGACCTCCCGTAGGCTCGAGGGCGAGACCTCGGCCTTCGCCCCCGCGGATCGCCTGGAGCTGCCGCCCCGGCGCCTCTTTGACCCCCCGGGGCCGGGCACCCGGGTGGACCCCAAGGTCCTCGAGGACACCCGCGCCCTCATCGGACAGAAGCTGACCGAATTCAAGGTGAAGGGCACGGTCGTGGGCATGCAGCCCGGCCCTGTCGTCACGGTCTACGAATTCCAGCCCGACCCGGGCGTGCCCCTGGCCAAGGTCATCGGCATGGAGAACGATCTCGCCCTGGGCCTGCAGGCGGAAAAGGTTCGCATCGACCGCATCCCGGGCCGCAACCTGGTGGGCATCGAGGTGCCCAATCCCAGGCGGGAGGTCATCGCCTTCCGGGAGATCGTGGACAGCCCCGCCTTCCGGGATCCCGCGCACAAGGAGGCCCGGAGCCTCTTGGCCCTGGCCCTCGGCAAGGACATCGCCGGGAATCCAGTCGTGACCGATCTCGCCAAGATGCCCCACCTTCTCATCGGCGGCTCCACCGGCAGCGGCAAGAGCGTGGGCGTGAACGCCATGATCTGCTCCGTGCTGCTCCGCTCCCTGCCCAGCGAGGTGAAGCTCATCCTCGTGGATCCCAAGATGGTGGAACTGGGGATGTACGAAGACATCCCCCACCTCTGGGCCCCGGTGGTGACGGACATGAAGGAGGCCGGCCGGGTGCTCAAGTGGGTGGTGGCCCAGATGGAGGACCGCTACCGGCGCCTCGCCCTGCTCAGTGTGCGCAACCTGGAAGGCTTCAACGCCAAGGTGCTCGAGGCCGGCGGCAACATCGATCTCAGTGATCGCACGCCGAACCCGCGCTGGCCGGACCGCCCCGCCTACCTGGATCCCCTGCCCTACGTGGTCGTGGTCATCGACGAACTGGCCGATCTCATGATGGTGGCTCGCAGCGAAGTGGAAGACAGCATCGCCCGCATCGCCCAGAAGGCCCGCGCCGTGGGCATCCACCTCATCCTGGCCACCCAGCGCCCCAGCGTCGATATCGTCACAGGCGTCATCAAGGCGAACCTGCCGGCCCGCCTCAGCTACCGGGTGAACACCAAGATCGATAGCCGCACCATCCTGGACAGCAGCGGCGGCGAGCAGCTCCTGGGCAAGGGCGACGCCCTCTTCCTGGCCCCGGGGAACGCCCGCCCCCACCGCATCCACGCCCCCCTCATCACCGAGGAGGAGACTCTGCGCCTGGTGGAATGGCTCAAGGCCCACGGGAAGCCCGAGTACAACCAGGCCCTCCTCAATGCCATGGAAACGGATGAAGAGGCCACCCAGGCCATGGGCGAGGAAGGCACCGGCGGGGGCGACGACATCTACGACCGCGCGGTGGCCGTGGTGAAGCGCGAGCGCAAGGCCAGCACCAGCCTCCTCCAGCGCAAGCTGAACATCGGCTATGGCCGCGCCGCCCGCATGATCGACCGGATGGAGGAAGAGGGCATCATCGGGTCCGACCGGGGTGCCGGAAAGCCTCGGGAAGTCTACGCTGCCGAAGAGTGATCCTCCATCCGGTCCCGGATGGGAGGCTCCATCTCTGCGATCCGGCGAAGCCAGGGAGCAGGAGCGGGTTCCAGCTGCGCCTGCGAGAGATAGAGGCTCCATCCCTGCGAGCGAAGCGAGCAGGAGCAGGCTCCTGCGGAGCCTGCGATAGATGGAGGAAGAGGGCATCATCGGGTCCGACCGGGGTGCCGGAAAGCCGCGGGAAGTCTACGCTGCCGAAGAGTGATCGACCCTCCTCCCAAGTCCGTCTTTCCCCATTCCGCCCCCTGTGGAAGAATAGGTTGATGACATGTTCACGACATCTTTCTGACATCTTTGGTCTCGCCCTGTGCCTGGTGGCCGGATCCCTTTCCGCGCAAACCACCGGCAGCCTGCAGGTGCGGATGCTGGACTCGAAGGGGAAGCCCCTCGCGGGTGTCTCGCTGAGGCTGGAGTCCCTGGAGCGCGCGGAGCACCGGGAGCTGCGCACGGATGCCAAGGGCTTCGCCTCCCTGGCCGGCCTGATCCCGGGCCGCTACCGCCTCCAGGACCAGACCCTCCTCCTGAAGGCCGACGAGCGGGCCCAGATCGTTCTGCGCAGCGGCGAGGCCCAGGCCACCGTCACCGTGGAAGACTCCCCCCTGCGCACAGAGACCAGCAGCCTGGCGGTGCAGACGAGTTTCGACGCCGCCGATCTCCAGCGCCTGCCCTTCAGCCCCCAGCGCTACGTGGAGCACAGCTACCTGGCGCCGGGCGTCTCGCCTTCGGGCAAGCCCGAGCCCGTAGTCCTGGGTTCCATGCTCGACGCCAATGCCTACCTGGTCGATGGCATGTCCACCAACCTCAGCTCCAACGGCCGCTTCGGCCTGAACCTGAGCACCGAGATCCTGGAGAGCCAGACCCTCACCACGGGAGGCCACAAGGCCGAGATCGCCTTCGCCTCCGGCGGCGTCTTCTCCATGGTGACCAAGAGTGGCTCCAATACTTTCCAGGGGGCGCTCTTCGGCAGCCGGAACTGGCGGGGCCTCAACAGCCGCCCCGATACCGGCAAGTCCAACTTCCCCGATGAGCGCCCCACGGACGCCACGGCCTGGGGCTTCTCCCTCTCCGGCCCCCTGGTCAAGGACCGCCTCTTCTTCTTCGGAGCCTTCAACCGCCAGCTGCTGAGCCTGGATTACGAGAATGTCCAGCCCGCAGGCACGCTCCCCCACCGGCGCAGCCAGGAGGAGGACCGGTCCTACCGCTTCCTCAAATTCACATGGCTGGCCACCGAGGCCCACCGCATCGAGCTGTCCTGGATCGGGGATCCCGTGTGCCAGCACAACTTCGACGCGGCCTACGACAGCTCGGTGAAGGATTTCCAGATGCCCGACCGCACCCGCGGCGGCAACAGCTTCTCCCTGCACCATGTGGGACAGCTGGCCTCCAGCCTCACCTGGGAGAACACCCTGGGCCTGCACCGCACGGACTTCCAGTGGTCCCCGGCCAACCCCGAGGCCGGGCCCAACCGTGCCCAGCTCGATGCGCCCGGCGGCGAAAGCTTCGGCGCCTATGCCGAGGATCGCCTGGACCGCATTCGCAATGTCACCTTCCGCAGCGAACTGAGCTGGAACCCCGGAGAGCACGCCGTGAAGGGCGGTTTCCAGGGCCTCCAGTCGGAATACACCCAGGCCTACAAGCGTCCCAGCGGCGGGCTCTCCTTCCTGGACCGGGCCGAGGGCGGCGCGGGGCCCTCCAGTGGAGACATCACCGCCATTCGGGCGGGCCTCCTGGCCCACTATGGGAGCGATTTCGGATACGCCATCGGGGATAGCCTGCTCACCCCCAGCCCCGTCTCGACCCAGCTGGTCGGCGGCCTCGCCAGCTACCTGTACCAGCGCAACACGGCGGACCTGGGCAGCTACGGGTCCCCCCTGCGCCAGCGGACCCTGAGCCTCTTCCTCCAGGACGACTGGCATCCCTCTTCCCACTGGACCGTGAACCTCGGCCTGCGCGCCGACCGGGCCTCCCTGAAGGGCGAGGATGGCCGCAGCCTCTACGGCCAGACCCTCCTCAGCCCCCGCCTGGGCGCCTCCTGGGACCCCAGGGGCGATGGCCTCACCCGGATCTTCGCCTACTGGGGCCGGATCTACAGCCCCCCCGCCCCCGGCAATCTTACGGGCGGCGGCTCTGTCACCGGCGGGCCCGCCCTTCTCAAGGCCGTCTGGATCCCTGCCCTGGGCGATTGGCGCACCTGGCAGGGCACGGGCACCCAGGGCGTGAAGAACATCGCCGTGGCCGAGCTGAAGGCCCCCCGCACGGACCTCGCCCAGGTGGGCCTGGAGCGCATCCAGGAGGTCCCCGGCCTGGGCCGCTGGACCCTGGAGGCCGTCTACACCCAGAAGGCCATCCGCGATCTCCTGGATACCTACGATCCGACCTGGGGTTACCTGCCTGAGCTGAATACCCTGGCCAATTCCTCCGAGGGGAAGAAGGTCATCGCCAACCTGCCGGGCCTGAAACGGGACTTCAAGGGCTTCGATCTGAGCGCCCACCGCCGCTTCGAAGGCGGGCATCGGTTCCAGTTCAGCTACTCCCACGGCGATCTGCGGGGCAACAGCGAAGTGGGCAATGTCGCCAGCGCCACGGGCAAGAACACCGGCTTCGCCCAGATCCCCGGCCTGCGCCAGGACTACCGGTTGTCCCAGTACGAGGGGCCCCTCAACGAATCCGTCCACCACGCCTTCAAGGCCTTCGGCAGCACCGCCCTGCCCTTAGGCCTGGAGCTCAGCGGCAGCTTCCTCCGCCGCTCCGGCCTGCACTACAGCGCCCTGACCAGGAGTGGAGGCGTTCTCGTGCTCGCCCCCGGCGCCCGCCGGGGAGACTTCGAACTGCCCTGGACCTCCAGCCTCGACCTCGCGCTATCCCACGGTTTCTCCATCCAGCGCGTCACCTGGCGCACCTCCCTGGAGTGCTACAACGCCACCAACCAGCAGCCCATGACTCTCATCAATAACGTCACCACCGCCTTCACTCCCGGGAACTACCAGCAGCCCCGAGTCTGGCAGCTGAGCGTGCGCGCCAGCTTCTGATACCTATCCCCTGCTCCTGCTCGGCAGGCGCAGCTCCATCCGGGCACCCTGTCCAGGTTCGCTCTGGATCCGCATCTCGCCCCCATGGATCTGCGCCACCCGCCGCACGATGGCGAGGCCCAGCCCCAGTCCCTCCCGGGAGGCGGAGCCGGGTCCGCGCACGAAGGGGGCTCCCAGGCGGGGAATCCATTCCGACGGGATGCCCGGGCCGTCATCCTGGACCCACAGGGTCACCCAGCCGGTTTCCGCGCTCGCGCCCAGTCCAATCCGTCCCCCCTCCAGCGTGTGCTTGAGCGCGTTGGATGCCAGATTGTGAAGGGCACGCAGGAGGAGAAGGCGGTCGCCCTGGACCTGCAGTTCCGCACCCGGGACGAGTGCGAGGGAAATCCCGGATTCCTCCGCGGCGGCCTCGAAAAAGGAGCGGGTCTCCTCCAGCAGATCGAAGGTGGAGAGCACTTTCTTTTCCAGCCCTGAGGACCCATCTCCTCTCCGGGCCAGGAACAGGATCTGCTCAATGAGGGCCCCCAGGCGATCACAGTCCTCCAGGAGACCACCCAGGAGGGCAGGACCGGGTTGGCTTGGCGACAGGAGGGCGTTCTCCAGGGTGCTCCGCAGGTTCTGGAGGGGGGTTCTCAACTCGTGGGCGAGTTCTGCTCCGAGGTGTTCCAGTCGCTGAAAGGATTCCTCCAGGCGCGCCAACACACCGTTCAGGGTGGCCACGAGCTCCTGGAGTTCCGAGGGAAAGTGGCCCGCGTCCAGGCGATGATCCAGATTCTGCTCGCTGATGGCCGAAGCCTCGCCCGAGATCTGGCGCAGGGGCGCAAGCCCCCATGCGGCGATCCAACGCCCCAGCAGCGCGGCCAGGATGGCAGCGGTGAAAGCCCCGAGGGCGAGGGTTCGCCTGAACCCCTTCACCAGTTCCTCCTCGTGGGTGCGGTCCATGGCCAGGAGCAGCATCCCCTCCCGAGACCCGGCCTCCCATGCGCCCGAGGCCGATGGAAGGTTCAGGGCACGCACCATCAGCGAGAAGGTGCCCTTCCCGGGCAGCTCCACTTCTCTGATCTGCCCCGGAGGGGGCCAGGTGAATTCCGGGAGCCGGGCCATGCCGGGGCTCTGCCGCCGGGTCACCCCCGTGCCATCCAGGAACCGCCACTCGGCCTTTTCCAGGAGGGGCTCGGCCCGGGAATCCACCGGTCCGGAGCCCCTCAGCTGCTCCAGAAGGGCCCTGGCCTGGCTTTCCATCACCTGGGCGTCCTCCGTCTCCAGGGATTTCCGCAGGCTGTGATCCATAAACAGGGCCATCCCCGTGGCCAGGAGAATGGCCGCCAGGGCGAATCCCCCCTGGAGCTTCCAGAGGATGCTGCCCCTATCGGTTTTCATCGGTGTCCAGCAGCAGCCCCACCCCCCGGAGTGTGCGGATCAGCTTGACCGGAAAGGGCTCGTCCACCTTCCTCCGGAGGCGCAGGATCTGCACATCCACCGCGTTGGTGTCCACGGTGCCCTCCAGGCCCCAGACGGTCTGGACCAGCTGCCTACGGGAAACCACCTTCCCCCGGTTCTGGAGCAGGAGGCTCAGGATGGCGTATTCCTTGGGGCCGAGATCGATGCGCTGGCCGGAGCGGGTGATGCGCCGGGCCTCGGGCTCCCAGAGCAGATCCGCCACCTCCACCCGGCTCGGGCATTCCCTGGAATTCCGGCGGGTGAGAACGTGCAGCCGTGCCAGCACCTCCAGGATACTGTAGGGCTTGGCCAGGTAGTCATCCCCGCCGATCTCGAGGCCCAGGAGGCGGTCCTCCAATCCTCCCCGCGCAGAAAGAAAGAGCACGGGCACCTTCGCGCCGCCCTCCCGCAACCGCTTCACCAAATCCAGCCCGGAGATGCCGGGCAGCATCACATCCACCACCAGGGCCTCGAAGGCCCCCTGGTTCGCGAGGCCCTGGGCCTCCTCACCGCTCGCGGCGACCACCGCGTCGAAGCCCCCCCGTTCCAGGCCTGCACGCAGTTCCTGGGCCGTCCTGGGTTCGTCTTCGACAATGAGGATGCTCATTCGTCAATTCTAGGAGGCCGCCCGGGTTATCCATAGAGAAAGCCCCCTGGAGGCCAGAGCCTCCAGGGGGCCTCTCGTCTGCGGGGATCAGTTGGCTGTCAACGTTCCCGGCGTGACGGTCACATCCGTGATGGTGCCATCGGCCGCCAGGATCCGAGCCTTGGGGGAGGCCAGGGTCGCCGCGCCGACCGATACGAATGGTTTGAGATCCAGGGCCACCCGCGCCAATGCGCCGTTAAGGGACAGGGAAGAGCCTGTGCCCTTCTGGCCCACCACGCCGGTCAGGGTCGTGGTGGCCACCTTGCCCTTGAGGGCCAGGGGAGCCGTGCCCAGATTGAGCACGGCGCCGTTCTCCACGTACTCCGCATCCCCGTCGTTCACCTTGACCCAGGTGACCCGCGCCGTGTCCACCGTGAGGGTGAACGCGATGCCCGCGCCGCTGGAGGCGCCCACGCCCGTCAGGTCCAACACCAGATGGGTGGCCGTGCTCAGCGTGTCGTTCTTCATCAGGCGGTAGGCGCCTGTGGTGGGGTTCGTGTAGGACAGGACGATGGCGACATTGGATGTGACCGCCACGGTGGCCGTAGCACTCTTGCCGGTGTCCGCGACGCTGGTGGCAATCACATGGTAGGTACCCGCCGCAGCGGGAGCTGTGTAAACGCCGCCCGTTGTAATCGCGCCGCCTGTGGCACCTTCCTGCACGCTCCAGGTAACGGCGGTGTTGGCGGAGCCCGTCACGGTTGCTGTGAAGGTCTGCGTGCCATTCGTCAGCAGGGTGGGTGTGGTGGGCGAAACGGTTACAGCCACCACGGGTGCGGCGGTGACCGTCACGGTGGCCGTGGCGCTCTTGCTGGTATCGGCCACGCTGGTGGCGATCACGTGGTAGGTGCCCGTGGAGGCGGGGGCCGTGTAGACACCGCCGGAAGTGATCGTGCCGCCTGTGCCTGCTTCCAGCACGGACCAGGTGACGGCCGTGTTCGAGGAGCCCGTCACCGTGGCGGTGAAGGTGCGCGTGCCACTCACGACCACCGAGGGGGTGGCGGGTGAGACGGTCACGGCCACAACGGGTGCGGCGGTGACGGTCAGAGTGGCCTTGGCGCTCTTGCTGATGTCCGCGACGCTGGTGGCGATCACATGATAGGTGCCGGTGGAGGCGGGGGCCGTGTAGAGACCACCCGATGTGATCGCGCCACCCGTGGCGCCTTCCTGCACGGTCCAGGTGACGGCGGTATTCGTGGAACCTGAAACAGTGGCGGTAAAGGTCTGGGTACCGCTCACGACCATGGAGGGCGCGGTGGGGGAAACGCTTACCGAGACACCTGCTGGCGCGGGAGGATTGTCCCCGCCGCCCCCGCAGGCAAGGGCGATGGCGAGCGAAAGACCACCAATAAGCGCAGAGATCGAAGTGCGTAGGTTCATGGTCCGGTCCTTCCTCAAAGGGCGTTAAGCAGGGCGGTGAGGTCGGAATCGTCGATCTGACCATCGCTGTTGAAATCGGCCTTGGCGAGATCCCCATCCGCGGTGCTGCCGTAGCTCTTCAAGAATGCAAGCAGGTCGTACCCATCCACCACGGTATCCAGGTTGACATCGAAACTGGGGACCGCCGGGGCCCCGAAGGGCGTCACGGTGAGGGCACCGCACTGGAACGTCCCAGCGTCTCCCGCTGCGCGGTCTTTGATTCGCAGAATCCACGTGCCATTGGGGCTCTTGCCGCGGAAGGCGGCCATGGCCTGATAGGGAACGAAGGTGCCCACCAGGGGCAGATCAGCCTTGACGACAGTCTGGATGGCCTTGGTGCCGGAGTCGGAGATCACGGCGTAGGTGCCGCAGGATGAACCCAGGGCCTTGCCCGTCGTATCGTTCAGGCCATAGGTGCCGCCGCCGATCTTGGTGGCCAGGATGGTCGCCGTGCCATCGGGGGCGAGCAGCGTGATGTCGAGATCACCCACCCAGGTATGGGTCACGTATAGCCCCAGGGTCACATTCGCCACATTGCCCGTGACGCCGGAAACGGTGAAGGAGACATCCAGGGGAGCGCCAGTGCTACCCGTATCCGGAATGGCGCCTGCAGTCGTGTTCGAAACGGTGGTACCCGTGCCCAGGGCCTTCACTGTCAGGGTGGCCGAACTGGAGGGCACCATGCCCGCCAGGCCGGTCACTTCGCAGAAGTAAGTGTTGCCGTTATCGGCCAAGGCCAGGGCGGGAGTGGTGTAGGAGGCGGCGGTGGCACCGGAAATGGCGCTCCCGTTCTTCTTCCACTGGTAGCTCAGGGGGCCTGTGCCCGTGACAGCCACCCTGAAGGTGGCGTTGAGACCCACTCCGGATGTCGTGCTCTGAGGCTGGGTGGTGAAGGCCACGGGAACCGGCACAGCCACAGTGACGGTGGCCGTGGCGCTCTTGGTGGCATCGGCCGCATTAGTGGCAACCACGGAGAAAGTGCCTCCAGTGGCTCCAGCGGTGTAGAGCCCCCCCGGGGTGATGGTGCCCCCCGTGGCGGTGTAGCTCACGGTGCCGCCGCCGTTCACGGTGCCCGTGAAGGTGGTCGTTTCGCCCATGAAAAGAGAAGCAGAAGTGGGCGTGATGCTCACCGTGCCCGTGGTGGGCACGTTGACCATCTCCCAGACGCCCCGTCCCCAGGTGGCGATGCGGATGTAGGAACTGTCCGGCGCAACATAGAGATCGCTGACGCGGCCCTGGGGCAGGCCTGTACCGAAGCGGGTCCAGATCGCGCCCCCGTCGGTAGTGCGGTAGACCCCCAGCCAGGTGGCGGCGTAGGCGGTCTGGTTGGTGCCGTCCCCGGGGTCCATCACGATCTTGGTGACGGGCACATCCGGCAGACCGGCGTCCGAACGGAGCCAGGTGGCGCCACCGTCCGATGATTTGGCCACGTGGGCCGCCCCAGGATTCGTGGCCTCCGAGCAGGCGAAGAGGATCTGGTCCGTGGCCCAGGCCACGTTGGCGTTGAAGCCGTACCAGCCGATGTTCTGGCCATCGGTGCCGGTGGAGCCCAGGAACCGCTCCGTCCACGTATTGCCCCCATCCGTCGTGATCATCAGGTAGCCGCCGTTGCCAGCCGCTCCGATGAGATTCAGGTTGGAAGGATGGACGCCCAGACCGTGGCTGACGGCCCGCACGGCGCGACCGGTGGAGATGCCCCCGGTGCCGGGGGTGCCGATGGTGGTCCAGCCGGTGGCGTTACTCTTGTAAATGCCGACCCTGCCGTAGGTGAAGAAGACGTTCCCCGTAGGATCCGCCTGCTCGGTGGGCGTGAGGATGGGGGTCGCGAAATAGAAGTTCGTGCTGGTCTGGGCCGGCAATCCGGCGACGAAGGCGGACCAGTTCGATTGGGCGACTGGGGGATTGGTGGTGGACCGCCTGATGGCGTTGTAGACGTAGGAACACGTGCTCACGCCCGAACCCGGTGCCCAGCCCACACCGAAGCCATCGCCGCCCCGGATCTGGTTGTAGACCGTGCCCAGGGGGCTGAGGACGCGGCTGCGTGTGCCGTTGTCCTGGAGTCCGATCAAGGCACTCCCGGTCTGCTTGGGATTGACGGCCAGGGCGTAGATCAGGTGGGAAGCCAGGCCGTTGTTCTTCTTGTCATCGAAGGTCACCCCGTTGTCCAGGCTGACCGTAATGCCCCCGTCATTCCCGAAAATGATGCGCTTGGTGCCCCCGACGGTCGTGATGGCCGCGCAGTGATGGTCCGCGTGGGAATAGGGCAGCGTGATGGTGCTGCCATCGGGGAGCCAATCCGTGAGCAGGGTCCACGTGCTACCCCCATTCGTGGTGCGGGCCGATGCCAGCTGGCCGCCCAGGATCACCGTGTTGCGGGTGGCGTCCGTGGGATCCACCAGGAGCATGTGGTTGTAGAAGGCCTGGCCCGCCATGATGTCCATGGTGGCCTGATGGCTGTTGCTGCCCGCGGGCACCATGGCCGTGATGCCCTTGGCCACCCAGGTCTGACCTCCGTCCACGCTCTTGAAGAGGTCCAGCTGCTTGGCGTCGCCCGTGTTGGCGGCATAGCAGTAGACGATGGCATCCCCTGGCGCTCCCACGGCCAGTGTCGAACGGCCCGCGCCGGTGAACACCGTGCCCGCATTGGTGATGGGGTTCCAGGTCACGCCCAAGTCGGTGGATACATAGAGCGCGCCGACGCCGGAGGAATCCTGTGCGCTTGCAAGCCAGCCCAGGGAGGTCTGAACGATGCTCCAGACAGCCTTCCCCGTGAAATTCGCCCCTCCCACCGCCGTGAAGGAGGCGCCGCCATTGGCACTGCGGAAGAGGCCCGCATTGGTGCCCGCGAGCAGGATGTCCTGGCCACCAGAGGTATCCACCTTGAGATCCAGGACCTTGGTGGCGCCCGCGAGGAAGACCGCGCTGCTCCAGGTGGCCGCTCCGTCCAGGGACTTCACGACGAATCCGCCCACGCCGCCGTCGAAGGAATCCCCGGTGCCGTAGTAGAGCACTTCAGCCGTGCGGCCGAAAGCGGCGGAGCCGCCGGCGGTGCTGCCGACGAAATCCGTCATGGGGGCCCAGGTGGTGTTGGCCGCCGTGAAATTGGTGGTCTTCCAGAGTCCGCCGCCGGCATTGAGGAAGTAGAGGATATCGGGGTTCGAGGGGTGGGGCAGGATCGTCCGGGCCCGGCCGCTGTCGACGATGGTCAGGGTGGTCCCGTTGCTGGCGAAGGCGGCAGTGGTGGGGCCGATGTTCGTCCAGGCGGCCTCCGTGATGGCCACGGGCGCTTCCACGCCGGGCCGGGGGAAGAGCAGGGGATTGCGGGCCCGCTCCTTCTCGGCCTCCCGCACGTAGCGTTGGTAGAAGTCCGGTCCCAATTCCCCGCCCATGCGCTCCAGCCACCACTGGTGGCGGGCCCAGGCCTCGTCCACGATCTTCTCGTCAGTGCCCCGGAAGAACCGTTTGTAGTGGAACTTGAGGGAGGGATCAGGCTGGACCTGATGGGAGGCCTCCTGGGCCTGGAGTGAGCCCGAGGCGATCAGCAGCGCCAGGCTCGGAATCAGGGATCGGATCGACATGAACACCTCGAAAAACCCGGGAAGGGTGGGATGACGGAGCAGGGAACCTCTGCCTAGACCGAGGTCCCTCCAAACAGATGCTTATCGGTCGCTTTCACGAGAAACTGCAGGCGGCTTTCCGACAGTGGGAAGGAGCTGTTCCCTGAGCGGGGAAGCAGCCCAGCCCAGGGAGCGGGGACCCGCAGAGACCTCCACCACCAATCGGTCTTCGGACTCCGGTGCGCCGGGCCAGACCCCCTGGAGCACCCAGGTGCCACCCGCACCCCTGGTAGCCGTGGCTTCCAGGCGGAAGGCCTTGGCCATGGGCGGGCACTTCACCGTCTTGCCCTCCAGGCCCGGGAAATCGCCGAGCTTCGCCCGCCAGACGCGAAAAATGGGATGTCCCGGCAATTTGCGCCCCCGGAGGAGCACCTGGGCCTCGAAGTGCCCCGGCGGCATGGCCCCCTTGGGTTCCACGCCGGCGCCCCAGGTCACCGTGGCCTGGGTGATCTTCACAGTCACGGGAGCCGCTGCGAGCAGAGGGAGGGCTGCGAGGGCGAAGAGCTTCCGCATGGCTTGTTCAACCCCCGGGATGGCATCCACCTGCGCTCGAAGGGGAGCGGGTGAGAAGGCTCCAGTCTGGGACCCGGATCGGGATTTGGGGTGTTAAGAATTGTTAAGAACCCAGGTGGGTCAACCCCGTTCACATGCCTAATTTGCGCTGAGGGCCGCGTCGGCCTTGGGCTTCTTGGGCACGACCCAGCTGCTGCGGTCCCGCTTCAGGGCGAGCCCGTCCAGATGGCAATTCAGGCAGCTGGCGAGGTTGGGGTCCTCCCCCCGCCAGTAGGCTCGCTCGGCGCCGCCGGTCTCGCCCCGCTTGGCCTCGGGGACCCTGGGCCAATAGAAGGTGAATTGGGCCTTGGCGTTTTTCATTTCCAGGGCATAGAGGGGGCCCACTTCCACCCCAGGGCGGCCCCAGCGATCCTCCAGGCTGCTCATCACCAGCAGAGCCCCTTCGGGCAGTCTCTGGCCTGCCCGGTAGGCGGCTTCCGCTCCAGGCGTCACCCACACGCGGATCCAGCGGTTGCCGTGCAGCGGATTGCGGACGGGTTCAGTGTGCATGGGCACGAGACTCAGGTAGTCGAGAGCCCGCAGGGGGGCGTTGGCCTCCGGCTCGACGCCTGAGGGAGGAGGCGGGGGGACCGGCGCTGCGACGGGAGCGGCCGCAACCGGAACCGGGGGTCTGCCCACCTGGACGCCATACCATCCGGCGCCCAGGCTCGCCGCCGACCAGAACAGTCCCAGAACGAGGGGCAGGAAGCCCAGCCCCTGGTGCTCCTCCCGGCGCCGGAAGACGGCCTTCAGCGTGAGCAGGCCCAGGACGAGGCTGGAGGCCCCCAGGACCTCGTGCAGCCGGAACAACGCCAGGGCCCCGCTGCCCTTGGGCGCCAGGAGCTGGCCGGGGATGAGGAGATTCAGGTGCCTCGCCTGCAGGCCACCGCTGAGGACAGCGCCCAGGGAGAAGAGGACGCCCCCCCAGGCCAGGTAGCGGCAGGTCACCCACCAGGGCCGGATCCCCCGCCCGGCCCGCTGCGCCGAGACCAGCGCCCAGGGGATGAGAATCGCCACGGCCACCGGGACATGGGCGAAGATCGCGTGATTGTGCGCTATCCAATCCATCCAAGACATGGTTGGAAAA
>JAYSNJ010000042.1:0-15823 GCA_043723905.1 Holophagaceae bacterium
ATCCGGCTGTCAAAGACGCCCTGAGTCACTGCGACCAAAAACCCTCGAGTCCTCGATCACTCTGAATTAGCCTGCCGTTCCCGACCCGCCAACCCCTCAATCTTCCCGGCACCCTCTAACTGCGCCGGACAATCAGAATACCATTCACTCACGAAGAGGCAAGAACTTTTTTCGCTCCGAGATGCCCCAAAACAGGGGATTCCTTGAACCTCTTGGGAAAGTTCCCGAACGGCCTCCGCCCCGGACCTCCGGCCCCCTTCTATACCGTGTGAGAGAATTCCCCAAGAGCCCCTTTGCGGGCATGGAAAAGGATGGAACCGTGGATGTTGCCGTGATCGGTGCAGGACTGGCAGGGGCAGAGGCCTCATGGCAGCTCGCAGAGCGAGGCCATCGGGTCCACCTCCACGAAATGCGGCCGGAACGCCTCACTCCGGCCCACACCACCGGACTCGCCGCGGAGATGGTCTGCTCCAACTCCTTCAAAAGCGATGACCCGAACAGCGCGACCGGGATCCTGAAAGCCGAAATGCGGAGGCTGGGCTCGCTGGTCCTCCGCATGGCCGAGCAATGCAAGGTTCCCGCCGGGAACAGCCTGGCCGTGGATCGGACCGCCTTTTCTGAGGCCATCACGGACGCGCTGCGGAACCATCCGGGAATCCGCTGGGTCAACGGCCTCGTGGAGAAACCCCAGCTCGGGGTCCCAACCATCCTGGCCACCGGACCCCTCACGGCGGAGCCCCTCGCGGAATGGCTCTCCCGGGAAATGGCATTCGACAGACTCTACTTCTATGACGCCATCGCCCCCATCGTGGAGGTCGACTCGATCGACCTCGAGGTGGCCTTCAAGGCCTCCCGATACGGAAAGGGAGGCGCCGACTTCCTCAACTGCCCCATGGACTCGCAGCAGTATTCGCGTTTCGTGGATGCCCTGCTGGCCGCTCCCCGAACGGAATTGCATGATTTCGACACGCCCTATTTCGAAGCCTGTCTCCCCATCGAAGTAATGGCCGACCGCGGCCGCGAAACCCTCCGCCATGGCCCCATGAAACCGGTGGGTCTCGACGACCCCCGGACAGGACGATGGCCCCACGCCGTCGTGCAACTCCGCCAGGACACCCTTGCGGGCGACCACTACAACATGGTCGGCTTCCAGACCCGCCTGAAGTGGGGAGCCCAGCAGGAGGTCTTCCGGCTCATCCCCGGGCTCGAAGGGGCGACCTTCGCTCGTTTCGGGAGCATCCATCGCAACACCTATGTCCAGGCGCCTGACGTTCTCGATGCGACACTCGCTGTCAAGGGGCGCGAGAATCTGTGGATCGCGGGGCAACTGAGCGGAGTCGAGGGCTATCTTGAATCCGCGGCAGCAGGGCTGGTGGCCGGCCTGTCCGTGGATCGTCACCAACGAGGGCTTGCACCGGCTCTCTTTCCGCTGGAGACGATGCTCGGAGCCCTTCTCGGCTATCTCGCCCACGCGAACAGCAAGGACTTCTGCCCCACCAACGCCATGCTCGGACTCCTTCCCCCGCTCCCAGAGGGCGAGATCGACCACAGGGCACTCAAACGCGCCGGGGGCATGAAGGCCCTCAAGGCAGCCAAGGGCGCCGCCCACCTGAGCCGAGCCGCCATCGCGATGGAAGCCCATCTCCTCTCCCTCGGAGAACTGCATTGAAGAAGATCCTGATCCCCGCCCTTTGCCTTTCGGCCCTCGCAGCGGGCTGCTTCTGGTTGCTCGTGCGGCGTGGCCCCTCGGGGGCCCCTCCCCCAGAGCCCCCTGCGACGTTCAGGATCGAGGCCTCTGGACCGGGTACTCTCCTGCAATACGCGAATGGCCAGACACCCTTGCGCGCGCTCCGCTGGCTGGCTCCCCTGCCAGGGGGCATCCAGCCCGTACAGATACTCACCCAGAGCGATCGCCAACGACTGGTCCTGTTCCAGGCCGGGGAGGTGCTCGCCAGCCTCGCCGTGCCCCGCCCAGCCGGAGTGAGAGAGGGGTTCTTCAATTTTGCGGAACTCCGCGATGCCATCGTTCTGCCTGGAGACGTGGCAGTCCTGCTCTACCGGCCCGCCGACGCGTCCTCCGGTGAACTGCCTTTGATCATTGCGATGGACCTTGCGACCCAGTCGGCCCGATGGGTTCATCGCGCTCAGAGTGACCGACTCGCGCTCGGAGGGGATTCCAGGAACGGCTCCGTGTTCCTGCTCGGGCCCACCACGGTCCTACGCCTGCCCTTGCCTCTCCAGAGCGGCGAGAGGATGAACAACACTCCCTATCGCCCAAACCCCAAGCCCATCGATCTGGCCAAGGAGATCAAGGGCCCAGCCGATCTCCTGCCCACCGGCCCCAGGAGCTTTCTTCTGGCCCATGCAGGGGGCCTATCCTCCTATTCTGAGAGCAAGGGATGGACCCATTGGCCGATGCCCTCAGGAGCCTCACTCGCCTTTCCGGACTCCCCTCCAAGGCTTGCCCAGGGCAAGGGATACTGGTGGCAGCCCATTCCTGGAAGAATCCTCCAGATCAAGGCTGATGGCACGCCTGTGGCGTCCTTCGATTCCGAGGCCCTTGCCCCCGCCCAGCCCTGGGCCAAGGATGGGGCTCTGCTCAGACTGCGCGGAGCGGATCCTTCGGGCAATCTCTGGTTCTCCCTGGCGACTCCCTCAATCCCTGCTTCGGTTGCGACGCCCGAGGAACTGACCCCAGAAACGAAGGAAGGAGCGGCACCCGGAGACTCCACCGAGAAGGCTTGGAAGCCCGAAGGCTCCACCTCCAGCGTTGCGCTCACCCCCCAGGACGACTGGGGCCTTTACTGTTCACAAGGCCTCGAGCGGGTCTACCGCTGGAACCCCGAGCGCCGCACGCTTCATGGGGGAACCCTGTCTGAATTATGGGGAACCCTGGCGCCTCCCCTTGGCCTGAGCCGCCCCAGCGGCCTGCAGGACTTCCGTCCCGAATCCGGACACATCCTCGTGGAATCGGGACCTACCGCCTGGTTCCTGCCGCTCGAAGCCCTTACCTGGGGCCCCGTCAGTCCGACCCGCAAGGGTCAAGTAATGTAGTCGAACAGATTCTGTTTGTTCGATTTCCCTAGGATGCTCAGCGCAGCTTGCTGGGCGATATCAGTTGTGTTGTATTCCTGGATGGCCTGTGGATAGTCGACGGCCTCGTAAGTGTCCTGGATGGATTGCAGGCTCGTATTGAAGTCACCCACCGTCTGCTTCAACTGCTCCAGGGCGGCCTGACGGCCACCGATATCCGCGAGGTTGTTCTGGAGCCGTGAGAAAATGTCCCGCAAATTGCCGTAGGCCGTCTGAATCCCGGCAGAATCGTTGGCCTTCAGGGCGATGCTCAGGTCCGTCACCTGCTTGAACAGGTCCCCTCCCGAACCCGGACCGGCAGTCGCGGTAGCCGGCAGAGCCGCGCTCTGCCCGAAGAAGACGGTATCACCCGGAAGATTCGTCGCCACCGTCGCGCTGACGCCCACATCGAGCACGATGGTATCGCCGGTTCCGCCGTTCGTACTGCCGTTGTAGGTTGCCCCCGTGGGGGTCTGCGTGAAAGGGACCGTGGTCGTGTTGGTGCCTGCGAAAAGGTACTTCCCCTGCTGTTGGGTGTTGGCAAGAGATAGCAGGTTGGTGAGAATCCCATCCACCTCCGGTGCAATCTTCAGGCGGCCGCTGGCACCCGTCGTTGAACTCTGCGCCTGCGGTCCCAGTTCCAGCAGGCGCGTGAGCGCGGTGTTCAAACCGTCGAGCGAGGTCTCGGTCTCCTGCAGGAAGGATGCGGCGTTGTCGGCCTGTTTGAGATACTGATTGTTCCGTTCGATGGAACTCTGGAAATCCACGATGAGCGCCGCGCCTGTGGGATCGTCCCCCAGGCGGACGATGCGCTTGCCCGTGGATATCTGCTGAGTGAGAATGCCGAGACGTTCCTTGATGCGCCGAAGATCGAGCATTGCCTGGGTGTTGTTGGAGGGATTGGGAGTCCGCAGAGTCATGGCCCACCTCTTCTATCTACTGACCGAATTGATTCACCAGCTGATCCGTCAACTGGTTGATCACACTGATGAAGCGTGCGCTCGCCTGGTAGCCCCGCTGAAAAGCCATCATGTTGGTGGCCTCCTCATCCAGATCGACACCGGAGACCCGGTCACGCTGGGTTTGAAGAGCCGCGAGCAGGTTCTCATCATTGGTGCTGCGGGCCTGGAAGCCCTGGGCATCGGTCCCGATGGCGTTCACGACACTCCCGATGAAGGTGCTGAAGGGCCCCGAATCTCCAAGGCCGTCCCCAGTGGTGTCAACGGTGTTGGAGGCGGTCTGAAGGGCCGCTAGGGCTCGCGCATTCTGGTTGTTGCCTGCAGCCCCGACCACTCCGGCGGCGGCGATGTTGTTGGGAGCGGCGATGATGGCCGAATTGACAGCCAGGGAATTGACCATGCCCTGGTAATTGTTGAGAGAGGACACACCGGTTGGAAGGCCGGCCACCTCGCCCAGGGGCAGATTGCTCGCAGCGTAGTTGGCGACCGTGCCCTGGAAGAAGTCCAGGCTGGTGGCACCATTCAGCCCAAATCCCGTGCGGTGGAGCTGATTCACCTGGCCCGAAATGCCCGCGGCCAGTTCATCGAGCTTCGCTTGATAGCCAGCCAGCACGTTGTCCCGAAGATCCAGGTTGCCTCCGAGGGCACCCTCCTTCACGGCCCCGGTCACATTGATCGGTGACCCGGAGCCGAGGAGGACATCGACGCGGTTGAAGTTGTTCGGGGGGCCGCTCGGTGTCGCCGCCATCGTGAAGGCCGTGTTCCCGCTCACCAGCACCGCCGCACCGCTATCCAGCGTGACCTGGAGTTGTTCCTTGCTGTCTTCGAAGACCTGGATGCCGACGAGTCCGGCCAGCTTGTTGGCCAGTCCCTGGCGCTGGTCGCGGGCGTCCGAATCCGCACCCGGGGTCGGCTCTGTCGCGATACGCATGTTGAGCTTCGCGATCTCCGCAGTGATCGTATTGACCTCGGTGACGAGGCTCCCGATATTCCGGTCCGCCTGGCTGCGCTGGTCCGCGAGCAACTGGTACCGACTCTTCAGTCCGTTGATCAGGCTCTGGGCTCTACCGACCACGTTGGTTCGCACGGCACCGTCTTCCGGGCGGGAGGAAAGCTCCTGGAAACTCTGGAAGAAGCGCTGCACCAGGGTTCCCAGGGCCGCCTCGCTGCCATCCTCATTGAAGACCGGGGAGATGCCTTCCACTCCCGCGTAGCGGGCATCCGCACCGCTCTGCCGGGATGTGGCCTGGGTGATCTGCATCTCCAGGAAGCGGTCCCGGGTCCCCAGGATGTTGTTGAGATTCACGCCGGTGCCGAACTGCATGTTCCCGAAGGTTTGGGAGTCGTTGTTCACCAGTACGGCACGCTGGCGACTGTAATTGGGGGTGTTGACGTTAGCAATATTATGGCCCACGACATTGAGGGCCCCCTGGCTGGCCTGGAGGCCCGAGAGGCCGATGTTGAGGCTGGCGGTCAGACCTGGCATGACTGACTCCTAGACATGTTCAGAAAATCGCAGAAACTGGGATGGGGGAAAGGCGATGGCGCCCCCCGCGCCATAGCCGGACGGTTCAGTCAAGGCCAGCAGCGTGGCCTGCAGAGGCGCCTGCAAGCCGTTGACGAGGGCCTGTAGGGAGGACAGGCGCTGCTTCAACTGCTGGGCCTCGTTGGAATCCTTTGGCCATCCCCCGAGTTCGGGCCAGCGGACCGAGCCGAGAAGAGGCAGGGGATCCTTGCCCAGGATGAGCCGCCGCTCTAGGTCGTCCAGTAGGGCAGGCAGCGAGTGCAGCATGGAACACCTCCTGGGGCTTCATGCGCAAGGCCTATACCATTCCGGATTGAGCAGCCGAGACATTCTCAGGCCAGGAAATCCAAATGAGAGTCGGCATTACTTGCCTTATCTGGGGGAGCCATTTCTTCCCCTTCCGCCTCGCCAGGCCCTTGTTCCTCCCCGCCGCCCTGGCCCCGACCGCCGCGCCGCTCTTCCGTGCGGATCCTGTCGGAACCTGGAACCACATGCACCGCGGCTTCGTCCTCGGCTGCACGGTCCTCAGCAGTCTTCTTGCGGGCCTGTTCCCGCTGGATCTGTTCACTCACCTCGTGCGCAGCCCGGACCGACTCGATATTGGCGGTCTGGAAGATCTGGCGCTGGGCAAATGGGGTGATCACGACTCACGGTCAGGGGTCTCGGCGAGGCGGGGTGTGTTCCCTCACCAAGCCATCGGCCACAGCCTCTCCATCCGGGTGGTAGCCGTCGGCTTCGAGCTTGGCTCGAAGTTCCTCGACCTTGGCAACGCGAACCTCCGGAATTTTCGCCAGACAAGCCCGAGCCACCGCGATGAACTGGGCCGGAGCCGAGACGCTGAGGGCGTCTCCCACCGCGATGGCCCCCCCTGGCGAGGGGGCGCCCGAGGCAGGCTTGGCGCCGCCCACACTCTGGGCGCTCCCCACGCTGCTGGACTTGCCGGTGACACGCATGACTTCACCTCGACCATCTCTCTATCGGCATTCTAAGAGAATCCTTCAGTCTCTCTTGTTGAGGCGCCCCTGCGTATCTTTTTCCTTCTGGCGGGCCCAATCCTGCTCGATCCGCTCGGCGAGACCCCAGCCTCGGCCTCCGGCCATGGCATGCTCCACCACGGCCTGGTCAAATAAATATTCATACGTCTGTCGGGCCTGCCCCCCATTTCCGAAGAGACCGGAGGGTTCGACCGTCTTGCGCAGGCTCTGAAGGAGTTGGCCCATGAGCATGCCCTCAAATTTTTGAGCAGCTTCCTTCGCGCCGACTTTCGCCGCACTCGAGGAGGGCAGTTCGCCAACCAAGAGATCCCGGGGGCTCTGGGCGATCGGACCGGGTATCACAGGATTCTCAGCTCCGCGTTGAGGGCGCCGGCATCCTTGATCGCCTGGAGAATGGCCACCATATCCCTGGGCGTTATCCCGAGCGCATTCAGCATCTCGGCGAGTTTTCCCACCGAAACGCCGGGCTCGATGGAGAGCGTCTTGGGCTTCTCCTCCACCGCCGTCACATCCTTCTTCTCAACCTTCACCGTCTTTCCCTGGCTGAAGGATCTGGGCTGGCTCACCTGGGGCGTGGAACTGACCACGATGGAAAGGCCGCCCTGGATGATGCTCACGGCTCCGACCTTCACATCCGAGCCCATGATGACCGTACCCGTCTTTTCATTGACGACGACCCGGGCCCTGGGCTGCAGCTGGACGCTGAGGTTCTCCAAGCGCGCCACCAGCTCCACGGCACGGCCCTGGAATTCCTTCGGGATCGCCACCTCGACCGTACGGGAATCGAGTGCCCTGGCAGCCTTTTCCCCCAACTCCTCGTTGATGGAGTGGACGACGCGGATGACGGTGGTGAAGTCCTCCTCCTGGAGGCTGTACCGCAGGTTGGGCCGATCGTTGAAGTTCCCGGGGATCTCCCGTTCCACGAGCGCCCCGTCCGGGATGCGACCCGCCGTCGGGTGGTTCTTCGTCACCGAGGCCCCGCCGGCGGAGGCACTGAAACCGCCCACCAGCAATGGCCCCTGGGCCACGGCATAGACCTGGTTATCAGGGCCCTGCAGCGCCGTCATCAGCAGGGTGCCCCCCGCCAGACTCTTGGCATCCCCCGTGCTGCTCACTGTGACATCCATCTTCTGCCCGGGCTTGGAAAAGGCGGGGAGTTCGGCGGTGACGATGACAGCGGCCACATTCTTCACTTTCACTGCCGTGGGGCTGACACTGATGCCCTGGCGTGCCAGCAGATTGGTAAGGCTCTGCACGGTAAACTTGGTCTGGTCCTTGTCGCCCGTGCCATCCAGCCCGACCACCACGCCGTAGCCCAGGAGCTGGTTGCCACGCACGCCCTGCAGGCGTGCCACGTCCCGAAGCTTGGCCTCCACCTTCTTGTCGGCCTTGTCGGGTGCGCCCACCAACGTGAGGCAGGCCAGAAAAATCGCCGCAATCCGCATGGTTACCACCCTAGAAAGGCCAGATGAAATTCAGGAGGCGGCTGATGTAGCCCGGCTTCAGGGTCTCGTCCACGACGCCTTGGCCACCGTACCCGACCCGAAATTCCGCCACCTGGGCAGAGCCGATGGTGTTGTTGTTATCCAGGCGCAGCGGATCGATCATCCCGGCCACATAGAGACGCTGGGTCTCATTGTTGAGCTGGATATCCCGGAAGCCCTCGAAGATGAGATTGCCGTTGTTGAGCACCTTGACCACCCGGGCCGTGACCGTGGTTGTGAAGGTCGCACTGCGCCCCGTGGTGCCCGTGCCCGCGTACTTGTTGGTGTTGCTGGTGCTCTTGGCGTCGGTATTCCCCGAGAGGATGCCCCAATTGCCCAACCGGGAGAACAGACTCGGCGCGTTCCAGTTGTTCGAGCCGTCCCGCTTGGTGGTGACATCGGCCTTGGAGATGGCACTCGTACTCTCGGTGATCTTGATGGTGACGAGATCGTTCATCCGCCCGGCCCGGAGATCGCCCACCATCCGCCGATCCTGCCAGAGGGAACCCTCCGAGAGCGGGCCCGGCATGGGGCCCTCCTCCACATAGGGGATCTTGGGCTTCTTGGCTAAGTTCTTATCGTGAGTCTTGGGCAGGCTGCAGCCCACCACCAGGAATCCGGCAAGGATGGGCAACATTTTCCGCATAACGCACCTCTGCTGAAGAGAATTGCAGAGGCCGTGCCATCATCCGCCAATCACCATCAACACCCGGTCATGGCCCGCCAAGTCCTGGTGGACCCAGGCGCGTTTCCAGCCCATCCCCAGGCTTCTTTCCATGAGGGGCGCGCCCTGCCCCGCTCCGATCTCCAGCACGCAGGCCGGAGCCGCCCTCCGCCGTGCCTCCCGGAGCAGCTCCGTGCTCAGGGCCAGGCCCTGATCCGCCGCAAAGAGCGCGGAATCGGGTTCCCAGGCGAGTTCCCGCTGAAGGGAGGGACGGTCGGCTGCGTCCACGTAGGGAGGATTGGAAACCACCAGGCCCAGCGGCCCCGGGACCGGATCCAAAAGGTGCCCCACGCAAAAATCCAGGCGGGCCTCGAGGGTGGCAGCATTCCGGCGGGCCAAGTCCAGGATCCCTTCCTTGAGATCCGTGGCAGTGCACTCCCAGTCCGTTTCCAGAGCCATGGAAATACCCAGAATTCCCGTCCCTGTGCCGATATCCACGGCGCGCCGGACGCCAAGGCGCTGCCCGATCTCCAGGGCCGCCTCCAGCACCAGTTCGGTCTCCGGGCGGGGAATGAGGGTGGCCGGGCTCACCTCGAAGCGGCGGCCCCGCCATTCGGTCCAACCCAGGATGTAGGCCCAGGGCTCACCGGCCTTCCGTCGGCGGAGCCACTCGCTCACCCGGATACGCTCTCCGGGGGCCACCGGATCTTCACCATGGGCGGCCACCCAGGCGCGGCTGCGCCCCAGGCCTTCTTCTAACCAGCGGACAGCTTCGGCGTGGGCTTCCCGAGGTTCCAGAAACTGGGCCAGGGCGGCGGAAAGATCGAGGCGGAGTTGCTGGTAGGTCGGCGTCATTGAATCCAGATTAGCGCATCAGACGCCATGCCGTTTCCGGCACCACAAGGCCTTTTTCCATGGGGCTTCCGGACGCAGAACGGGTCGGCGATTCCCGAGAACTGCACCTTCAACCCGGATTTTGCGTTTGGTTCGCCAGATTCGCCTCTGGTGAGTGGCTCATTTCGAGCCACAGTTTGCGCTTCTCGGCGCATTCCCTTCGGGGGCACCAAGCCTGTGCCGCACCCATCCCCCTTCGTGGATCCCATCATTACCACCGCCTCACGGCGGTCGACGACTCGAAATGCACGCTCCAGGTTCAGGTCAGGGCCTTGGCCCGAGCCTGGCTGGTGGCCAGGACCTCGTCATGGAGGGACCCCCCGTGGCTGTCCATGGTCACCACCAGGGGAAAATCCTCCACCTCGATGATCCAGAAGGCTTCAGGGCTGCCGAATTCCTCCAGCATCTTCACATCCACCACTCTCTTCACGCGCTCGGCCAGCAGTGCCCCGGCCCCCCCCGTCGCATGGAAGTAGCAGGCGCCCACCTTCTGCAGCCCGCCACTGGTCTTCTTGCCCATGCCGCCCTTGCCGATGACCCCGCGCACACCGTATGTTTCCAGCACCTCGGCCTGGTAGGGCTCCTCCCGGATGCTGGTGGTGGGCCCCGAGGACACGAAGCGCCAGGTCCCGTCTGTGTTTTTCGCCACCACCGGACCGCAGTGGTAGATGACAGCATCCTTGAGGATGGGCTTCAGCCACTCGGGCTTCTGCTCGACCATGAACTTGTGGCCGATGTCCCGGCTGAGGATGACCTTCCCGCTGAGAAGGATCTCGTCCCCGACTTTGAGGGCGCGGATATCGGTTTCGCTGATGGGTGTGCTGAGACGGATCATGGTTTCCCCTACTCGAAGAACGCGGCGCCCGTGGGCTCGACCCGGAGCGTCATGCGGCGACTGCTCCAGCACATGTAGCTGATGCTCACGAAGAAACTGGCCGGGTGGCGCCAGAGTTCCTCGACAAAGAGGGCCAGCAGCGTGGTCTTCCCGCCATAGCCCATGGGCCCGATGCCCAGGGTGTTGATGTCCGCCAACAGCGCTCGCTCGAATGCGGCCAGCTCAGGATCGGGATTGGCCTGGGTCAGCTTGCGGAGCAGCAACTCCTTGCTGTGTTCGTAGCCGACCACCCGATCCCCGCCGATGCAGACGCCCAGGATGCCCGGTGAGCAGCCCTGGCCTTGGGCCTTCACCACCGCATCGATGATGCACTTGCGCACACCCTTGAGATCCCGGCCCGCCCCCAGGACCGCGTCCGGCAGGCGGTACTGGGCGCCCACGTTCTCGCACCCCCCCCCCTTCTGCATGATCTGGATCTCGATGCCAGGCCGCTCCGATTCTTCGAAATGAATGACGGGATGCGTTTCGCCGAAGGGATCCAGATTGTTGCCGGGATTCCTGCCCGAGAGCGCCTCCACGCAGTTGGGCCGCAGCCAGCTGCGCGTGGTGGCCTCGGCCACCGCCGCGCGGACCTGGGCCTTGAGGCGGCGCTGGCTCACCCCGAAGGGGTGGCGCACCCAGAAGATCACGGTCCCCGTATCCTGGCAGAGCGGCGCCCCATGAAGGTCGGCGAGCACGATGTTCTCCAGCATGGTGTCCAGGGTGTTGGCCGCTCGGCTGGCTTCGAGCTCGGCGTTGCGACTGGCCACCAGCGCCTCGATCACATCCTGGGGAAGCCGGGACGTGGAGCGGCGAATCAGCTCCAGGAGGGCCGGTCCGAGATCCAATCTGGCCGGATCCGAGAGTTCTGCCTTCCACTCCACGGGCAACACGGATTTCCCTTCAAGGACTTCGGGAGAGGTGAGTTGGGGGATTTCGCACGTGGACATGCTGGGCCTCGAGGGTAGGGTTCCATCATCGGTCGCAGCACAGGATCGTCAAGGAATGAGACGCCAAGTCGTTCCCGTTCGGGCACTCCCAGCCGCCCAGCACTCGTGTCAGCGGGTCCCAGCTCCGGGCGCATACGCCCTTCGCTACCCGCTTCGCCCCTCGCAGTTCGGCCCTCTCGGCGCACCCCCTTCGGGGGTAGGCTACTGGGAGATGCACCTTCAGCCAGTCCAGGCCCTCGTCATGGACACCGTCAGGGAGAGGAGGGGGGACTGGGCCCCGGACAGGGCGATGCCCTTGAGGTCCAGGTCCGTCTGGTTCACGAGATGGAGAAGGCGCTTCACGCCCGCTGCCCCCAGCCGGTCCAGCACCCGGAGGTAGCCGTCCAGGAGGAAGCCCTGTTTCAGGCTGAGCCCCAAGGCCCCCAGGAGTTCACCGGGAGCCTTGAGCCCCGAGGCGCGAGCCTCCACGAGCCGTGCCAGGCGGTCCACTTCGCGCCGGGCCTGCCCCAGCAGCATCAGGGGCGCACCGCTGGGATCATCTTCCAGGGCGACCCTCAACGTCGCGAGAGCCTGCCCCAGTTGCCCCTTCTGCCAGGCCTGGGACCAGGCAAAGGCATTCTGGTCCCCCAGGCGGAAGGTGGCCTGATCCACGAGCACACTCCCCACCTGATGATCCTCGGCCAGGAGATCCAGGACTTCCAGCGTCCGCCTGAGCACGCCGGGATTCCCCCCCATCCGGGCTGCCAGCCGGACCGCCACTCCGGAGTCGAGCCGCAGGCCCAAGGTCTTGGCCTGGGCCTCCACGAAGGCGGGGGCCTCCCTCTCCTCCAGGGCGCCCACCTTGACTACGCGGCCCTCCTTGCCCCAGTCGCTGAAGGGTTTGGTGGCCAGCACTCGGCCCGGGGCCGCACTCAAGGCCGTCCTGGAAACCAGCAGCAGCCGCGTCCCCGCAACAGGTTGGGCCAGGAGCCCCTTGATGGAAGGAGGCAGTTCCTTGGGTTTCTCGAGGAGGTTCTCGGCCTGGGGCACAATGACCACGCGGTCCGTGCCCAGGGGGGCGGATTCCAGGAGGGCGTTCTGCACTTCGGGCCAGGGACAGCCCTCCGAGCAGACCAGGAGGGAGAAATCGACCCACTCCGGATCAACGTGGACGGCCTTCCATGCCTCCACGGCCTCCCGGCGGCCATCGCCGTCCTCGCCGTGCAGGAGGGCATACTCCGCCTGGAGCCAGACCGAAGGAAGGGCCATCACTCGCTCCCTTCCAGCAGTTGGGTGAGGAAGCTCTCCGCGAAGTCGTCGGCAAGGCTTTCGATGACCTGCAATTCGCGGTTATCGAAGCTGGCGAAGTTCTGGTCCACCCGGTACTGACTGCTGAAGGTGAGCTTGGGCCGGGAGATGGCCACGGCTCCCGTCTGGCCATTCAGCAACTGGACGGAGGCCACGATCACCACTTCCAGTCGGCTCGCCGTGCCCGCGCTCCCCCGGGATTGGGCGTTGCCCAGGGAAAGGCCCAGGGGGCGCAGTTCATATTTCTCGAGGGTGGCCTGGAGCACCCATCGGGCCCCGCCACTCTGGGGCAGCAGCTTCCAGGGGGAAGCCGCCACGATGCGGTTCTCCAGGGCCTTCCGGAAGGGTTCCTCCAGGCCGAGGCGGGGCGTGTGGTTCCGGAAGCTGGCGATGCGGAGGGTCTCGCCCTTGACCATCCAGGCCGCGGCCCGGGGGCGACGATCCAGCCGCTGGTAGCCGCAGGCAACAAGGCTCATCAGCAGAACCGGGAGGAGGGCGGGAAGCAGGATTCGGCGCATCAGGCAGGGTTGTAGATCCCGACGTAGGGCAGATTGCGGTACTTGCCGTCCAGGTCCAGACCGTAGCCGACCACGAAGTGGTCCTCAATGGTGAAGCCCACGTAGTCCACGGGCACTTCCACCCGTCGGCGACTGGGCTTGCTGAGCAGCGAACAGACCTTCAGGCTCGCGGGTTCACGGTCCAGGAGGAGCTTGCGCACCTTGTTGAGGGTCAGGCCGGTATCGACGATGTCCTCCACGATGAGGGCGTGGCGGCCCCGGATCGAACGATCCAGATCGTGCAGGATCTTCACCTCGCCCGTGCTCTCGGTACCCCCACCGTAGCTGGCCACCTGCATGAAGCTCACTTCGAAATCGAGATCCGTGTGCCGGGTCAGGTCCGAGAAGAACTGGTAGACCCCGTTGAGGAGCCCGATCACCACCAGATCCTTGCCCGCGTAGTCCTGGGCCAGCTCAACCCCGAGTTCACTGACCCGTTCCTGGATCTGGGCGTGGGTGAACAGGGGATAGATGCGGCTGCGTGACATGTTCATGGGACGAGTCCTCCGAATCCTTATTCAACCCGATGCGTCCCGTTCGGGTCTACCTGCAAGCGAAGACGATCCTTCGCTTGCCAAGACCCCCGAGCCCCCAGATGATAGCCCTGGCCCTTGCCGAACCCCTGATGCTCACTGCCTCCGACTCCCCCTACCACGCGCCGGAAGTCCTGGAATGGGTAGCGGCTGCCCAGACGGGGGACCCCATCGCCTTCGGGAACCTGGTGGAGCGCTTCCAGCGGGATGTCTACGGGAAGGCCTTCTCCATCCTGAAGAACCACCTCGATGCCGACGATGTCGTGCAGGAGACCTTCCTCCGGGTCTTCCGAGCCCTTCCTGGCTTCCGGTTCGAGTCCAGTTTCCGGACCTGGCTCATCACCATCGCCACCCGGCAGGCCCTCAACTTCATAGACCGTCAGCGGCTCCACCACGAATCCCTCGACACCCAGGAGGAAGGTCCCGAGCACGCGGCCCTGAGAGTCGAGGACAACCAGATGACCGCCCTTCTGGACCAGGAATCCCGACGCATGCTGCGGGAAGCCCTTCCCAAACTCCCCAAACGCCAGAAACAGGCCCTGATGCTGAAACTCGAGAACGACTGGAAGTACGAACAGATCGCAGAGGAAATGGGCACCAGCGTGGGCAGCGTCAAGGCGCACATCTTCCACGCCATCAAGAACCTGACCCGATATGTGCAAGGAGCCAGACCATGAGCGGCTCTCTCCTCCCGATCCCGGATCCCTGCCAGGCGACCCTGACGGCCATCGAGCAGGATCCCCTTGAGCTCCCGATCGAGGTCCGCCATCACCTGCGAGGCTGTGCAGCCTGCACGGAGGCCCGGGTTCACTGGCTGGCCCTGGAGGAGGCCCCCCACGCCCTGGCCCCAGCCGGGTACTTCGACCGCCTGCCTGAGCGGATCCTGCGGAAACTGCCGACCAGGACCCGCCGACTGCAGCGCCACTACCGGCTCCTCTGGGCCGCGGCCGCGGCGATCCTGATGGCTGGGGCGGGCCTTGGCGGGTTCGGACTGGGCAAGGCGACCAGGCCCCCCCTGGTGGAAGCCGCCCTGCCCCAACATCCCAGCGAGATCCAGGAACTGATGCCCGATGCCCCCTTCCAGGAGAACGAGGACGCCATGTCCCAGCTTTCCAACCTCTCCCAGGAGGAGGCCGAAGCAGTCCTGAAACGCCTGGAATCCACCCAGGTCGGGCATCCTTAAGATGGAGTCTCCGATGTTTCGAACGGCACTGAGCCTGATCCTCCCGGCCGCCCTCCTCTCGGCCCAGGGGAGGATTCGACCGGAGCGCCCCCGCCAGGGCCCGCGCATCGAGGCCCGGAGAGAGGTGCGCCGGGACCGGGTGATGGCCCACCTCCATCAATTGCGGATGAGCAGGATCCAGCAGGCCCTGGGGGTCCCCGAAGACAAGGCCAGGGCCATCGCCGACCGCTGGACCCGGTTCGATCAGGATTCCCTGGCCCGCAGGCAGGAGATGCGCCAGCTGCGGGAACAGGTCAACGGAGTCCTGGTGGGACCGGGCTCCGAGGAGGAGAAGAACGCCCGGCTCCGGCCCATGGTCGAACAGTTGGGCGCCTTCCAGAAGCAGCAGCAGGAGACCAAGCGCACCTTCGAGGAAGACATCCGCGCCAGCCTGAGCCCCGCCCAGCAGGGGCGCTTCATCCTCCTGGTGGAGAACTTCCAGCGCTCCCTTCAGGAAGCCATCGCGGAACAGCGCAAGGAGCCGAAATAGTCGGTCCTGAAAAACCCTAGAAACCCAATATCAGCATGCTTTTTCGGGAACCTATGCCATATCCCGTACACCAGAAAGGTGGGGGTGAACCCCCAGAATCCGGTGTACCGATGAAGCCCAAAGCCAAGCCCAGAACCCATGCTCAACCTCTGATCGCGACCATGCGCCTGGATCTGGCCTTGGACATGGACCACGAGATGGTCCGGCTGGCCGGGGTAATTCCCTGGAATCGCCTGGCGGAGGAATTCGGCCCGTTGTATTGCGCCGACAACGGGCGGCCCGCCTTGCCGATCCGGTTGATGGCGGGGCTTCACTAC
>JAYSNJ010000043.1:0-4776 GCA_043723905.1 Holophagaceae bacterium
AGTCGCTCCGCATCGCAGCCTCGGCCCCTGGCCGGTCTGCGCTGCTGCGCTTGACGCGCTCTGCTTCGCAGATCGCTATCTTCGAACGCACCCTGGTATGAAGGGCTCGGTCCGGAAACCTGGATTTGGCCTCGCCGACCCGGACCGCCCAGCCCCAGAAGGGGGTTCATCCCCTTCATCCCTGTTGATCGTTTTTTCTACGGGAATGAAAGGTATGGGAGGGAGAAGAAAGGATGCGTCGTCTTTTTGTTGTTTGAACGCAACTTTGTATCACCGTTCCAGGATGATGCCCGGCGCCGGGGACTCGGGTTTGTAGTAGGCCAGGCGGCCCGGGAGGCAGGACAGGATGGCGCCGTAGCGGTGGAGGCAGACCAGGTTGAGAGCCTCGCGCAGGGGCAGTTCCCGGCCATCGGCCTTCAGCCCCAGCACCATCACATGGCAGGTGGGGCCCGCTCCCTTGGCCTTCAGCAACTTCTCCAGTTCGTCGGGGAAGTCCTGCTCGCCGGGCACTTCCCAGGCGAACTCCGGTATGTAGGCCAGGTGGCGGTTCAGGCGCTCCAGCATCTCCTTGCGCCGCTTGCCATCGGCGAGGAACTGGATGAATCGCGCCCGTTTTTCCGAGACGAGAAAGGCCTTGGCGAAGGCGGCTTCGTGTTCCATGGGCGGACGGGACTCCTGGGAGGTGGCCCCTGGGGGGGACCCCCTGAAGTCTAACCGGCGGGGCCGGACAGGACGGCGGCGATCACGGCGCGCAGGGCCTTGAGGGGGTAGGGCTTCTGGATGAAGCCCGCCAGGCGCCGGCCCAGGAAGCCCTGGACGGATTCCTGCTCGTTGTAGCCGCTCGACAGGATGACGGGCAGATCGGGACGGAGCTGGCGCAGGGCCTGGAAGGTCTCCCGGCCATCCATGCGCGGCATGGTCAGGTCCAGGAGCACCAGGCGGATCTCGCCCGGGTGGGCCCGGAAGACCTCCAGGGCCTCCACCCCGTCCCGGGCCGAGAGCACGGTGAAGCCCATGTGCATCAGGGCCGCCTCGGCGGTTTCCAGGATGACGGGTTCGTCGTCCACCACCAGGACCAGGCCCTGAAAGAGGGGCACCGGCTCCTCCCGGGGGGCCTCGCCAGCCTCCAGGGCGGCTTCGGAGGCGGGGAAGAAGAGCTTGAAGGTGCTCCCCCGGCCGGGCTCGCTGTAGATCTTGAGGCCCGCCTGGTGCCCCCTCAGGATGCCCAGCAGGGCCGAGAGGCCCAGGCCGCGGCCGGCGGCCTTGGTGGTGAAGAAGGGATCGAAGATGCGGGCCTGGATCTCGGGGCTCATGCCGCAGCCGGTGTCGCTCACCTCCAGGAAGACATAGGGGCCCGGCTTCAGGGTCTGGGTGGGGAAGGTGGCGGTGATATCGGCCTCGTCGAGGCGCTGGAAGCCCGTGCGGATGCCGATGCGGCCGTCCGCTTCGCCGATGGCGTCCGAGGCGTTGGTCACCAGGTTCATGACCACCTGCTGGATCTGGGCGCCATCGGCCTCCAGGGCGGGCAGCCTGGGTTCCAGATTGAAGCGCAGGGCGATGCGCTTGGAGATGCTCACCTGGAGCAGGTGGGTCATCTCGCTGACCACCTGGTTCAGGTCGTTGAGCTTGACCACGAAGCTCCCCTTGCCGGAGTAGGCCAGCATCTGCTTGGTCAGCTCCGAGGCCTTGAGGACGGTCTTCTCCAGGCTGTCCAGGTAGGGCTGGGCCGGGGAGGCCGGGCTGAGCTGGAGCTGGGCCAGATTCACGTTGCCCAGCATGGCCGTGAGAAGGTTGTTGAAGTCGTGGGCGATGCCCCCGGCCAGGATGCCCAGGCTCTCCAGCTTCTGGGCCTGGAGCAGGGCCTCCTCGGCGTTCTTCTTGTGGGTCACCTCCCGGGAGAAGCCCACCAGGCGGCACATCCTGCCTTCGGCGTCGCGAATGGGCACCAGCAGGGTCAGGAACCAGCGCCGGACCCCGCCCATGAGGTGGATTTCCTCGTACGAGGTGGAGGTTCCCTGCTCCAGGCATTGCCGGTACCGGAGGCAGATGGCTTCCGCCATGTCCGGAGGGAGGATGTCCTCGATGCGCCGATCCTCCAGGCTGGAGGCCTCCGCCCCCAGCAGGGCGGCCTGGGCGGGGTTCACGGATTCCACCCGGAAGCCTCCGCCCTCGTCCTGGCGGATCCAGAAGACGCTGTCGGGGGTGTTCTGGAAGAGATCCAGGTAGTGCCGCTCGCTCTCCCGAAGCTCGCGCTCGGTCCGCTGGCGCGGAGTGAGGTCGTGGAAAAAGGCCAGGTAGCGCCCGTCCGGCAGGCGCATGGACTTCACCTCCAGGAACAGGCGGGAACCGTCCCGGCGCAGGCATTCCCGTTCCCGGGTGAGGACCTGGCCCTGGTCCAGGAGCTCGAAGCCCAGGGGCTCCCGCACCAGCTCCTCCGGAGGGAAGAGGGCGGGGACGGGGAGGTCGAGGAGGTCCCCCCGTTCGTACCCCAGGAGTTCGCAGATCCGGCTGTTGGCCTCCAGGACGCGGCCTTCGGAACTGCTCAGGAGGATGCCATCCGGCGAATATTCCAGGAGGAAGCGGTAGTCCTCCGGGGAGGGCCGGACGGCCTGGTCCTGGGCTGGGTCGGCACTCGGTTCCGCCATGGACGGGACTCCAGAAGAGGGGAGGGGGTTCCTGCCACCAGGATTCCATCCTTTCGCTCCGGAGGCCTCCGGAATCTTGGCCCCGCCCCGGGAACCAGCCCGGCCCTGGCTCCTGGTAGCCTAGGGGCATGGCCTTGCGAAACTGGAAGTTCCTGGTGGAAGTCACGGAAGGGCCCCTGCGCCTGGACCAGCTCGTCTCCCTGCGCACGGGCCTCAGCCGCCGGGCGGCCCGGGAGGCCCTCAAGCTGGGCGGCGTGCAGGTGGACCAGAAGCGGGTGCGGGTGGCCAGCCGCACGGTGCCCGTGGGCGCGGAGATCCGTGTGGCCGTGGACGATGCCCTGGGCCAGCCTCCCGAGATGGAACTGCCCGTGGTCCTCGAAGACGACTGGCTCCTCGTGCTCAACAAACCCGCGGGCCTCCCCACCCAGGGCACGCAGGCCTCCGACAGGCACGATCTGCTGGCCCTCCTCACCCGCCAGCGGCCGGGCCAGAAGCTGATCCTCTGCCATCGCCTGGACCAGGGCACCAGCGGCGTGCTGGTGCTGGCCAAGGCCAAGGCCTCGGATCTGGGGCGCACCTTCCAGGAGCGCAGCCTGCGCAAGATCTACCTGGCCCGGGTCTCGAAGCCCCTCGACGCCGTTGACGTGGACCTTCCCATCGGGCGGCTGCGCCTGGCCAGCCCGGCGCGCTTCGCCTGCGAGGGCGATCTCATCGATCCCAAGCCCTCCCAGACCCGTTTCCGGCCCGCCACATCGGAGGAATGCGCCGATCTCCCCCCTGGTTTCTGGGTGGTCTGCGAGCCCCGCACCGGTCGCACCCATCAGATCCGGGTCCACCTGGCCTCTCTGGGCGCCCCGGTGATGGGCGATGGCCTCTACGGCGGCGAGAAGGACAGCCAGCTCTGGCTCCACGCCTGGAAACTCCTGCTCAAGCACCCCGTCACGGGCGCCGAACTGGAGCTGGTGGCCGATCCCGGGCGGTTCAGGCGATGAACGCATGAAGCTGCCCCTCGTCTTCAATACCCGATCCGGAGCCCGCGGCAAGGATCCAGACGCCCTGCTTTCCCGCCTGCCCGCAGAACTGCGTCAGCGTCTGGAACCCGCGCCCCTGGGGCCTCCCTGGGACTTCGGGCCGCTCATCGAGCGGGCGGCGGCGGCGGGGGGACCCCTCCTGGTCTGGGGGGGGGACGGCACGCTCCACTACGCGGGCCGGGCCCTGGTCGATGCCGGCTGTCCCGTGGCCCTGGCGGCCATCCCCGGGGGGTCGGGCAACGGCCTTGTCCGAGGATTGCGAACGCCCCTGGAGGCCGCGGGGGCCGTGGCGAATCTCCTGCTGGGGCGGGAGTTGCGCATGGACCTGCCGCGCCTGGATGGTGTGCCCTTCTTCAATGTCTGCGGCACGGGTTTCGAGGCCGCCGTGGCCCACGCCTTCGAGGGGCTCCAGGGCCGGGGCTTCCTGAACTACGCCCGGCTCTGCCTGGGGCTCTGGCGCCATCACCCCGAGACGTCTCTTTGCTGGGATGCTACGCAGCCCGATCCCCTCCAGCCCGCGAAGGCCCTGGAGAGGCTCCGGGCCGCCTGGCAGGGCCAGGAACCCGCCCTCCCGACCCAGGCCTGGAGCCTCTGCTTCGCCAACCTCCCCCAGTACGGCAGCGGTCTCTGGATCGCCCCCCACGCCGATCCCACGGATGGCATCCTCCAGTGGGTCCGGCTCCAGCGTCCGGGGGTGCTCGATCTCCCGGGCGACGTGCCCCAGCTCTTCCGGGAGGGGGGCCGCACCCACCTGCGCCAGGAGGGCCGGCTCCTCCGGGCCATCCTGCACCTGGACCAGCCGAGCCCCTGGCACCTGGATGGCGAGCCCGCCCCCGAACGGGACCGGGCCGAACTGACCATGGAGAAGGGCGCCTTCCGCATGCAGGTGACGTCCAACTGTCCCTGGTGAACCCGGACGGAGGCCCCAAAAAGCCAGTGAGCACGAAGAAGGATGAAGCGCCGGGTCCAATCGACGTAGGCATCCTCGGTGCGCAGGCTGGAGTGAGCCACCCGAAGGCGCTCCCGGAGCTGGTCGAGGAACCTGGGAGCCGGGGGTTCCCGGGAGGCAATCCGTCCGCCACCGGTCTGCCTAATCTCCT
>JAYSNJ010000044.1:0-6644 GCA_043723905.1 Holophagaceae bacterium
CGGTAGACGTTCTCGTCCACGTCGTAGCCCATGCGCTTCATCATGGCGAAGCTCTGGAGGGCATACCCCGTGGTGTGCGGATTGGCCTCCTGGCCGAAGTCTTGAGGCGAGTACCAGCCCCAGCCCCCATTGCCCTGCTGGTAGCCGTAGACCCGGAACACGCCGTCGCGGATGTTGCGGTCCAGGTTCGTGAGCTGCTTCCAGTCCAGGGGGGGCATCAGGCCCTGCTTGACGAGATCGGCCACCAGCACGTTCGGCACGAAACTCGACAGGGTCTGCTCCACGCAGCCGTAGGGATACTCCACCAGGTACCGCAGGGAGGGCGCCACCAGATGTTCCAGCCCCCCCACCGGCGTCACGCTGAGGGAGGCTTCCCCCTTGGCCCCTAGCGGAACGGGAATCGTCACGCTCCCCGGCGCACCGTTCAGCGCCAGGTACCCGCTGAGGGAGGCCGGGATCATCTGTTCCTGGACGTTCACGGTGCGGCGCTCGGCATCCTTCAGGCCACCCCCTTCCACCCGGGCCGTGATGGCGAGGGCGCCCACCTTGTCGGCGAAGAGCGGCAGGGCCAGGCGGTATTCGCCCTGGTCGGGAATGGTGAAGGACGCTTCGGCGCCGCCGCCCAGGCGGCCATTGTTCACTTCGAGCTTGACCTTGCCCGTGATGGCCTGGCCCGAGAGGTTGCGGACCTGGGCGATGGCCCGGGCCTCCTCGCCTACGGAAAGGGCCCGGGGCAGCGTGAGGCTCACCTGCAGAGGCTTGGAGGCCGGTCGCTGCGCGCGGCCGACACCGATTTTCGTGTCCCCCGTCACCGCTGTGGCCGTGGCCCGCCAGGCCGTGAGATTGTCAGGCAGCACCAGTTCGGTGCTGGCCCTGCCATCGCTGCCGGCAGCCAGGAAGGGCACCCAGTAGGCCGTGTCCTTGAAGTTCTGGCGCACCTTATCGGCGTCGTCGCTCTTGAACTCGCCGCGCTTGGTCTGCTTGAGACTCCACACGGGGCGCTGGCGGCGCAGGATATCCCAGAAGCTCCATTCGGTGCTGCCGGTGCGGATCACGCCGTGGCGCCGGGAGGGATGGAAGAAGCGCACGGGATCCGGGTGCAGCTCGGCGCTGAGGGCGTAGATGGCCTCGTCCACCACTCCCACGCTGAGATCGGCGGCCACGGGACGGCCTTCAAAATCCTTCACCTGCACGGCCACCTTCATGGACTGGCCGGGCTGGTAGCGTTCCTTGTCTAGCTGCACATCCACCTGCAGGCGGCAATCCACCTTGGGCACGCGAATGGGAACCTCCGCCAACTGACGGCGCCCCTCGGCCACGATCTCGAAGACAGCCCACACGTTCGGTTGCATGGCCGCAGTGATGGGTACTTCGATGACGGCTGTGGTGCCCTGCACGGCCCGGGTCTCCCGCTTGCCGAGGGCCTCGTTCTCGAGAGCCCAGTGCAGCGTCAGCTTCGCCTTGGGAAGGCGCACGAGGATGCGGGCCGTCTCGCCCACCCGGTACTCGACCTTGTCGGCATTGGCCCGCAGATCGGGCACGGAGGGCAGCGGCGTGCCCTCGGCCGCCACGGTGATGAGGCGCTGGGCCACGACGGGGCGCCCCTTGCTGTCGCGGGTTTCAGCGACCACGAGGAAGAGGCCGCCCTCTGGAATCGTCAGGCTGGCCTTGGGCCCCGCAGCCGAAGTCAGCACTTCGCCGGGGCGCAGCGCCGTCGGTCGGGACCACCAGTAGGAGTCGTTCTTGTCGGCGATGATCCGCGTGGCTTTCAGCGTGATCGGCAGCCCCGGCAATTCCTTGCCCTCCAGGTCCAGGGCCCGGGCCGTGGCCTGGAAGGGCTTGCCGGGGGAGGCCACGTTCCGGTCCGTGCCCACCAGGAGTACCAGATCGCCTGCACTCGCCCGCACCTGGGAGGTGCCCGAATTCTGCTGACCGCTGCCATCCGTGACCTTCACCACGAAGCGCCAGATGCCCTCTTCCGTGGCCTTGAAACTCTGGCTCTGGGCCTCCCCGTCCTCGCTGAGCTCGAGCTGGCCGCTCTCCATCAATTCAGGCGCGGGGCCCTCGTCCTCGTCCCCGGAATACCAGCCGTAGGCATTGCGCCTGGGCACGACTTTGTAGAGGAACCAGTCGGCCTTGGCGCTGCGCACGGCGGCGCCGTAGAAATACTTGGCCTGGATGTGGAAGTCCAGGGTGTCGCCCAGGCCCACCTTGGTGTTGGGCGTATCCACCGTCACGGCAAAGGCGGGCTTCACGAAATGCTCCACCTTGAATTCCGCCTGGCCTGGCCCCCCGGGGCCCTGGAAGACGAAGCGGTAGAGCCCCAGGCGACCGGCTCCCGGCAGGTTGATGCTGGCGCCATAGGTGCCCGTGTCGGCGTTCAGGAGCTTTGCCCTGCCCTCGGCCACCTTCGTGTCCTCGGGATCGAGCACGGTGAATGGCAGTTCCGAGACGCCCTTCACCACGCGATTCTCGCCATCCTCCACGCTGCGCAGGAGGGCCTTCACGAAGACCTCCTGGCCCGGACGGTAGAGGGGTCTCTCGGTGAAGGCGAAGAGGCGCTGGCGCACACTGGCGCTGGCCTGGCCCTCGATGGCGAGGAGGGCGAGGCTGCTGCCGCTTTGAGCCACCACCACCCGGCGCAGCCCAGGGCTGGCGAGGATTTCCACCCGGCCATCGGCGCTGAAGCTCAAAGGCTTCGCCGCGGCGCCCTCGAAGAACTGTCCCGTCACACCGCCCCTCAGGGCGCCATCCACGGCGTTCACGGCCTGCACCCGCAGCCGTCCGCCATCCTGCTCGCCGAGCAGGGCCAGATCCGTGACGAGCCAAGGCACGTAGGCGGCGTCCTCCCCCCGGAGGATCTCCAGCAGGTAGACACCGGCCTGCTGGGCGGGCAGTTCCACGCGGCTGAGGTGACCCTCGGATCCGGATTCATCCTCGCCGTTGCCTTCCTCCTCGTCGGAGCCCTGTTTGCCGGTCTTCTTGCCCGTGATCTCCTCGGTGACCTTAGGGATGATCTCCGAGACGAAGTTCAGGCCCGGCTGGTTCGCCAGGGGCAGGGCTTCACCCTCCCTGGGTGTGAGGACACCGGACCTGCCCTGGTGAAGACGGTCCGTCTGCTTGGCCACGTCCCGCAGGGCCCGGGTCGCCGTGCGGTGGACGGTGACGAAGGCCCGGCGCCCGCCCCAGAGGAAGGCCTCGCGCAGGGTATCGAGGGGATCGCGCCCGGCGCGCCCCCCCTCGAAGGCCGGACTGCCCGGCCCCTTGGCAAGCAGATCCTTCAGGAAGGCCGCCGGGTCTTCCAGGCGGTGGATGCGGATGCGCACATTGGTGGGAATGGGGCCCGCAGCCTCCAGGAAGGCCGTGCGCCCGGGCAGCGTGGGCCGGGGCACGGCGAAGGCACCGGTCCAGCCCCCTTCCCGCCAGGAGGCCTCCAGCCCCTTCGGCCGGGTCGTCCCCGTGATGGGCAGCAGCAGCGCCGCCGGGAGCAGGAGCGTGAGGAGGGGTCGCAGCCAGCGCATATCAGAGCCTTGAGGAGAGGAGAGCCGGGGAGGTCAAAGGGGGATACTGCGACTGGAGGGAGCAGGCTGTCCCCCCTGCCAGGGACATTGCGTGCGGGCTCTGCCCGGACACAACGTGGGGGTCAAAGGGGGGACGTAGCGACCGGAGGGAGCAGGCGGTCCCCCCTTTCAGCGTCGTCTCGGCCAGCACCTTCCACCGGAAGACGCCGAGGAAGGCGGGGTTTTCCGGCAGGGGACGGAAATCGGGATCGGGGTGATGCAGCAGTTCCTCGAGACGCACGCGGCGGACCTCGCCTTCGGAGCGGGTGGCGCCGCTGCCCTCGGGGCCCGTGTGGTAGAGCAGCACGGGTTGCCCGTCCTGATCGGGCCTGACGAAGGCCATGGCATGATCCGGCTGGGCATGGGTCCCGCCCCGGGCGAAGAACAGGAGATCCCCGGGCCGGGCGTCCTGGACCTCCCGCCCCAGGGTCACGCAGGCGAGACGGCGCAGGAGGGCCCCCTTGGCGAAGGGCTTCCAGCCTTCCGGCGTGGGAAAGGCCTGGCGCCAGGGACCCGCCATGGAGGCGCTCGGATCCCCCGCCACGGAGGGGGCCGAGAAGGCCACACGGTTCCGCCAGGCCTCCGAATGGGGGCCCCAGGCCTCCCGGAAGGCGAAGCGCAGGAGCCCCGCGCAATCGCGCTGGGCGGGCTCCCAGGCGGGACTCGGGCCCTCGAGCTGCTGCTCCAGGATGGCCACGAACCACTGCCGGAAGGCCTCCCGGTCCCCCTGATCAGGCAAGGAAGAGGCTTCGCCTCTTCCTGTGGAAACGAGGGACAGGGTCTGGCGAAAACCCGGCCAGGCCTGGACCTTCAGGGTCAGGTCCTGCTGGGGCGCGACGAAGAAGCCCTCCCGGGCATTGCCCCAGGCCTCGCCCCCCTGGACCTGGGCGCCCCAGGCGGAACGGCGCAGCCCCAGCAGCGAGCGACTTTCGAGCACCAGGCGCTGGACGGGATTGCCTTCGCTGCGCTCGATCCAGGCCCGGTGGCGCAGGGGCACGAGGAGCCCCAGGGCCGCCAGCAGGACCGCGCCCCCAGCGATCAGGACATGCGCAGGCTTCATTTCGCTCTCGCCTCGAAGCCTGCGGAGGTGAGGTTCACCTCCAGGGTCTGCCGGCCCAGGCCGCGCAGGGCGCCCAGGAAGGGCCCGAAGCTGGAGGCCACCTCGGCTGCGGCCTCGTCCTCGCTGGGCGAGGGCTCCCCGAACCACCAGAAGCGGCCCCCATGGTTGACCCGGAGGTAGGTCAGCAGCAGAGCCTCCAGATCCCGGGCGGCCTTCTCGCCATCGATAGCCACGCGACCGAAGGAACCGGATGGCATGTCCGCCAGGGTGGGCGCCTGGCCCAGGAGGCCCGCCATCACGGCCTGCACGGCCTCGTCGTCGCTGCCCAGCACCAGGGTCTCGTTCACCACCGAGAAGGCAGGGGTGAAGGCCTGTTCCGTGGCCACGCGGTGCACCAGGATGCCCTTGGCGTATTCGCGGTTCTGGGCCTTGCCCTTGAAGAGCTTCCCCATAAGTTTCTTGACCAGATCCTCCACCTGGGCACTCTTGCCGCCCTGGATGGGCACCGCCAGCGCCAGGCTGGGGCTCATGCCGGGCTCGCCGAAGCCCCCGAAGACCTGCACCTGGCCCAGGTGCTCCAGCCGGGAGGCCTGGTAGGGGCCCTCCTTCTTGAGCCGCCGGAATTCAGCCAGGGCGGCCCGCTGGGGGGCGCTGAGGGGAGGCGGAAGGGTCCAGCCGTTCCAGAGAAAGGCCGCGCCGCGCAGATCCAGCAGGCCCTGCAGGGTGGTGACTTCCCCTCGCAGCCCCTTGCGCGCCGCGTTGCGGGCCCGCACCTGATTGATTTCCGCCGTGTACTGCTGTTGCTGCTGGGGCGTCAGGTTCCTGCCGCCGTCGGCGAAGGTCGCCATCGCAGGTTCGGGCAGCGTCTCCTCCCGATCGATGCGGAGGATGGCCCCCATCATGGCCTCCGTGGGCCCCGCCCCGAGGGCCGTCGAGATGGCGCCGTTCCTGGGCGCAGCCTTGGCGATGGAGGGATTGGGCCAGGTCTGCTGGGCCAGGCCCTGCATGCGCCTCCGCAGCACGGTGCGCTCGAAGGCAGCACTGGCGCCCAGGCGCGGCACGATCCAGAGGGAGAGCTCCGTGCCAGGCGTCAGGGCGGCGAGGGCCACCTTGCACCATTCCGCGCGCTCACCGAGGGTGACCAGCGCGGCGGGGAAGACCACGGAGCGAAGGGGGGCCTCCTTGTCGCAGATCCAGGTCCCTTCCTTGGAAGCCCAGAGGTTCAGCACGCCCCCCGAACCCCGGACCTGTGTGATCTCCTGGCCATCCCCCCAGTTCACCGTGCGGGCGCGAGCGCCCTTGGAGGTGGGGTTGAGCCTCAGCAGTTCCAGCATGAGCTTGGTGCGGGTGGGGAGATCTCCGGGGACGAAGATGAGCGTGCCCGCGGAGGGTCCCGAGCCGCGCGGCGTGCCGTAGTGCAGGATCCAGGCTTCGCGGTGGGCGAGGGGCTCCAGCACGGGCGAAGCCTGCTGGATCCAGGGAGCCACATGGCGGACCAGGAAGCCCGCCCGGGTGCCCTGGGCCAGGGCCCCGGCGATGCCCGCCTCGCCACCGGCCAGGGACTGGAGCCTGGCGAGCCCGGGCTGCAGGGCCTTCAGGCGCAACAGGGCCGAAGGCTGGGGGGCCCGCTCCAGGCCGTTGGGGAGCTGCCCATTGGCGTCCAGTCTCGGCAGGAGGGCTGGGCTCGGAATCCACTGGAAGCGCCAGTTCGCGCCCTCCAGGTGGAGGCCGAGCCCCTGGGTCCAGGGACGATCCAGGCGGGCGGCGGGTTCCATGTAGAGATAGGCTTCGCGGTCACCGTACTTGAATCCCCGGTGGTAGAGAAAGAGCGCCACTTCATCCCGGTCGGATGCCCGCCGGAGGGCCGGGGAGGCCCACTGCTCCATGGGGCGATCCCCCAGCACCACCATGGCCGCGCGGCGCTCAAGTTCCGAACCCCGCAGGCGTTCTAGCAGGTTCTCGGTCTGCTCGCCGTAGGCGAGATCGGAGAACTTCAGGTTCTTCCAGATGCGCTGCCCCTGGGC
>JAYSNJ010000045.1:0-1575 GCA_043723905.1 Holophagaceae bacterium
AGCAGGCCCGTCATGCCGATGATGCCGTTCATGGGCGTGCGGATCTCGTGGCTCATGTTGGCCAGGAACTCGCTCTTGAGGCCCGACAGCTCCAGGGCCTTGTCCCGGGCCTCGGCCAGCTCCCAGTTCTTGATCTCCAGCTCCTGGGCCGCCTCCTCCAGTTTCATCTCCGCCCGCCGCCGCTCGGTGATGTCGTGGTACTGCCAGAGATGGCCCAGGTACTCTTCGCCGACCACGATGGGAACGAAGTCCAGGGACAGGATCCGGCCGTCCCGCAGGCTGATCTCCTCGCCGATGGCCGGAGCCCGCCGCTGCAGCAGCTCCTCCTGGTAGGCCCGGAAGGCCTCCGGCTCCTCGAGGAGGGGCCAGCACTCCTCCATCACCTCCAGGGCCTCGCTCTCCACCAGCACGTGGGCGGGCACGGGGATCTGGAACATCCGGCAGAATTCCTCATTCAGGAGGGCGATCTTGCGGGTCTCCGTCTCCACCAGGATGCCCGCCTGCATGTTCTCGATGAGGGCCCGCAGCCGGGAGGTGGCCATGCGCAGCACGATCTCCCCGTGCTTGCGCTCGGTGATGTCGGTCAGCGTGCCGGACACGCCCACCACCACGCCCTCGGAATCCAGGGTCACCCGCTGGTAGAGGTCCACCCACCTCACCTCGCCATCCTTGTGGGGGAACCGGAACTCGCCCTGGAAGGCGTCCTGCCCGGTGTCCACCGCGTAGGTGAGCATGTTCAGGTACCGGGGCTTGTCCGCCGGATGCAGGCAGCTCAGGAAGGGCGTGCCCAGGCTCTCGGCCACGTCGCAGCCCGTGAGCTGGGTCCAGGCCGGGTTCAGCAGGGACCACTGGCCGTGGCGGTCGATCTGGTAGATGACCTCTTTCAGGTGGTCCACCATGGCCCGGTAGCGTTCGGTCTCGGTCCGGGCCGCCTCGCAGCGGTCCTCCACGGCCTGCAGGAAGCCCTCCCAGGCCGGCCCCTGGGGCAGGGGCAGACCGGCATCCACCAGGGCCTTGAGGGGGCCTTCCAGGTAGGGATGGCGGGTCAGGGGTGACGAGGGGTCCATGGGCATGGCTTCTACCCTCTTCGGCGGACAAGGCTATGACCTTTGAACCGGGCTGCGGGTAAGCTGGGGGATCCGGGTTGAAGATTTTTCTTGTTTTTTTCGCTTTTTGACGCATCCTGGGACACGCCCCCCTGGAGGACCCCAATGGCTGCCACCGAACAAGACGAGCGCCTCAAAGCCCTGACCCGCACCGTCGCCGACATCGAGCGGGCCTTCGGCAAGGGCTCGATCATGAAGCTGGGCGACCGGATGAGCCCCTCCGAGGGCATCGAGGTCATCAGCACCGGCTCCATCGCCCTGGACTCGGCCCTGGGCGTGGGCGGCGTGCCCAAGGGGCGGGTCGTGGAGGTCTACGGCCCCGAGGCCAGCGGCAAGACCACCCTGGCCCTGCACATGGTGGCCCAGGCCCAGAAGAAGGGTGGCCTCGCCGCCTACATCGACGCCGAGCACGCCCTGGATCCCGAATATGCCCAGAAGCTGGGCGTGGACGTGGCCAACCTCTTCATCA
>JAYSNJ010000046.1:0-5555 GCA_043723905.1 Holophagaceae bacterium
TGGCTCCACTTCTACAATCACCACAGGCCCCATTCGGCCTTAGGTGGTCAGCCCCCAGTCACAAGGCTGAACAACCTCGTTGGCAACGACATCTAGGTCGCCCCGGGGCGATCCGGTCCAGGAGGGTGGCGAGTTGGAGCTAGGCAGATGGGCAGGCCGAACCCCGGCTCTGCGAGGGCTCGGCTCTTTCCTGACCCTGCAAGGGAGCCGGGACACCGCTGATCCGGGCTCGGGCCCCTAGGGATGGGTGGTGGCCTTGATGAAGGCAGCCACTTCCCGCTTCATCTGTTTCAATTCCGGCTCGTGGAGATACATCATGTGGCCGGAATCGAAGGTGACCTGCACGACGTGATCCCGGAAGGCCAGCGGCAGGTCCAGGTGGTCCATGGTGTATTCCGTGGCCAGGAAGGGCGTGGCCAGGTCCGTGAGGCCGTTGAGCACGAGCACTCGCAGGTGGGGGTTCGTGAGCAGCGCATGGGTGAGGTCCGGCGTCGTGTTCACCATCGGCTGGGTGGCGCTGCCCACCTTGTGCTTGAAGTCCCAGGACTGGAAGAGGTTGCCCATGACATGGTAGTCCTTGCCCTCGCCGAACTTCAGCTCCCGGTGCAGGTAGTCCATGAAGGTGGCGGTGAAGGCTGGCATCACGGCATTCCCCTGCGGATCCCAGGGCGCACTCTCGGCCAGGGGGCGGAGGCTGGGGCCCGTGAAGCGCGCGTCGATGCGGCCCACGGTGAGGCCCCGGGCCCGGAGCAGCTCCTGGCGGAAGCCGCCGGGGTCCACCCGCAGGCGGGCCGCCTTGAGGTAGGCGAGGGAGAGCCCCGTCAATTCATGCATGCGCTGGGAGAGGGCTTCCAGGTCGGCTCCGGAGAGCCGATCGCCCTTCAGGAGGGCCGCGGCATAGGGCCCCAGGGCGAAGGCCCGGGCTTCCTCCAGCAGGGCCTTGAGATCCCTGGGCTCCGAGGGCAGCGCGTGGTGGTAGGCCGCGACCGCCGTGTAGGTGGGCAGGAAGAAGGGATAGGGGCGCTCGTTGCCGGGCGCAAGAAAGATCGACTCCAGGTCCATGGCCACGGAGACCAGCACCAGACCGTTGAGGGCGAGGCCGAGGTTGGATTGGAGGTAGTCCGTGATCGCCGCCCCGCGGGTGGTACCGTAGCTCTCGCCCAGCAGGTACTTGGGGGAGTTCCACCGGCCCGCTTCATCGGTGAACTGGGCGATGAACCTGGAAATGGATTCGATGTCGGGATCCACGCCCCAGAAATCCTTGTCGACGGCCTTGCCCACCGCGGTGCTGAAGCCCGTGCCCACGGGATCGATCAGCACGAGGTCGGAGACGTCCAGGAGGCTCTCTTCGTTGTCCACCAGGCGGTAGGGCGCGGGCGGAGTGAATTCCGCATTCGCAGTGACCACCCGCCTGGGACCCAGGACGCCCAGGTGCAGCCAGATCGAGGAAGACCCAGGCCCTCCATTGAAGGCGAAGGTGAGGGGCCGGGAGGCGGCCTCGGTCCCGTCCTTCAGGTAGGCCGTGTAGCCCATGCGAGCCCAGGGCTCGCCCTTCGAATCCCGCACGATGAAGGTCCCGGCCGTGGCGGTGTAGGCCAGGGCCGCGCCGCCGATACGCACCGAGTGCCTGGTCACCGAGCGCTCCGGCTTGGGCTCCGCCGCGGGCTTGGCGCTGTCCGTCTGGGCCGTCTTCGAGGAATCCTGGGCGAGGAGCGCGGGAGAGCAGAGGAACGCAAACATGAGTAGCGAAGGCAGGACGAGTTTCATGAAGGCTCCTGGAGATCCGGCAGGATTCGATGTCATGGAAGGTAATTCAACAGTAGCATCTGTCCAGGCGGTCTCCATGGACGAAGCGACGCTGAACACCTTCGGCACCAGCCTCGCGCGCTGCACGGCCGATCCCAGGTTCCTGGACCTCTTCTACGAGACCTTCCTCGCCTCCTCGCCAAAGGTGCGGGAGAAATTCGTGAACACCGACTTCGAGAAGCAGAAGCGGGCCCTGAGTGGTTCCTTCAACCTGATGCTGAGGGCGGCTCGACAGGACGGAGACGGTCCGCCGGACTACCTGGGGGACCTGGCCCAGAAGCATGATGCGCACCACCTCGCGATCGGGGCCGAGCTGTATGACCTCTGGCTCGACAGCCTGCTGATCACCGTGCGGACCTGTGACCCCACTTGTTCACCGGAGGTCGAGAAGGCCTGGGAGCAGGTCATGGGGATCGGCATCAGCTACCTCTGCTCCAGATTCCACGGCTGAATGAGGTCTGAAGGACCGACCGGCCCTTCCCCCTGCTGAAGCAACGGGGGTCAGCTACTTCTTGCCATCCAGCCCCTCGAGGGTGGCGGTGCTGGGGGGCCGCTGTGTCCGCAGCCTCCGGGCCACAGACTCGGCCTGGGCGAAGGTCCGCAGCAGGTTCTCACCGGCCAGCTTGCGCAGGTCCCCATCCTGCCAGCCCCGGCGGATGAGCTCGGCGAAGAGATCCGGATACTTGGAGACATCCTCCAGGCCCACGGGGGTCTCGCCGCCCCAGAAGTCGGAGGCGATGCCCACATGCCCGTGCCCGGCGACCTTCGCCACATGCTCGATGTGGTCCGCCACATCCTTCAAGGTCGCCCTGGGCGAGGAGCCATGAACCTTGATGTATTCCGCCTCCACCTGCTTGTAGGCAGGCTCGTCGGGGCTCAGTCCTTTGGTGGCCTTTTCGAGGTCGTCCGCCCAGGCCTTGGCCTCCCGGTTCACGAAGGCTGGTATGAAGGTCACCATCACCACGCCACCATTGCCGGCCATGCGCTTCAAGATGGTGTCGGGCACGTTGCGGGGGTGGTCCACCAGGGCCCTCGCGCAGCTGTGGGAGAAGATCACGGGAGCCGCGCTGGCATCGAGGACGTCGCGCATGACCTCAGGGCTCACGTGGCTGATGTCCACCAGCATCCCCAGGCGGTTCATCTCGCGGACCACCTCCTGGCCGAAGGCCGTCAGACCGCCGTGCCTGGGCTTGTCCAGGGCCGCGTCCGCCCAGTCCAGGGTCACGTTGTGGGTCAGGGTGAGGTAGCGTGCGCCCAGCTCGTAGTAGGCCCGCAGGGCTCCCAGGGAATTCTCCAGCACATGGCCGCCCTCCATGCCCAGCAGGGAGGCCACCATGCCCTGGGCGTGGATGCGGCGGATATCCGAGGTGGAGAGGGCGAGTTCCAGCGCTTCTGGGTACCTGGCGATCATGCGGCGGGCCAGGTCGAGCTGCTCCAGCTGGACCTTCGCGAAGCCGCCCTTCAACTCGCCGGGCACATAGACCGACCAGAACTGGGCGCCGAGCAGCCCCTGCCTCAGCCGCACCAGATCGACTTCCCCGGTGACTTTCCCCCGGAGGTCGAAGGCCTCCACGTCCATGGGCGCCTTCGGATTCTCACGGATCTCCCAGGGCAGGTCGTTGTGCCCATCGATCAGGATGGTCGACTTCAGCAGCTTCCGGGCATGCGCAAGGGCCGGGTCGGTCTGGGCCGGAAGCATGGAGAGCATGACCAGGGAAAGCAGGAACGAGCGGACCATGGGAAGCCTCTGGTTTGCGTGCTGAGTGGGGTTCATTTTACCGATCCCCGCTGGGGCACCAGGCCCGTGGCCCCCTCTGCGACCATCACGCTGAACACCCGTTCCGATTCGGAGAGCACGACCCGCGTGCCATCGGGGGAGATGCCCAGGGACTCCGTGATCCAGTCGGGGTCGAACCCTGCGAGAGGCCGCCTGCTGGCGCGGGTGTCCTTGCCGGGCACGAAGTCCTGGATGCAGACGCCGAAGCGGCCGCGCTCATCCATGGCGGTGAACACGAGATGCCGGCCATCGGGCGTCCAGCGGGCGCGCCCCTGGGTGACGATGGCGTTGAAGCCGCCAGGGAGGGTGATGGAGAAGGGAACGGGGGTGCCATCCTCTACCCGCGCTACGTGGATCGTCCCCTCCGTGCTCCCGGCAAGGAGGTAGGCCACATACTGACCGTCCGGGGAGACGTCGGGCACCACCATGTTGGTCCCGGGCATCAGGCGCGCCGCCCCGGTGCCATCCGGATGGATCTTCCAGAGGCCCGGATACTGGCTGTTCCCGGACATGTAGACGATCCACTTCCCGTCGGCCGTTTCCGTGGGATTCTCCGCATCCACGCCGTCGTGGCTGACCTGATGGGCGTTGGTGCCATCGAGGTTGGCCATCCACACCTCGAAGGCTCCGCTCCGGTTGGAGCTCCACAACAGGTGCTTCCCATCCGGCGTCACGCCGGGATCCCAGTCCTGCTTCTCGTCGTCGGTGATGCTCCGGATGGTGCCCGTCCGAGGCGAGGCGGCCCAGAGGTTCAGGCTGCCGGAGCGATTGGAGGAGAAGACCACCCACTCGCCATCGCGGGAGTAGATGGGCTGGCGGTCGTTGATGTTGCCCCGCGTGAGCCACTTCGGATCGGATTTCCCCTTGAGGGCGTACTCCCGGAGGTTCTGGCGGCCGGCCATGCCATCGAAGATCACGCGTCCATCGGGCAGCAGATCCACCACCCGGCCCGAGGTGGGGGACCAGAACACGGCCCGGGAGGTCCCGGTCCGCGCGTTCTGGCGATAGGCCCGGGACGGGCTCACCGCCGTGCCATTGCCCGTGACGGATTCGGACTGGAAGTAGAGGAACTCGTCAGAGGAGATCCAGGTGAGAGTCGAGATCGCTCCTTGGCGGTTCGCCACGTCGAAGGTCTTCACGGCCCCGCTTCGCACCTCCACGACGAAGGCCTTGGCCTCACTGCCGCCCAGCTGCACGGAGGAGTTCGTGAAGGCGATGAAGCGGCCGTCCGGGCTCCAGCGGGGGTTGGAGATGAGCTGGTTCTGGACCTTGGCGACCACCCGCTCGCTTCCTCCGCCAGTCTCGAGGGTGATGATCGAGGTGGTCACTTCAGCGCCTTCGATCTGATCGCGGAGGAAGACGATCTGGTCGCCCTTCGGAGACCAGTCCGCGGAGGTGGTGTTGCCCACGATCTTCCGGGGATCGGTACCCAGGAGGCCCACGCGGTACAGGGCGCTGTCCCGGCCCTCGGTGCGGATGAAGAGGATGGAAGAGCCATCCGGAGAGAAGCGGGGGGAGGTGTCGTTGCCTGTGGTGAGCGCCAACTCCCCCCCACCCTTGAGCTGCTTCAGCCAGATCCGCGCCCGCCCATCCCGGTCGGAGGCGAAGGCGATGGTCCGTCCATCCGGACTGGCCGCGGGAGAGGCGTCGTGGCCGCTGGAGGTGAGCATGCGCACAGCCACGGGAGAAGACGGCGTGGCCCGCGTGGACTGCAGCCAGGTGGTCATGGCCCAGGTGAGCAGTGCCACCAGGACCAGCAGACCCGGGAGGGGAAGGCGGAGGGACCAGCGGGCTTTGCCGGGTGCGTCTGAGAGAGGAGCAGGAATGCCCGAATCCCCCGAGAAGGACTCCAGCGCGAAGGCGAGGTCCTGGACATCCCGGAAGCGGCGCGCGGGTGCCTTCTCCAGGCAGTGATCCAGGATCCGGCGCAGCCCAGGCGGAATGGGCCGGCTCAGCGCGGAGAGCTCCGGCG
>JAYSNJ010000047.1:0-8730 GCA_043723905.1 Holophagaceae bacterium
ACTGCAGGCCGCCAAGCACGGCATGAGCACGGACGAGATGCTGAAACTGAACCGCGACTTCATCACCGTCCTGAAGCCCCTCTACCTGCAGCTCCATACCTGGGCCAAGTACGAACTGGCCAAGAAGTACCGCCAGCCCGTGCCCAAGGCCATTCCCGCCCACTGGATCAATAACCGCTGGAGCCAGAACTGGACCGGCCTCGTGGGAGGGGTGGACTTCGATCCCTTCGTCAAGAACTGGGCCCCGGAAAAGGTCGTCAAGACAGCCGAGCAGTTCTATGTGGGCCTGGGCTTTCCGGCGCTACCCGCGAGCTTCTGGGCCAAGTCGGATCTCTATCCCGTGAAGCCCGGGGAGGCCCGCAAGAAGAACAGCCACGCCTCCTGCTGGCATCTGGACCTCGACACGGATGTGCGGGCGCTCATGAGCGTCGAACCCAACTTCAACTGGTTCGAGACATGCCATCACGAACTGGGCCACGGCTACTACTTCATCAGCTACTCCAACCCCAACGTGCCGGCCCTCCTGCGCAACAGCGCCAGTCCGGCCTTCCACGAGGGCATGGGCGAGCTGATCGCCCTCGCCACACGCCAGGTGCCCTACCTCAAGAGCGCAGGAGTGCTGCCTGCCGACTACAAGGTGGACCAGAACCTCCTGCTGCTGAACGAGGCCCTGGAAGTGGCCATCCCCTTCATGGCCTGGGCCAGCGGCACGATGACCGAATGGGAGGCGGACTTCTACGCCAAGGGCATGCCCGCCGACCAGATGAACGCCCGGTGGTGGAAGCTGGTGCGGGACATCCAGGGCGTGGAGCCCCCAAGCCCCCGCAGCGAGGAATTCTGCGACGCCGCCACGAAGACCCACATCAACGACACCCCTGCCTACTACTACAACTACGCCATCGCCACGGTCTTCAAGTACCAGATGCACGATGCCATCTGCAAGAAGGTGCTCAAGCAGAACGTGCATGACGCCAACTATGCGGGCAACAAGGAGGTCGGGAAATTCCTGAAATCCTGGCTGGAGAAGGGAGCCACCGAGGATTGGCGGAAGGTCCTGAGGGACGCCACGGGCGAGGAACTCAGCACCCGCGCCATGGCCGAGTACTTCGCGCCCCTCACGAAGTGGCTGGAAAAGCAGAACAAGGGCCGCCAGATCGGCTGGTAATCCCCTCCCACCACCCCCGGGGCGGCGACTCCCCGTGCACCAAGCCCCCCGAGAAACCACCGGGGGGCTTTTGTATTCCTGTCTGGTTATTCAATTTTATAAAAGTTTTCCCTTGAAATCCGTTAGCGACATTCTCATCTTTAATGTGTCCCCTGAGGGACCGCAGTCCCGCTCCGCTTTCCCCATTCCGGCGCCCCGCGCCCCTTCAAAGGAATTCCGTCATGCGCTTCCCGTCCTTGCTCCTCCTGGCCACCCTGGCGGTGGCCCTTCCCCTTGCCGCCGAGGGCAGTGACACCAAGGGCAAGTACTACTTCAAGAAGAGCTGCAAGGTCTGCCACGTGGAGGGCAAGGGCAGCGTGATCACGCCCCTCTCCAAGACCCAGGCCCAGTGGAAGAAGTACTTCGACGGCGGCAAGCACCAGGGGGAGGGCCTCTCCCCCAAATTCGGCACTCCCGCGCAGATGCAAGACATCAAGACCTTCCTGGTGAAGCACGCGTCGGATTCCCCCCAGCCCGAGACCTGCGGCGGCTGATACCACCCCGTCGAATTCCAGCCTGAGCGAGGGAGCTCGGCCCAGCGCCGATCGGCTTCGCCGTGTCCCAAACCCAACCCAAGGAGCAACCATGCGCCTCTCGCGCCTCGCCGCCTGCCTGCTGGTCGGCCTCGCCCCCCTCGCCGCCCAGACCCCCAATGAAGACCTGAAGAAGCAGCTCGAGGACCTGAAGAAGCAGGTCGTCGCCCTGGAAGAAAAATCCAAGGACCAGGAAAAGACCCTCACCAAGGTCGAGACCAAGGTGGCCCAGGACAACATCGCCTGGGGCGGGGATCTCCGCACCCGCTTCGAGAGCAGCAAATGGGGCTTCAAGCCCTACACGCAGTTCATGGGCTTCGCCCAGACCCCTGGCAACCCGGCATTTCCGACGGCACTCACCCAGGACGTGCCACCCAAGGGCATGCCCGCTCAGGACTGGACCAACTCCACCCAGTGGTCCACCCGCCTGCGCCTCAAGATGAGCATCAATATCAACGAGAACGCCAAGATCATGGGCCGCCTGACCATGTACAAGGTCCACGGCGGGGCGGATGTGCCCACCTTCAACGGCTCCCCCAACACCGTCCAGAACTCCTTCAACAGCGCCAAGGTACCCGGCACGGATGTGCTCCGGGTGGAGCGCGCCAGCCTCGTCTACAACTTCCCCTCGGTGGGCGTCCTCTCCATCGGCCGCCAGAACACGTCCGACGGCCCCCCCTTCGAGGTCCGGGAAGGCGGCGAGCGCCAGGCCACCCCCCAGGCCCTGGCCGTGAACGCCATGGTGGATGGCATCGGCTTCAAGTTCCATCTCGACAAGCTGGGCCTGCCCGAAGGCTCCCTCCTAGGCCTCTGCTACGGCGTGGGGTATGAATCCGGCTTCGGCGGCGGCGGGGCCGTCAAGTCCAGTGCAGCCCCCGTGGGCTTCAACTTCACGAATGTCGACTGGGCGTCACCAACACAGCCCAATGCCCAGAAGGCCACGCTTCAGGTAAACAGCATCGGTCCCCTCAAGGACAGCACGGTGCTGGGGGCCATGCTGGACCTGCCCCTGCTCTTCCAGATCGGCGAGAGCGTCCAGAGCACGAATTTCTATCTGGGCTACAACCGCATGGGCAACCTCACGGATATCCCCTTCGGCACCACCAATAACTTCCCCGTGCCCGCCATGCCCGGCATGGGCGGCATGCCCGCAATCCAGTACGTCACCGCCACCAACAACCTGGGCGATATTGATCAGTGGACCGCCACCTGGAAACACAAGGTGGGTGATTCCTTCACCTACTTCGGCAGCTTCGGTTACATCAAGAGCCATCCCAACGGTAAGAGCAGCCAGTACGGGGCCTACTGGGATATGCCCGAGGCCTATGGTGGCCCCAACACGCAGCTCGCCGGCTTCGGTGGCCTCCTGGGCGATAAAGACAAGAGCCAGACCGCCACGGCCTACTACCTGGGCATGCGCTGGGATCCCACCGAGACATTGGGCGTCGGCGTCGAGTTCAACCACGGATCCCCGCGGTGGTGGACCTACAGCCCCGCCACCGGCGAGGCCACGGAAAAGCTCGGCACCCGGGGCGACGTCTGGGAAGCCTATATCCACTGGCAGTTCGCCAAGAATGCCGCCCTGCGCGTCGGCATGCTGGACTACAAGTACAGCCACGCCTTCAGCGGCTGGCACATCTCCCCGGCTCCCGCCGTCGCTGGCCAAAGCTGGGAAGACGCCTACGATCTGAACAAGAATCCGATGCTGCAGTACGGCTTCCCCGCCACGGTGAAGACCACCTATGTAGCCCTCGAAGTGAAGTTCTAGACTGCCCCACCCGCCGGATCCTGGATCCGGCGGGTGGTTTTTGCGTACCGGTCGCCGCATGCGTCCCGGCCCACTCTGCTTCACCACGGAACCCTGTCGGATGCAGACAGGGTCGGCACCCCTTCAGGAGAGACCATGCTGCAGCCGCCCCGAGAGCCCTCTTCGCCCAGGTCGAGGCGGTTGTCTCAGGCCCTGCTGAGCCTTCTGGTCTTCGCGTTCTCGGTAGGGCACGCCCAGCCGACCGCACAGCCTTCCCCGGCGGGGCATGGTTCCTACCTCGGGGTCCACCAGGCCAAGGCCAAGGGACAGACCGCCGATCACAGCAAGTTCAAGGTGCTCCAGGGGCCCTTCAAGGATGCCGATGGGCCGGCTGTCACCCGAGCCTGCCTCACCTGCCACACGAAGGCGGCCGAGCAGGTGATGGCGACCTCGCACTGGACCTGGAACGTGGCGAAGGATGGCCAGGACGGCTTCGGGAAATCCACCCATCTGGTGAACAACTACTGCATCTCCATCGTGGGCGGGAATACGGAATCCTGTGCCCGCTGCCACGCTGGATATGGCTTCAAGGACAAGTCCTTCGACTTCACGAAGCAGGAGAACGTCGACTGCCTGGTCTGTCACGACACCACGGGGGACTATGAGAAGGAGAAGGCCGGGTGGCCCAATCCCGCGGTTCCCCTGGCCGAGGTGGCCCAGAAGGTGGGACGTCCCACCAACAAGAACTGCGGTGCGTGCCACTTCTTCGGGGGCGGCGGAGATGCCACCAAGCATGGGGATCTCGACGACACCATCCTGAAGGCTCCCCGTGCCGAGGATGTCCACATGTCCAAGCATGGGGCGGGCATGGACTGCGTGGACTGCCACGCTTCCAACGGCCACCAGGTGGGCGGCCCGAACTATGTGATCCCGGCCGAGCGCCGGGAACAGGCCAAGTTCCCGGGGGAAAGCATCTCCCGGATGTCCTGCGCCGCCTGTCACACGGACAACCCTCACAGGTCCTACATCCTGAACCGCCACTACCAGAAAGTGGCCTGCCAGACCTGCCACATCCCGGCCTTCGCCCGGGGTGAGTTGCCCACGAACACCTCCTGGGACTGGGCCACGGCTGGCCGCCTGAAGGCTGGAAAGGGCTACAAGGAGAAGGACGCCAATGGCTGGGAGAGCTACAACAGCATCCACGGCGAGATGGTCTGGGCCCGGAACGTCAAGCCGGCCTACATCTGGTACAACGGCACCCTCAACTTCACCCGCCTGACGGACACGCTCACCATCCCTTCGAATGGCAAGGTGGTCCTGAACCCTGCGGAGGGCTCGTACCGCGATCCCAATGCCAAGATCTGGCCCTTCAAGTTCCACGAGGGCAGCCAGCCCTATGATTCCGTTCAGAACAAGTTCGTCGCACCCTACACTGCGGGCCCCAAGGGCTCCGGTGCCTTCTGGGGCGATTGGAACTGGGATCTCGCGATCCAGAAGGGTATGGAGACGGCCGGCCTGCCCTACAGCGGGAAGTACGGTTTCGTGAAGACGACCATGCTCTGGCCCATCACGCACATGGTCGCCCCCAAGGAACAGGCTCTATCCTGCACCGAATGCCACGCCAGGAATGGCCGTCTCGAGGGCGTTCCCGGGTTCTACCTCATGGGCCGGGATCGGGGCACGGGTGTGGATTTCCTCGGCTTCGGGATGATCCTCCTGACGATCCTGGGGGTCGTGACCCACGGCGTCCTGCGCTACATCCATTCACGCCACTAGGAGCCATCATGCGACGCGTCGTTCTGTACGAAGGGTTTGAACGGTTCTGGCACTGGACCCAGGCGTTGTTGATCATCACCATGATGCTCACCGGCTTCGAGATCCGGAGCGTGGGCCCGCGCCTGTTCGGCTTTGCCAGGGCCGTCACTGTGCATAATCTCCTGGCCGTGGCCCTGGTGACCCTGATCGTCTTCGCCATCTTCTGGCATGTCACCACCGGGGAATGGCGCCAGTACCTCCCCACTCGGAAGTTCCTGCGCGAGATGGTGGGCTTCTACCTCACCGGCATCTTCAAGGGAGCGCCTCACCCGGTGAAGAAGCACCGCATGGCCAAGCTCAATCCGCTCCAGCGGTTGGCCTACCTGGGATTCAAGGTGCTTATCATCCCCGTTCAGGTCACCACGGGCGCCCTCTACTTCTTCTACCCCAACCTGAGCCACAGCCTGGGCTGGTCTCCCACCTCCCTCTGGTTCATCGCAGTGGCCCATGTCCTCGGTGCATTCGGCCTGTTGGCCTTCCTGGTGGGCCATGTGTATTTGACGACCACAGGTCATACCCTCGGCTCCAACATCAAGGCTATGATCACGGGCTGGGAGGACCTCCATGAGGATGAACCTCCCACTGAAGAGAAGAGTGCTGTACCCGTCCAAGACTCCCTGGATGAGGCGCCAAGGGCGATTTCCCTTCCCTGAATCCGCGAATCATCCCTTTTCTCCTTCCTTCCTCCGAACCCGAGAGCCCCCTGTGCTTCCACTCTCCCAATCCGCTGGCTATGCCGTCCTCGCCCTGAGCTGCCTCGATGATCCCGGGGGGGGACCGGTCCTCGTCCAGGATGTGGCGAAATGGACAGGCGCCCCCGGGCCCTACCTCGCCAAGATCTTCAGCGCCCTGGCCAAGGCGGGACTCGTGATCGGCAAGCGGGGCAATCAGGGGGGCGTCATTCTCGCTAAACCCGCCAGCCAGATTCCCCTCAGCGAGCTGGCCGAAGTGCTCGACAGTGCAGGCTGGCGCTCCAGCTGCCTGCTGGGGCTGGTGGAATGCTCCGATGACCGGGCCTGCCCCGTGCACGCCTTCTGGAAGGACGAGCGGGAGCGGATCCATGGGGAACTCACGGACGTCACCCTGGCCGATGTGGCGCGCTTCGAGCGGGAACGCCATCCCCTGGAAGATTTCCACGAGATCGACGAAACCTGATCCTTCAGGATCTCCACCTGGCCAGATCCTCCAGGGAGTCCACATCCAGCCATTGGGGGCCCGAATCCGGCAGAATCCGCGTCGGCAGCTCCTCGGTCAAGGCTCGCAAAGACTTCGCCGCCGAAAGGGCCACCCTCGGAACCAGGGCGGCGCCCAGGAATCCCCCGAGAAACTGAATCCGTTCGCCCTGCTCCGCGAGCACCCAGGCCTCGGCCTCGGGGTCTGATTCCTCGGCCCGCGAGACCCACGCCCTCAGGCTGGGGCTCGTCCAGCGCACCTGGTCACAGGCGAGCACCCACCAGCGCTCCACCATCGGAGGTCGGGAAGCCGCCCAGGCAGCCAGGGCCCGGGCGGGGCCCTGGCGCGGGTCGGAAAGGCAGCCCAGCTCGGGCCGCTCCGGCACGGGTTCGCCCAGCGCCTGGATGGGGCCGTCCGGAAAGATCTCTTCGAAGACGCTCACCAGGTGCCCCGCCCAGCTGCCCCCCGCCGGATGGGGCTGCCTGTGCTTCGGGGCGCCCAGGCGACGGCCCTCGCCCCCGGTCAGGAGAAGCAGGCCCACGGGGCGCGATGAACGGGGGCTTCCGTCATTCCGGGCAGGCGTTTCGGGGAGTTCAGGCGACGACATTCAGCCGATTCCCGGACTCTTTCCCGGCTCCCCCTGACTTCCGGGCCAGCTCCGCCGCGGCCGCCATGGCCATGGCATCGGCGGAGGCCGCCACCTTCCGGTCCTGGGGCGAAGGGTTGGCTGGCGCCAGGGCCGCGGCCTTGAGCTGCTGGGCCTTCTGCAGTGTCGCCGCCGGATTATCCGGCACCGCCGAGGCATCGAGGCTCACTTCGCCTGCCACGGCGTAGTTCTTCCCATCGGGCCCCTTCTGGTAGCTGTAGGTGGCTCCCCCCCGCACCAGCCCTCCCCCTGCGGCCATGTGGGCGGCCTCGTGGGCGCGCACTTCCTGATCGATCCGCTTGAGTTCGGCGATCTTTTTCTGCGCATCCGGGGAGATTTCCAGACTGTCCGAAGCGCCAGAACCCTTGGGGGTCCGTCCAGTTCCGGCCTGGGCCTCCGGTTTCCCGCCCGCCCCCGTGGAGGACGACTGAAAGCCGCTCCCCGCAGGGGCGGCCTTCACGCCTGTGAGTGGGAAATCGTCAGCCACGCCTCAAGTGTAGGTCAAGGCGGCGACCCCGCCCAGAAGAGGGCGAGGCGGCCCCCGAGCATGAAAGCCCCCCTTCGTGCATCCAAGGGCAGGCAGTCGCTCGGATTGAAGATCCTCCTCCGCTGAACCTGAACCGGGAGTCCCATGTCCACCTTCCCCCTCACCCTCCGCTGGTCCGGCAACACTCTGGACCCCACCTACAGCCGCGATGCCGAGCTGTCGAATCCCGGCCATTCGACGATCCCGACCAGCAGCGCGCCGGCCTATGCCGGGGATCCTTCCCGCTGGAACCCCGAGGAACTGCTGGGCTCGGCCCTGGCCACCTGCCACCTCCTCACCTTTCTCTCGCTGGCCTCCAAGGCGAAGCTCGAGGTGAAAGCCTACGAGGACCGTGCGGAAGCTACCCTCGAAACAGTCGATCGGGTCACCCGGGTGGGGGAGATCTGCCTGCGGCCCACCATCCGCGTGGCTCCGGGCACGCCCGCGGGCAAGGTGGAGGAACTTTTCCGCAAGGCCCACAAATACTGCATCATCGCCAATTCCATCGCCTGCAGGGTCCGGATGGAGCCCCGGGTGGTCGAAGGCTGAGGCTTCACAATCTCTGCAGTCCAAGGCCCCGTGCCGGTAGCCTAGTTCCATGCGTTGCCCCTTCTGTGGCCATCTCGAGGACAAGGTAGTGGATTCCAGGGAAAGCCGGGAGGGCGATGCCATCCGCCGCCGCAGGGAGTGCCTGGCCTGCGGGCGTCGTTTCACGAGCTACGAGCGGGTGGAGGAGATGCCCGTGCTCATCGTGAAGAAGGATGGCCGCCGGGAACCCTTCGACCCCCAGAAGCTGCTTCGGGGCATGATGGCTGCCTGCCAGAAGCGGCCCGTGACACTCTCCCAGCTGGAGCAGGCCGTGGGGGATATCCAGGCCCGCCTGCTGGAACAGCCTGACCGCGAGATCTCCAGCCGCAGCCTGGGCGACCTGGTCATGGATGCCCTCAAGCGGCTGGACTCCGTGGCCTATGTGCGCTTCGCCAGCGTCTATCGCGACTTCAAGGATCTGCCGGACTTCGTGATGGCCCTGGAGGGCATGATGACAGGCCAGGGCCATGCCCTGGCTGCCCCCCTCCCCCCCCCACG
>JAYSNJ010000048.1:0-27490 GCA_043723905.1 Holophagaceae bacterium
CTTGAGGGCCGTGTCCGAGGTGTCGTTGGGCCCGGCCTTCACGGTGTAGGTGGAGATGATGGAGCCCAGCACGCCGATGCCGCGCACCAGCAGGGGGAAGAGCACGCCCTTGTGGCCGAAGGTGGCCATGCCCAGGATCATGGCGGCCACGATGGTCACTTCGTAGGATTCGAAGATATCGGCGGCCATGCCAGCGCAGTCGCCCACGTTGTCGCCCACGTTGTCGGCGATGGTGGCGGCGTTGCGGGGATCGTCCTCGGGGATGTCCTTCTCGATCTTGCCGACCAGGTCGGCGCCCACATCCGCGGCCTTGGTGTAGATGCCGCCGCCCACGCGCATGAAGAGGGCGAGGAGCGTGCCGCCGAAGCCGAAGCCCAGCAGGGCCTCATAGGCCTTGGCGCCGTAGAGCAGGAAGATCAGGGTGCCGCCCAGGAGGCCCAGGCCATCCGTCAGCATGCCGGTGATGGTGCCCGTGCGGTAGCCCAGCTGCATGGCCTCGCCGTACGAGCGCTTCGCCGCAGCCGCCACGCGCAGGTTGCCGGTGGTGGCCAGGCGCATGCCCACGAATCCCACGGACCAGGAGAAGAGCGCGCCGAAGAGGAAGGAGATGGCGCGGCCGTACTTGAAGGCCGCCACGCCGCCCTCGGTCGTGAAGTAGAGCACCAGGGTGATGATGATGATGAGGGGCCCGATCTTCTTGAACTGGGCGGCCAGGTAGGAATTGGCGCCCTCGCGGATCGCCGCGGCGATCTCCTGCATCTTCTTCGTGCCCTGGTCGGCGGCCTTGACCTGCTTGACCAGGAGCATGGCGTAGAGGAGCCCCAGGACAGCGATGCCCAGGACCACGATGAGGCAGACGCGCTCGAAGGTGCCGAACTCCGCGCTGCGGAAGGGGGCGAAGAACTGGAAGGCGCCCTCCGCGTGGCCCGCCACGGCGGCGACCCCCCCGGGCGGCATGGCATAGGCCGTCGCGAAGAACAACAACAACGCCCCGAGGTAGAGTGCGCGTTTCAAGGGCGTGTTGATCAGCCCGTTGATCCATCTCCGCATCATGGATGCTCCTGGGAAAAAGGTGAAAGGAATGACCCCCAGTGATGCACGGGGGCCCATGGGGAAAGAGACTGTCAATAGGGGGAGCTGTTCGGCCCTAGCCTAGCAGGCTGACCACACCCGTCAACGAATCCGGGAGCGGCTGCGCGGGATGCCTTGCCCCAGAGGGGATCTGCTGGTGAAATTACCTCAGTCCATCGGAGGGCCGGATGATCCCGTGCCGAAGCATCGCAGGCCTGTTTGTTTCCGGGATGATCGCCATGTCCGCTGCCCCCACCCCTCCCCCGGTCGCCCCTCGCAAGGACCATGTCCAGGTCTGGCATGGACGGACGTTTGCGGACCCCTACTTCTGGCTGCGGGAGAAGGACAGTGCCCAGGTCCTCGCCTACCTGAAGGCCGAAAACGCCTACGCCGAGACCCTGACCCAGGACCTCAAGCCCTTTGCCGAGTCCCTGTACAAGGAACTGCTGGGGCGGATCAAGCAGACGGATCTCAGCGTGCCTGTGCTGGAGCGCGGCTACTTCTACTACTCCCGCACCGAGGAAGGCCAGCAGTACAGCATCCACTGCCGCCGGAAGGGAAGCCTGACGGGCCCCGAGGAGATCCTCCTGGATCTCAACCGGATGGGCCGAGGCCTGAAGTTCATCTCCCTGGGCGATCAGGAGATCAGTGCGAACAACCAGCTCCTGGCCTACACCACGGACACTACGGGATTCCGGCAGTACACCCTCCAGGTGAAGGACCTCCGGGATGGCCGCAGCCTCCCCGATACCGCCGAGCGCGTGACCTCCCTGGCCTGGGCCAATGATGACAAGACCCTCTTCTATGTCACCGAGGACCCCGTGACCAAGCGTTCCAACCAGGTCTGGCGCCTGGAACTGGGGGGCAAGGCCAGGCGGGTGTACGAGGAGAAGGACGAGCGCTTCGGCGTGGAGATCGGCAAGACCCGGGACCGGAAGTTCCTGAGCCTCTCGCTGACCAGCACGGACACCTGGGAGACCCGGTTCCTGGCCGCCGACCAGCCCAAGGGCGTCTTCAAGACCGTGCTGCCCCGGGAGAAGGGGCACAAGTACAGCGTGGATCACCGGGATGGCCTCTTCTACATCCGCACCAACCGGGACGCCAAGAACTTCCGGGTGGTGACGGCCCCGGCCTCGGACCCCTCCCCGCAGAACTGGAAGGAATTCGTGCCCGCCCAGGCCGATGTGCTGGTGGAAGGGGTGGACCTGTTCCGGGGCCATGCGGTGGTGAGCGAGCAGCACCAGGGCCTGAACCGCTTTCTCATTCACGACTTCGCCAAGGGCGGCTGGCACGAGATCGCGTTTCCCGAAGAAGCCTATTCGGCCTTCCCCGGGGCCACTCCCGAGTACGATGCGGCCGCCTGGCGCTTCAGCTACCAGTCCATGGTCACGCCCCCGACAGTCTACGACTACGACTTCGGCACCCGGGAGCGAAGGCTCCTGAAGCAGAAAGAGGTCCTGGGAGGCTACAACCCCAAGGGCTATGCCACCGAGCGCCTCTGGGCCACGGCCCGGGACGGGGCCAGGGTGCCCCTCAGCATCGTCTACAAGAAGAACGTCCTGCGGGACGGCAAGGCGCCCCTCTGGCTGTACGCCTACGGTTCCTACGGGTCCGGGATGCCCGCCTTCTTCGACAGCGCCCGGATCAGCCTCCTCGACCGGGGCCTGGTCTACGCCATCGCCCATGTGCGGGGTGGGGACGAGATGGGGGAAGGCTGGCACGACGACGGCATGCTGCTGAAGAAGAAGAACACCTTCCGGGACTTCATCGATTGCGCGGAATACTTGGTCCAGGAGAAATGGACCGCCCGGGATCGCATCCTGGCCGAAGGGGGGAGCGCCGGCGGACTGCTCATGGGCGCCATCACCAACGACCGGCCCGACCTCTTCAGGGCCGTGCATGCCGCCGTGCCCTTCGTGGACGTGATGAACACGATGATGGATGCCAGCCTGCCCCTCACCGTGGGGGAGTACCTGGAGTGGGGCAACCCCAACGAGAAGGCCGCCTTCGACTACATGCTGAGCTACAGCCCCTACGACAACCTGAAGAAGGGGGCCTATCCGGCCATCCTCGTCACGAGCAGCTACAACGACAGCCAGGTGATGTACTGGGAACCGGCCAAATACGTGGCCAAGCTCCGCACCCTGAAGACGGACGAGAACCCCCTGGTCTTCAAATGCAAAATGGATCCCGCGGGCCATGGGGGGGCGTCCGGACGCTATGACGCCCTGAGGGACGAGGCCTTCGAATATGCCTGGATGCTCTCCCAGGCGGGCATCCGGAAGTAGGGCACTCAGAGGACCGGTCCCCGGGGAAGGCCCCGGCTTCCGCTAGACTGGTGGGGTCCCGCTGAAAGGAATCCATGTCCCGCCTCTGCCCCTGCACCTCCAAGCTCACCTATGACAAGTGCTGCGAACCCTTCCTCACGGGGAAGGCCATTCCGGAAAGCGCCGAGAAACTCATGCGCAGCCGGTTCACGGCCTATGCCATGAACCGGGCCGATTACCTGATCGCCACCACGGCCTCGGAGAAGCGGGAGGCGCTGGACCCGGAAGAACTCGGCCGCTACTGCCGGGCCGTCAACTGCATCTCCCTGAAGATCCTCAGCCGACAGGCCGGGGGTCCCCAGGACGAGACCGGACTGGTCATCTTCCACGCCAGCCTCCTCATCAACGGCAAGCGCATGCTGCACCGGGAGCGGAGCACCTTCCGCCGCGAGGAGGGACGGTGGTTCTACGTGGACGGCGAGACGAACTGAGCCAAAAGACCAAAGACTGAACCACGGAGAACACGAAGAAAAGAAAGGCTCTTCACGGATCTGTGGGGAAAGGCAGACAGGGACAGGGGCCATGGGTTCCGGTGAGGAGCCAAAGCCCCGGCACTTTCGCTGTCCAACGGTGGGAAAGAGCCGCCAGCGATATGCGGCTATGAATAGCGATGAAAAGCCTGAAGAACAGGGATGAAGGGGATGAAGGGGATCCAGGCCCGATCGCTCCAGCAGGCCCCAGGGCGGCCAATGCCAGCATGGGCGGGCCCTGGGACCTGCTGTCAGCGAAAATGGTTCTCCGGGTTTTTCTCCGTGTCCTCTGTGCCCTCTGGGGTTCTTCTGTTCCCTCGGGCGCATAGGATCCGAGTCGATTAGAGCCCGCTCTTCGCCAGTTCCCGGTTGATCTCCGCGATCAGTCCCGGCCCCTCGAAGATGAGGGCCGAGTAGATCTGGACCAGGGCGGCACCGCTCTCCAGTGCGGCCCTGGCGTCGGCTCCACTCCCGATGCCCCCACAGGCCATGAGCTTCATCTCCCGGGGCAGGCGCTGGAGGATGCGCCCCTGGACCTGGGTGGCCTTCGCCTTCAGGCCCCGCCCGGAGAGGCCTCCGTCCCCCCAGGCTTCCACCCGGGGGCGATGGATCGGGGAGACGATGCCCCGGTCCAGGGTCGTGTTGGTGGCGATGATGCCTTCGCAGCCCGAACCGACGATCACCTCCGTGATGGCGTCGAGTTCCTCGAACGCGAGATCTGGGGCCAGCTTCACGAACAGGGGTTGCCCCTCCAGGCCCATCCCCCGACGGGTCTCCAGGAGTCCCCCCAGGAGGGGCTTCAGCGCCTCGGGCGCCTGGAGCTTGCGCAGCCCGGGCGTGTTGGGGGAGCTGATGTTGATGGCCATGTAGTCCACCTGGGGCGCGATCAGCCGATAGGCCATCCGGTAGTCCTCCAAGGCCTCCGCCTCGGGCGTCACCTTGTTCTTGCCGATGTTGCCCCCGACGATGAGCCCCTTGGGGCGCTTCTTCAGCCGCCGGGCCACCACTTCCGCGCCTTCTGAATTGAAGCCCATGCGGTTGAGGATCAGGCCCTCCTGGGGCAGGCGGAAGAGCCTGGGGCGAGGGTTGCCCGGCTGGGGACGGGGGGTCACGGTGCCGATCTCCACGAAGCCCAATCCCAGCGCCTTCCAGATGGGGAGGAGTTCCGCCCCCTTGTCCAGGCCGGCGGCGAGGCCCAGGGGCGAGGTGAAGGAGAGGCCGCAGACCTCCCGGGCCAGAGCAGGGCCCCCGGCCATCCTCGCCAGCAGGGGCAGTGTGCCCGGGACCCTCTGGGTGATGCTGCCCAGTGCGAAGGCCAAGCCGTGGGCGGGCTCCGGGTCCATCCGGAAGAGCAGGGGGCGGACCGTTCGATAGGCGCTGAGCAGGAAGGACATGGACGGATCTCCGGGTCCTCCGGGGCTGGCTGGGAGGCTCCCTTGATTGTGAGGGCTCACCCGGGGGCGCGTGAAGGGCCGTCTCGATCCGCTATGCTGGATTCAGCGTTGATCCAGGCCGGATCCCCCGCCGAGGCACCATGAGATTCCTGTTATCGAACCTCCCCCTGGAACTGGGGGAAGAACACCGCCCCCTGGACCAGATCCTGGCCCAGGCTCTCGGTGGCAGCCCTTCGGACTACGGGACTCCCACGCTGGAACGGCGCAGTCTGGATGCCCGCCACAAGGGCAGCATCCGTTTCCTGGTGAGCCTGGGCTTCGACACTGCCAGGCCCCTGGAGGGTCTGCCCCTGCCCCCCGGAGTCCGGGTGGAACCCACACCGGGGGCAATCTCCTTCGAGGTGGCACCCCTTTCCCGGAAGCCCCGTGTGGTGATCGTGGGCTCGGGGCCCGCAGGGACCTTCTGCGCCCTGCGCTTGCTGGACTACGGCATCGAGCCGGTGCTCCTGGAGCGGGGGCCCGAGATGGGCGAGCGTGTGCAGAAAGTGAACGCCCTTTGGAATTCAGGCGTCCTCGACCCCCAGGCCAACGCCCAGTTCGGGGAAGGGGGGGCGGGCACCTTCAGTGATGGCAAGCTCACAACCCGGATCGGGCATCCGGCCATCAGGTTCGTTCTTGAGGCATTCGTGCGTTTCGGTGCCGATCCTCGAATCCTCTACCTGGCCAAGCCCCATGTGGGCACCGATGTCATCCGCAAGTGCTCTGTCCTGATCCGCAAGGAGGCCCAGGGGCGGGGGGCCGTCTACCGCTTCAAGGCGAGGCTCGCGGACTTCGAGGAGGCGGACGGGAACGTGATCGCCGCGATCCTGGAGAGCGGGGAGAGGATCCCCTGCGACGCCCTGGTCCTGGCGCCGGGCCACAGTGCCCGGGACACCTTCGAGATGCTGCAGCGCCGCGGCGTGGCCATGCGCCAGAAGGCCTTTGCCATGGGGGTCCGGGTCGAGCATCCCCAGGACCTCATCGACCGGGCCCAGTACGGGCCGTCCTTTGGCCACCCAAGCCTCCCCCCGGCGGACTACAAAGTGGTCTGCAACCTCAGCAACAACCGGGCGGCCTACAGCTTCTGCATGTGCCCCGGCGGCGAAGTCACCCAGTGCGCCTCCGAGCCCGGAGGCGTGGTGGTGAACGGCATGAGCAATGCCAAGCGCGACTCCGGCTTCTCCAATTCGGGCCTGGTGGCCAAGGTGAACACCTCGGATTTCGGTTCCGAGGACCTGCTGGCAGGCATGCACCTCCAGCGCTACTGGGAGCGGGTCTGCTTCAAGGCCGCCGGCGAGACCTACGGCGCCCCCGCCATGAGCGTCCACGATTTCCTGAACGCCAAGGCCTCCGGCCTCCTGCCCCGGACCAGCTTCCGGCCCTTCGCCGTGGCCGCCGATCTCAGCCGCTGTCTGCCGGACTTCGTGCTGGCCCAATTGCGGGAGGCCCTGCCGGACTTCGATCGGAAGATCCGGGGCTTTTCCAGCCGGGAGGCCATCCTCCTGGCCATCGAGAGCCGCACCAGCAGCCCCATCCAGCTCCTGCGGGACGAGGACGGCCAGTCTCCCTCCCACGCCGGCCTCTATCCCTGCGGCGAGGGGGCGGGTTTCGCCGGGGGCATCACCAGCGCCGCCGTGGACGGCATCCGTGTGGCCGAATGGATCGCCTCGAAGGCCGGAGCCCCGGTCTTCGAGCCCTTCCAGAAGCGCATCAAGGGCGGGGAACTGGCGACGGACTACTAGATCTCGAACTCGTGGGCCAGATAGGCGTGAATGCTTTGCTTCACCGGGGCGGGGGCCAGCTTCACGAGGGTTAGCAGATCGAGCTTCCCGCCCTGATGCCCCTTCTCGGCGCAGGCCTCGCAGAGCAGGCGGGTGTCATGGCGGGGGGCCGTGGGCAGGCCGAGCCTCGCGAGGGCCGCGGCGGGCACGGGGATATCCAGGAGGAGGCTGGGGCCGCCGGGAGATCCGCAGCCTTCGCAGCGATCGGGCTGGGTATTCGCAGGGGAAGCGTCTGGAGTCATGGAACTGGATGATAGGGACTGGTTCACCCAAGTCAAGCCCCTGGTGGGCATTCCACGGGGCAGGAGCTCCCGATAGGGCCTCCGGGGCAGGCCGATCAAGGGGGTGGTTAAATATTTTCTCACCGCATGTAACATTTTTTTCAAAATCCAAACATACTGCGGGAAGGCGCTATCCGGACGGTTCTCGCTCGGAAGCGATAGGATCCTCTTGTTTCCTGTTCTGAAGTCCAAGGAGTGGTTCCCGTGGATCGCCAGAAGGTCGAAAAGCTGGTCTCAGAAATCGTGAGGGAAGTGCTCTCCCGGCGCAGCGCGGGGCGACGCATCGCCCTGGGGTCCGATCACGGCGGCTTCGAGCTCAAGACCCGGTTGCGGACCCTGCTGGAAGGGAAAGGCTATGCCGTTCTGGATGTGGGCTGCCACGGAAAAGAAGCCTGCGACTACCCGGACTTCGCCAAGGCCGTGGCCCGTGCCGTCCTGGAGGGCGGTTGTTGCGAAGGGATCATGATCGATGGTGCCGGCATCGGGTCCTCCATGGTGTGCAACCGCTTCCCTGGCATCCGCGCGGCCTTCTGCCACGACCTGAAGACGGTTCTCAATTCCAGGCAGCACAACAATGCCAATGTACTCACCCTGGGCGCGGGAGCGAATCCCCCCGAAGTGGTGGATGAAATGGTCCTGACCTGGCTGGCCACCCCCTTCGAGGGGGGGCGGCACCAGAAGCGGGTGGACAAGATCGAACGAGACGCCTGAGATAGGGGAGTGGCAGCCCCTGGTGGAGTGGACATGGATGAAAAAAAACTAGTGGATCTGATCACCCAGGAGGTCCTGAAGGCCCTCGGAGGCCAGGGCTCCTCCCCCGAGCGCCCGGGCGGCGGGATCGACACGGCCCTGGCTGCCATGATCGACCACACCCTGCTCAAGCCCGAGGCCACCGCCGCCGAGGTGGATGTGCTCTGCAAGGAGGCCCGCCAGTACGGATTCTGCTCCGTGTGCGTCAACACCTCCTGGGTCTCCCGCTGCCGGGACCTCCTCCGGGGATGCCCCGTGAAGGTCTGCTGCGTGGTGGGATTTCCCCTGGGGGCCATGGATTCCCGCACCAAGGCCTACGAGACGAGGGAAGCCATTGCCAACGGGGCCGACGAGATCGATATGGTCATCAATATCGGGGCCCTCAAGTCCGGCGACCTGGCCCTGGTGGAGAAGGACATCCGGGCCGTGGTCCAGGCCGCCCGGAACAAGACCACCAAGGTGATCCTGGAGACAGGGCTCCTCACGGACGAGGAGAAAGTGATCGCCTGCCAGCTCTGCAAGAAAGCGGGCGCCACCTTCGTGAAGACCTCCACGGGCTTCGTGAAGGGCAGCATCGCCACGGAAGCCGACATCGCGCTCATGCGCAAGACGGTGGGCCCGCGGATGGGCGTGAAGGCGTCAGGCGGGGTGCGTTCCCTGGCCGACGCCAGGAAGATGATCGCCGCGGGCGCCACGCGCATCGGGGCCAGTTCAGGGGTAGCCATCGTCACCGGTGGCGAAGGAAAGGGGTACTGACATGAGCGACGGCCAGCTGACCCTCAGGGCCTACGTCTTCATCGATTCTCTCCAGCCGCAGCTCGCGGCCTTCGTGGGCCTGGGCGCCCGGGGATTTCCGCCCCTCAAGGAGCAGGCCTCCGTCTACATCGAGGTGGCCCCCGGCATCGCCATCAACAAGATGCTGGATGTGGCGCTCAAGGCCGCCGATGTGCAGCCTGCGGCCCAGGTGGTGGAGCGCACCTTCGGCATGCTGGAAGTGCACGCCTTCGACAAGGGGGAAGTCCGCATCGCCGGCGAGGCTGCCATCGCCAGTTCCGGCCTCACCGAGCGGGATCGCCTGACGCCCTTTGTGGCCACCTGCGAAGTCATCCGCTCCATCGAGCCCATGCACGCCCAGATCATCAACCGCAACCGCTACGGCCACATGATCCTGCCTGGCCAGTCCCTCTTCCTCTTCGAATGCGATCCCGCCGCATACACAGTGCTGGCCGCCAACGAGGCCGAGAAGGCCGCCGACGTCTCCCTCATCGATCTCCGGCCCTATGGGGCCGTGGGGCGCCTGATGATGGCCGGCAGCGAGTCCGAGATCGACAGCGCCATGCAGGCCGCCATCGAAGCCATCAATTCCATCCAGGGCCGTCCCTACCGGACCAAGGCCTGAACTTCAACACAACGCGGGTGGCATTGCGCCCCCAACCTCCAGGGAGAAACCCATGAGTGAAGCGCTCGGCATGATCGAAACCAAGGGTTTCGTGGCCATGACGGAAGCCTGTGACGCCATGATGAAGGCGGCCCGGGTCCAGCTGGTCGGCTACGAGAAGATCGGCGGCGGCTACGTGACCGCCATCATCCGCGGCGATGTGGCCGCAGTGAAGGCTGCGGTGGAAGCCGGTTCCCTCGCCGCCCAGAAGGTGGGCGAGATCGTCTCCGTCCACGTCATCCCCCGGCCCCACGAGAACGTGGACTCCGTCCTGCCCCTGGGCCGCCCCAGCGCGACCACCTAGCTTCCCGGGAGTCCAGCCATGTTGATCGCCAAGGTGGTGGGCGATGTCGTCGCAAGCCAGAAGGTGAGCGGCCTCGTCGGACACAAGCTGCTGCTGGTCCAGCCCGTGGATGTGTCGGGTGCGCCCAAGGGCAATCCCCTCGTGGCCACGGACGGCGTCGGCGCCGGTCCTTCCGAATGGGTGATCGTCTGCCAGGGCAGTTCCGCCCGGATGACCCCCGTGAGCGAAGGTCGGCCCGTGGACGCCGTCGTCATCGGGATCGTGGACGCGATCCAGTTCGAGGGCGCAGAGGTCTTCCGCAAGTCCTGAATCAAATTAGGTGACGAGGCTCAGTTATGGAAATCGATCGAGCCCTGGTCTCGAGAATCGCCGAACGGGTCCTCCGGGAACTGGAGGGCACATCGGCGCCTTCCCCGGGGACCCTCCAGGGATGCTTCCCCGATATCCCTTCGGCGATTAAGGCCGCTGAGAAGGCCTTCCAGGCCTTCCGGGCCATCGGCCTGGAGCGCCGGATGGAGATCATCCTGCGCCTCCGGGAGGGTCTGCGTCTCCATGTGCAGGAACTGGCCGCCCGGGCGGTTCAGGAAACGGGAATGGGCCGTGTCGAGGACAAGGTCAAGAAGAACCTGCTGGTCATCAACAAGACCCCCGGCCCCGAAGTCCTCCGGGCCGAGGCCGTCTCCGGCCAGCACGGGCTCTGCCTGGAGGAACTGGCGCCCTATGGGGTGATCGGGGCCATCACCCCCTGCACCAACCCTTCGGAAACCGTCATCAACAACGGCATCGGCATGATCTCCGGGGGCAACGCGGTGGTCTTCAACGCCCACCCGGCCTCCAAGCAGACCAACGCCTTCACCATCGATCTCATGAACCGCCTGCTGGTGGCGGAAGGCGCGCCTGCCAACCTCCTCACCTGCATCCTGGAACCCACCCTCGAATCCGCCCAGGAACTCATGCACGCCCCTGGGATCCGCCTGCTGGTGGTGACGGGAGGGCCCGCCGTCGTGAAAGCGGCCTTCGCCTCGGGCAAGAAGGTGATCGCCGGTGGCCCCGGCAATCCTCCGGTGGTGGTGGACGAGACCGCGGATCTGGACCAGGCGGCGCGGGGCATCGTGGCGGGGGCGTCCTTCGACAACAACCTCGTCTGCATCTGCGAGAAGGAAGTGATCGCAGTCGAGTCCATCGCCAACCGGCTGAAGGCAGCTCTGGTGACCGCTGGGGCCTACGAACTCAAGGGGGTGGAGATCGCCGCCGTGGAGAAGCTGGTGGTGGACGGCTATCATCCCCACAAGGGTTTCGTGGGCAAGGACGCAGCCTTCATCCTGCGCGCGGCCGGGATTTCCTTCGTCGGAGCCCCCCGCCTGATCTTCGCCGATGTCCCCTTCCACCACCCCTTCATCCAGGGGGAGCTGCTCATGCCGGTGATCGGGTTCACCCGGGCCCCGGATGTCCACGAGGCCATCCTCCTGGCGGTCAAGGCCGAGCATGGCTTCCGCCACACGGCCAGCATGTATTCCAAGAACATCGACCACCTCGACGAGATGGCTCGCGCCGTGGACTGCTCGATCTTCGTGAAGAACGGATCCAATTTCAACGGGCTCGGCTTCGAGGGGCCGGGATCGACCTCGTTCACCATCGCCTCGCCCACGGGCGAGGGGCTGACCAACGCCACCCATTTCACCCGCCGTCGGCGCTGCGTCCTCAAGGACCACTTCCGCATCGTTTGATCCCCTGCGACTGGATTCATCCATGGCCATTCCGATCCCGGTTCCCACCCTCGGCATCCTCGAGCTCTCCAGCATCGCCAAGGGGCTGATGGTTTGTGATCTCATGCTGAAGAAAGCCGACGTGAGCCTGCTCCAGGCCGGGCCCGTGGGCTGCGGCAAGTTCCTGATCTGCCTCACGGGCGGCGAGGCGGATCTCCTGGAGGCCCTGGAGGAGGGCCGGGACAGGGCCGAGCCCTTCCTCGTGTCCTGGACCTATCTCCCGAACCTCCATGCCCAGGTCCTCGCGGCCCTCCAGGGCACGCGGAGCGAGGTGATCCCCACGGACGCGCTCGGCATCCTCGAGGGCCAGGCCCTGGCCGCCCTGGTCCAGGCCGCGGACCGGGCCGTCAAGACCACGGACGTGCGCCTCCTGGAGCTCACCTTCGACCTGGATCTGGGAGGGAAGGGCTACTTCACCCTCACCGGGGATCTGGCGGAAGTGGAAGCAGCTCTCGCGGCAGCGGAGGCCCTGCTCCGGAGCGAAGGCTCCTTCGTCCAACGCGAGCTCCTGGCCCGTCCCCACGGGCGGATCCAGGGCCTCGTCCACGCCGGTCTGGAGAGCCTATGCTTCTCGCGCGGGTGAAGGGTCTGGTGGTGGCCACGCAAAAGGTCGAATCCCTGAAGGGGTTCACCCTGCGGTTGATCCAGCCCGTGGACGGCTCCGACCATGCCCTGGGCGATCCCCTGGTCGCCGTAGACCTCCTGGCTTCCCGGGATGGCGATCTCGTGATGTACATCGATGCCCGGGAGGCCCCCAAGGCTCTGCCCGGCGCCTACGGTCCCATCGACGCCTGCGTCGTGGGGCTCGTGGATTCGGCCCGCTAAGGAGGACCCATGTTCATCGCCGAAGTCCTCGCCCCGGTGGTCGCCACGGAGAAGCATGTCTTCTTTGCGGGGCGCAAGCTCCTCCTGGTGCGCGAAATTCTCGAAGGTGGCCAAGCCGGGGACCGCACACTGGTGGCCCTGGACGGCGTCCAGGCCGGCGTGGGCGACCGGGTGCTGGTGGCCCGGAACGGCGGCGCCGTGGATGATGTCCTGGGGATGCCCGACTGCCCCGCCAACGTGATCATCATCGGCCACGTGGATGAAATCCATCGCAGCGTCCACTGACATCGCCGCGGATCTGCGGGGAGGTCGCCTCCCGCCCGTTGGGGCGCAGCTTGTCCCAAGAAATCCCCAGAGGGCGCAGAGAAACTGCGGGGGTTTGCAGGGAAGGCGAACCCAGGGCATTTATCCCCTTCATCCCTGCTGATTATTTCCTTTCCCTGCTTTCGGTGACCCCAAGGGCAGCCCATTCCTGGGCTAATGGATCCCAACCACACCTCTGTGGCTGCTTCGGTGGCAAAAAAGGGATTAACAGGGATGAAGGGGATGGAAGGAATGGCCTGGGGATTGATGTCTCCAAGGCCCTGCCGGGTTCGGCGTGAGGGGCGCCTCCCGCTCTGGACCCAGCCCTGCTTCAGCTCAACGGATGCCATTCCTGGCCGTGGGCTGGGACACGGTTCCTCGGTCCTGAACATTCCCCTCTGTTAGAATGACAACGAGCGGCTTCCGGCCGCTCCTTTTTTGTCGCGTGAGCCCTATGCCCCTTCCAGACGAGATCCAGCGCCGGCGAACCTTCGCCATCATCTCCCACCCGGATGCGGGCAAGACCACGCTGACGGAAAAGCTCCTGCTGTACTCCGGCGCCATCGACCGGGCGGGTTCGGTGAAGGGCCGGGAGCGGGGAGCCATGGCCCAGAGCGACTGGATGAGCATCGAGCAGGAGCGCGGTATCAGCGTCACCAGCGCCGCCATGCAGTTCGACTACCGGGGCTACGCCATCAATCTCCTGGACACACCGGGCCACCAGGACTTCAGCGAGGACACCTACCGGGCCCTCACGGCGGCCGACAGTGTGGTGATGCTCCTGGACTGCGCCAAGGGCGTGGAAGAGCAGACCAAGAAGCTCTTTCGCGTGGCCAAGGAGCGCCAGCTCCCCATCTTCACCTTCGTCAACAAGCTGGACAGGCCCGGCCGGGAGCCCATCGAACTCATCGACGAAGTGGAGGAGCTCTTCGGTCTCCACGCCGTGCCCATGACTTGGCCCATCGGTTCGGGGCCCGATTTCAAGGGCGTCTATGTGCGCGCCACGGGGCAGCTCCAGGTCTTCGAGCGCACCAAGGCCGGCCAGAAGGCCCGAGTGGCGGGGAAGGGGGATCTCAATGACCCCGAGATCGCCGCCCTCCTCACAGCCGACGAGCTCCAGCAGTTGAAGGACGACGTGGAACTGATGGACCACGTGCTGCCCCCCTTCGACAAGGCGGCCTTCCTGCGGGGGGAGCAGTCGCCCATGTTCTTCGGCTCGGCCCTCAACAACTTCGGCATCGCCGAGTTCCTGGACGAATTTCTCGAGATGGCCCCCTGTCCCCATGCCCGACCCCTGGCGGGGGGGGGCGAAATCGAGCCCGAGCAGCCCTTCACGGCCTTCGTCTTCAAGGTGCAGGCCAACATGAACAAGGCCCATCGGGACCGGGTGGCCTTCGCCCGCATCGTCTCGGGCCGTTTCGAGCGGGGCATGGACGCCCTCCACGTGCGGGGCCAGAAGTCCATCAAGCTCAACTACCCCCACATGTTCTTTGGCCGGGAGCGGGAGATCGTGGACGAGGCCTACCCGGGCGACATCCTGGGGCTCATCAACCCCGGTGTCTTCCGCATCGGCGATGTGCTCTCGGCCTCGGGCCCCATCGAGTTCCACGCCGTGCCCCGCTATTCCCCGGAACAGTTCTCCAGCGTGCGCCTGGCGGACCCCGGCGCCCGGAAGGGCTTCCTGAAGGGGATCCAGCAGATCGCCGAGGAGGGCGTGGTCCAGATTTTCTGGCCCAAGGGGGGCGCGCCCCTGCCGATCCTGGGCGCCGTGGGCCGCCTGCAGTTCGAGGTGCTCCAGCATCGGCTCAAGGACGAATACGCCTGCGCGGTGATCATGGAGCCCCGGACCTACCAGATGGCCCGGTGGATCCAGGGCGGCTGGCCCGAGGCGAGCCGGTACTGGGGCGAACTGGTGGAGGACGGGGAGGGCAACCCGGCCATCCTCTTCGAGAACGACTGGCAGCGGCGCACCACGGCGGAAAAATGCCCCGACCTGGAGTTCCTCCTGCACCCCCTGAAATAGGGGGGCACTTCTCGGATATCAATATTGATGTCTGCTGCCAGAATGCCGATAGGAAGCCGTCAGGAGCGGGTCATGCGCCAGGAAATCAAGCCCGAGGATCTCATCGTCACCGAACAGGACGGCACCCGGCGCATCAACCACGATGTGCTGGAGTCGTACGGCCTCTTCAACCTGCCCAAGTCCATGATGCGCAGCGCCCTGATGGTCTACTACGACAACGCCGCCCGCCAGGGCCGCTCCGCCGCCGCCACCGTGCGGACCTTCATCACACTGGCCAGCTCCATCACCCGGTTCCCCAAGCAGGTGGCCATCAACTTCACCCGTGGCGCCGCCTACCGCAGGAACATGAGGATGCTTCGGAGATATAGTCGCTAAGTATTAAGTTCGTGGGTGTTGGTATTTGATTTCCAAGTTCGACCCTTCTCGACCTTTCATTTCTCCGCGCCGCCCAGGCGGTAGCCGACGCCCACGATGGTCTCGATGAGTCCTGCTGCCTCGCCGAGCTTGGCGCGGACTCTGCGCACATGGGCGTCGATGGTCCGGCTCTCGCCCAGGTATTCCAGGCCCCAGACCTGCTGGAGGATCTTCTCCCGGCTGAGGACGCGCTGGGGATTCTGGACGAAGTAGGCCAGGAGTTCGAACTCCCGCCGGGTGAGCTCGATGGGGAGTTCCTGGACCTGGGCCAGGTGGGTCTTGAGCTCCACGGAGATGGGGCCGAAGGCGCAGCGGTCGACCCGCTCCTCCTGCTCCAGGAAGGAGGCCCGGCGGAGGATGGCCCGGAGTCGGGCCACCAGTTCCCGGCTGGACAGGGGCTTGGAGACATAGTCGTCGGCCCAGAGATCCTGGGCGAGGACCCGGTCGATCTCCTCGTTCTTGCCCGTGACCAGCAGGACCGGGAGGCTGCGGGTCCGGGGATCCTGGCGGATGATCCGGAGCACTTCCAGCCCGTCCATGTCCGGCAGGGTCAGGTCCAGCACGGCCACATCCAGGCGCTCCTTGGGGGCGAGGGCGGGGTGCGCCATGAACTTCAACGCCTCCCGGCCCGAGCCGAAGGCGCTGACCCGGAAGCCTTCCCCCCGGAGGTGCCGCTCCAGGGCGGCCCGCAGATCCGCGTCGTCTTCCAGCAGGAGGAGGTGGGGCATGGAGACTCCTGGGCTAGGATACGGACGTTGGTGGAATGGTTCCAAGAGCCTTGAGGATACCGGAAGCGACCCGGCCCCGGGCCTGGACGAGGCGGGCCTTGCTCAGAACCCCATGCCCTGAGACAATGCCAGGGAAAGCCAGGACCGACCGGAAGCCCGCGCCAGACTGGTGAAGTCTCAACCCCTGCTCCAGGGTCTTCGTGGAAAATCCTGGTTCCCCTCCCATCTCCCAACCCGCACCACCCCCATTCCGAAGGTCGCTCCGCGTTGGAGCACGCGTCGCGACCCGATTACAGGAGTTCCATTGAACAAAAAAATCATGCTCATCAATGCCACGGATTCCGAAGAGATCCGCGTGGCCACCCTCGTGGACGGAGTCCTCTCGGACTACGACATCGAGTTCGTCCACAACGAGAAGATCAAGGGCAACATCTACAAGGCCAAGGTGGTCCGGGCCGACACCAGCCTCCAGGCGGCCTTCATCCACTACGGTGGCCAGAAGAACGGATTTCTCCCCATCGGCGAACTGCCCCGGGATCTGGTGAGCGGCGATGGCCGCCGCGGCCGCATCCAGGACCTCCTCAACCGGGACCAGGAGATCATGGTCCAGGTGGTGCGCGAGGAACTGGGTTCCAAGGGCGCCATGGTGACGGCCCAGATCAGCCTGCCCGGGCGCTACCTCGTCCTGACCCCCGGCAACCCCCTCAACGGGATCAGCCGCAAGATCGAGAGCCGGGAGGAGCGCGAGCACTTCAAGCGCCTCATCGATGAACTGGACATCCCCAAGAACTTCGGCGTCATCGTCCGCACGGCTTCCCTGGGCGTCACCAAGGACGATTTCCAGCGCGACCTGGAATACCTCCTCGACACCTACAAGGAGGTCCAGACCCGCTACAAGAACCGGCACGGCGCCGGACTCGTGTGGCAGGAGGACGATGTGGTCACCCGCACCCTGCGGGACGGCTTCACCGCCGACATGGAAGAGGTCAGCATCGACGATCTCGAGACCTTCCACGCCGCCCAGAGCTTCTTCAAGCGCACCATGCCCCAGCATGTGGGGGTCCTCAAGCACTATGTGGGCAAGAAGCCCCTCTTCTCCAAGTACCAGACGGACGAGCAGATCGATCGCATCTACGCCCGGAAGGTGAGCCTGCCCTCCGGCGGCGCCCTGGCCCTGGACCAGACCGAGGCCCTGGTGGCCGTGGACGTGAACTCCGGCAAGACCAGCGGGGAGGGCGTCGAGGACATGGCCTTCAAGGCCAACATGGAGGCGGCCGAGGAGGTCGCCCGCCAGCTGCGCCTGCGCGATCTGGCCGGCCTCATCGTGATCGATTTCATCGACATGAAGAAGGAGTCCCACAACAAGGCCGTCATGGAGCGTCTGGTGGACTGCCTCAAGGAGGACAAGGCCCGCATGGAGGTGGGGAAGATCAACCGTTTCGGCGTGCTCGTCATGACCCGTCAGCGCCTGCGCCCCTCCCTCCAGCATGTCACCCACGAGGCCTGTCCCACCTGCCAGGGCACCGGCCAGGTCAAGAGCATCGAGGCTCTGGTCCTCAGCGTCGTGCGGCGCCTGAAGTCCATCCTCAGCAAGGACGGCATCGCCGAGGTGCGCATCAAGCTGGCCCCCTCCGTCGCCATGTCCGTGCTCAACCAGAAGCGGAAGGATCTCGCGGACATGGAGGAGGCCCACGACTGCCGCATCCTCATCCTGGCCGATCCCGAGACCGGGTACGGCGAGATGGCCGCCGAGATCGAACGCCGCGACGAGGAGGTTCCGGAGAAGCCCCAGATGGCCGCCCGCCCCGAGCGGACCCGGGATCTGGAGGACGACACGGTCGTGCTGGGGGGTGATGCGCCCATATCTTTCGAGAAGGCCCTCGGGCTCGAGCCCAAGCGCATCCAGCCCCCCGCGGACGCGGAGATCAAGTACGACCGTCGGGATGCCCAGCGGGCGGCCATCGATGAGCGCGAACGCCTCCGGGCCCTCTTCGAGAGCGCCAAGCCCCTGGACGAACCCATGGGTGAGCCCATCGGTGAGGATGACGCGCTGGAGATCCTGGAGGGCGGGGCGGAACCCGCACTGGCTTCCGGGAAGTCCCGGGGACGCCGCCGCGGCAAGGGCGGCCCCAAGGCCGAGACCGCTCCCCAGCCCCAGGTCATCCCCCAGCCCGAGGCCGCGCCGGTGGCGGACGTGTCGCCCGTGGTGAAGCCGAGCCGCGAGGCCCGGCCCCTTCCTCCCCCCGTGGCCCCTCCTGCCCGGCCCCAGCCCGAACCCGTCAAGCTCGTCTTCGATCCCTCTCTGGTGGCGGATCTCACTCGGCCGGCCCCCCGTCCCAGGCTCTCGGCTCCAGCGACGACGCCTGCACCGGCCCCGGCCTCCGAGGCTCCGGTGGCCAAGGCGGGCAAGCCGAAGGCCACCCCCAAAAAGCCCGTGGCCAAGGTCGTCCCCGCGGTGGAAGCTCCCGCCAAGACCCCCAAGGCTGCTCCCAAACTGAAGGCCGCCCCCAAGGCCGAGGCTCCCGTCAAGCCCGCCAGGGCCGTGAAGCCGAAGTCCAAGGCCTGAGGGGGCTCCGATGACCCCCAGCGCTCTCTATTGGCTGGCCCCCGTGGCCGCCCTGGCCACCCTCCTCGGAGGGTGGCTGGTGGTGCAGTTCTTCCGCGGCAAGGCCAGCCTCATGCGCCATCTCTCCGGCGTCGCCGCGGGCTACCTGGTGGCCGTCACCCTGGTGCGGATCCTGCCGGAATCCATCCACTACGGTGGGGACGGCATGGCCTACTGGGCCCTGGGGGGCTTCATCGCCGTCCATGTGATCGAACACGGCATCAGTCCCCATTTCCACTACGGCGAAGAGACGCACGCCCACGAGGTCCAGGGGCTCGCGGGCATCCTGGCCCTGGTGGGCCTCTCCCTGCACAGCTTCATGGACGGCATGGCCATCACCGCGGCCATCCGGACCCAGAGCAGCCTGGGCGCCCTGGTCTTCCTGGGCATCCTCCTCCACCGGATCCCCGAAGGGGGGACCATCAGCTCCATCTTCCTGGTGCGGGGTTTCGGCCGGCGGGGTGCCATGCTCGCGGCGGCGACCCTGGCCCTGGCCGCCTGGCTCGGCGCCGTCTCCCAGGAGTTCCTGAAGCTTCCCGTGGGGCCGGTGCTGGGCCTGGCCGCGGGACTCGGCCTCTACGTTTCCAGTTCCGATCTCCTGCCCGAGGCCCAGAAGGAAAAGGGCTGGAAGAGCACACTGGGCCTCCTCGCCGGGACTCTCCTCTTCCTCCTCACCTCCCTGCTGGTCAACCACAGCCACGGATCCTGAGGAAAGGCGTGGGCTCTCGGCTCCCGGTCCTCCGAAAGACCGCTCCAGGGGCGGTGAAGGCCCTATTCCTCTCGTCCCTGGCCTGCTTCCTCAGCGCCCAGGGCCTCCCCGGCATCCCGGGGCAGCTCCCGTCCGCCGAGGCCCCCTCGGTGCCCGAACTCCTGCCCCTGCGCCCCTTCCATTTCGAGGAAGACTCAGGGAAGGGCCAAGCCCTGCGCTGGCGCGGGGAGCGGGTGCAGGATAGCGAGGATGTCTCGATCATCGAGAAGGGGGCCATCCAGTCCGAGGACCTCCTGCTGCTGGCCGACCGCATCACCTACGACCGCAAGACCGGGATGCTGGAGGCCTTCGGCAGCATTCGCCTGGAGGGGCCCGATCTGAGGCTGCGCTGCGAGCGCCTGCGCATGGACTGGATCCACCGGATCGGGGACGCCTGGGAGCTGGAGCTGGAAGTGCCGCCCAGCTGGACTCTGCGCTCCGGCCATGTGGCCTTCACCACCCTGAAATCCTGGGAATTCGAATCGGTGGAGATCAGCCCCTGTCCCCAGGAGAAGCCGGGATGGTCCGCCCAACTATCGCGCATGAGGCTCCAGCTCGAGGGCTTCGCCACCTTCCGGCACGCCAAGGTGCTGGTGGGGGGGGTGCCCGTCCTGTACCTGCCCTGGGCGGCCTATCCCGCGAAGGCCGAGCGGAGCTCCGGGCTGCTGCCCTTCCAGCCGGGCTTCTCGAGCAGCCTGGGCGTGACCCTGGGCCTCTCCTACTACCAGGTGCTGGGCAGCACCATGGACGCGACCTTCTCGCCGGAGTACTTCAGTCGCGAAGGGGTGCTCTGGGGGGGAGAATACCGCTGGAACCCCGAATTGACCCACTACGGCAGCTTCCAGGGCCAGTACATCAAACAGCGCAGCAATGACGAGACCCGCTACCGGTACAAGTTCCAGGAACTCTGGCAGCGGGAGGATGGCTGGCAGTTCACCGCGGACCTGAACCAGGCCTCCGATACGCTGGTGGAATCGGACTACGGGCGGGCCGTGGGCGGGTTGGGCACCACGTCCTTCGACAGCGCCGTCTTCCTGGGGAAGAGTTTCCCGATGGCCTCGGTGAACCTTTCGGCCGCCGAGCAGCGGAGCTTCTTCCTGCCGGAGGACACCTCCTTCTACCGCACGGATTTCCCCTCTTCGCTGCGTCGGCAGTCCCTCCCCCAGCTCCAGGCGAGGCTCTATCCCATCCCCTTCGGGGAGTTCTATTTCGACGGTGCCGCCCGGGTGAGCCGCTTCGCCTATCGCCTGGACCTGGGGCAGGACCAGAGCGATACGGTCTACGCCTGGATGCGCAACGACTGGTCGGCGCGGATGCATGGCCGCCTGGGCCAGTGGGGGCCCTTCCGGGCCGATCTCCAGCTCGCCGCCCGGTACACGGGCTACAGCGCCTCGCTCAAGGATTCCGTGTTCAGCACCACGGGCACGGTGGACGGGGAGACCCTCCCCGCCTCCGACGCCTCCTTCGACCCCTTCCGCGTGGACGGGGGGGCCGTGCAGCGGGTCCTGGGCTCGGGCCGCCTCCAGTTCTCCGGGCCCCAGCTCGGGCGCACCTTCGAGAAGCTCAAGCTCTTCGGCTATGCCGGGGACGTCAAGCATGTGCTGGAACCCTTCCTGGCCTTCACCAAGAACAGCCGCTCCTCCGTGGCGGGCCGTCTCCCGCGCTTCGACGAGGTGGATTCCCGCCCCGGTGTGGGGAGCAGCGCCGATGGCGAACAGAGCCTCGAGATCGGCCTGAAGCAGCACCTGCTGGGCCGGTCCGGCCGGGGCAGCGATTTCGCCGATCTCGTGAGGTGGCGCATCTCCACCCGCTACCAGTCCCAGCCCATCCTCCTGGCCGACGGCCGGTTCAAGCGCGGCTGGGCCTCCCTAGACAACGATATCGACGTGGAGCCCAACGACCGGATCCGGGTGAGCTTCAAGCGTTCCTCGGAGATCGGCTCGGCCGGGGCCGACAGCTCGCTCTCGGCCGAGTACACCTCCCTGGAGGGGAGCCGCTTCAACCTCGCCTTCTTCTCCACGGGGATCAATCGCTTCCTGGTCCGCCAGCAGGGCATCCAGACCGGAGGGATCCAGCGCTTCTTCGACGACCGGTGGCGTCTGGAGTACCAGGCCAACTACGACCTCCATCTCAAGGGCTTCTCCTTCAGCCAAGTGGCCCTGGCCTACCTGACCCCCTGCGTGGCCACGCGGTTGCGCTTCAGCCATGTGGCCATTCCGGTCACCGGGGGCCTCAACAAGGAAGACCGCCTGGACCTGGTGTTCACCCTCCGGGGCCTCGGCGACCTCCTCACGCTACGGCAGTAGGGGAGTCTCGGGACCCGGCACGACCTCGATCCGGTTGCGGCCCTTGTGCTTGGCCGCATAGAGGGACTGGTCCACGGCTCCGAAGAGGGTGGCGGCGCTCTGACCCTCCGGTCCGCCCACGCCGAAGCTCATGGTGGGAAAGACCATCTGGGTGGATTCCAGCACGATGGGGTTCTCGTCGATCCTCCGCCGGAGCTTCTCCGCCACTTCCGCCCCGGTCTGGAGGGTGGTCTCCGTGAGCAGGATCGCGAACTCCTCGCCCCCGATGCGGAAGGCCAGATCGGATTTCCGGAGGCCCTGGCGCATGCGCTGGGCCAGGGAGCGGAGCACCTCGTCGCCGACCATGTGGCCGAAGCGGTCGTTGATGAGCTTGAAGTAGTCCAGATCCCCCAGCACCAGCACGAAGGTCCGCCGGTGGCGTTCCCACTGGTTAAAGGCGTTCTCGAGGTTCTGGTCGAAGGCGCGCCGGTTGAGGAGCCCCGTGAGCGGATCGGTCAGCACCTCGTTGCGCAGGGCGGCCGTCTCCATCTCCAGCAGGAGGCGACGCTCCCGCAGGTCGCTGATCTGGAACTGGAATTCCTGCTGGACCCGCTTGGCGTGGATCCATTCCAGCCCCCGCCGGCAGGCGTGGAGCAGGCGGGGCGGAGAGAGGGGCAGGGTGAGCCAGTCCATGGCGCCGGCCAGGAGCAGCTTGCGCTGGAGGGCATGGCGGGAGGTCCTGCCCAGCAGGATGACGTAGGGCGGGGACTCGTGTTCCCGCATGATCTGGAGGGCCGCCAGGGTCCGGGCCCCGGTGGCATCCATGCCCAGCAGGAGGAGCGGCGCCTTGAGGTGGCGCTGGATCTCCGGGAGTTCCTCGAGGGGGACGGAGGTCAACTGGAAGCCGAAGTGGTCCACGAGTCCATGGATCCGCTGGGTGACATCGGGCCGCAGGCCGGCGGCCAGGAGGGGCACCTTCGGGCCGCTCCCGCGGGTGCTGTCGGCTTCCACCGCGGGGCCCAGGACGTTCAGGAGGCGCTGGAGGCTGTCGCCGGCCAGGATGTGGCCGTCCACGTCGGTGGCTTGGATCCTGGGGAGTTCCTCCTCCCCGGGGGGCAGGTCGAAGACCAGGAAGATGGGCAGGTTCTGGAAGAGGACCCGGGATTCCCCCCGGAGCAGGGTGCAGAACCGGAAGCCATCCATCGGGTCCCCGGCGGCGTCCACCAGGATGAGCTGGGCCTGGCTCCAGGCCTCGGAGGCCAGGGCGTCCAGATGATCTTGCACATGCAGCACCCGGTTGCCGGCTCCCTCGAAGGCGGTGCGCAGACGCTCCACCAGGTCAGCGTGCTTCGTGATGGCCAGGATGTTCATGGGGGCCTAGGGAGGAGCAGGACAGCCGGATGGTTGAGCAGGAGAGGACTGAACCATCATAAGCCGTTGTCGCGAAATTACCTTCCGCATCGAGGGCGGGAACGGCATTTTCCTGGATTCCTACTCCGCGAGGCCCTGCTCGCCCAGCCAGCGCTCGGCGTCGATGCCGGCCATGCAGCCGCTGCCCGCGGCCGTGATGGCCTGCCGGTAGACGTGGTCCTGCACATCCCCGCAGGCGAACACGCCGGGGATATCCGTCCGGCTCGAACCCTTCTCGACCGCCAGGTATCCGTTCTCGTCCATGGCGAGCTGCCCCTGGAAGAGCTCCGTATTGGGCTTGTGCCCGATGGCGACGAAGAGGCCCTCCACGGGCAATTCCGAGACGCTCCCGTCCAGGGTGTCTTTGAGGACCAGGGCCCGGATCTTCTCCACCTTGTCGCCCATGGGGGTCTCGAGAGTGGCGGTCAGGATATCGTCCACCACCTTGTTCCAGCAGAAGACCAGCTTCTCGTTCTTGGCGGCCCGTTCCTGCATGGCCTTGGAGGCCCGCAGCTTGTCGCGGCGGTGGATGAGATGGACCTTGGAGGCGAACTTGGTGAGGTAGAGGGCCTCTTCCAGGGCCGTGTCACCGCCCCCCACCACCGCGATCTCCCGGCCCCGGTAGAAGAATCCGTCACAGGTGGCGCAGGCGGAGACGCCGCCCCCGCTGCGGGATAGCACCTCGTCCTTGCCGATGCCCATCCACTTCGCCGAGGCCCCGGTGGCGATGATCACGGCATCGCCGCTGTACTCGCCCAGGTCGGTGGTGATGCGGAAGGGGCGCAGCCCCAGGTCCACCTTCAGGACGGTCTCGCTCTTGATGACCGTGCCGAAGCGGAGCACCTGCTGGCGCATCTCGTCCATGAGTTCGGGGCCCATGACACCATCCTTGAAGCCCGGGAAGTTCTCGACTTCGGTGGTGATGGTGAGCTGGCCGCCCGGTTGGGCGCCCTCGAAGATCACCGGGGATAGATTGGCTCGGGACGCATAGATTGCCGCAGTGTAGCCCGCGGGCCCGGTTCCGATGATGAGGACCTTGTGATGGGAGACAGTCATGAGGCAACCTCGGACGGGGGAGGACGAAGGAGGAAAAGTCGACCAGAAGGGCGCGGCCCCTGGCCATTCTAGCCCAGGCGCAGGCCCGATGCCCGGGCTTCGCACGGACCCTTGAAGGAGGGATCACCCCTCGGCAGTCCCCCCTGTCAGGGCTGACGACGGATTCCCACCCTCAGGGATAGGTGACGAAGAGGGAAAAGGCTTCGAAGTCCATGGCGGCTTCGGTGGTGTCCACGATGAAAAAAACCGTACTGCGTTCGGCCTTCGGGTTGAGGTAGCTGGCCTCGGGATTGCCGGTGGGAATTTCGTTCTGGAGCATGCCCTGTTCCAGCTGGCCCCAGCGGTTCACAGCTTTGACCCTGAACCAGCCTTCGTGGAGCCCCTTGAGGCGGATCTTCACCGTGGCCCGGGGGGGCACCTCGACCCGGTAGGCCTTCCAACCCGCCGGGCCGTTCATCGTGTCCTGGATCTCCAGGGGACCGGGTGGAAGGCTGACCGCAGGGACGGTGCCCTTCCGGGCCGATCGGCGCAGGGCCATCTGGATCGGGTCAGAGCCGGGACCGGCCGCCGGGTCCGGGCCCCGGGGGGCGAGGGGGCCGGGCACCTGAGGCAGCGCCTTCCCTTCCAGGATGGGGGGAACAGGCGCCGCCTGCAGGGCGCAAAGGAGGAAGAGCGGAAACGGGTGCATGGTCCCCTCCGGGGGTGGAACTCAAATATGCGGCAATTCCCGGGAGTGGGGCAGGGGCGGGCCTATCCAGGGGGTGCCCGGGGAAATACACTCGAGGAATGCCGAACGAGACTTCGTGAACCAATCCGCTACCCCTCCGCCCCGGCAGCAAGAGGCCCTGATGGATCCCCAGACGGAGCTCCCGGTGGGCGGCCTCGGCGCATGAGGGCCCACCCCTGGCACCTGCGTCGTGCCATCCCTCCCGGGCCCGAACCATGGGCGCCGCTCCAGGGCGCCTTCGGCCTCTCCCGAGCGGCCGCCCGTCTCGCCTGGCTGCGGGGGGAGGACACGGTCGAGGCCCTGGCCTGGCGCATGAGCCCCGAGTGGTCCAGGACCCTCGACCCCTTTCTGCTGGATGGCATGGCCCCGGCCGTGGCGCGGATCCGGCGCGCCCTGGCCGAGGGCGAGCGGGTGGTCGTGTACGGGGACTACGATGTGGACGGCGTCACAGCCACGGCGCTCCTGGTGCGGGTGCTGGAGAAGCTGGGGGGGCGCCCGGAATTCTTCATCCCCAACCGCTTCAATGACGGGTACGGCCTGCACCTGGATTGCATCCGGGAGCTTCGGGAGGCCGGGGGCCCCGGGCTCTTCATCTCGGTGGATTGCGGTGTCCGTTCCACGGAAGAAGTGCTCGAGAGCACTCCCTTGGGCATCGACTGGATCATCACGGATCACCATTCCCTGGGGCCGAAGCTGCCTCCGGCCATCGCGGTCCTCCATCCCGCCCTGGGAGATCACGCGAACCGCGCCCTGGCTGGCGTCGGCGTGGCCTTCAAGCTGGGGCAGGCCCTTCTGGACGCGGTGCCCTCCCCGAAGGCCGCCGATATCCCCTTCCTGGATGGGCTCCTCAAGCTGGTGGCCCTGGGCAGCATCGCGGACATGGTGCCCCTCGGCGGTGAGAACGCCCTGCTGGTCAAGCGCGGCCTCCTGGCCCTGGGCGGCAGCAACGGCCCCGGCCTGGTGGAACTGCTCAAGGCGGCCCGGATCGAAGGCGTTCCCAAGGCCTCCGAGATCGCCTTCGGCGTGGCGCCGCGGCTGAACGCGGTGGGCCGGATGGGGGGGGCCGAGGAGGCCGTCCGGCTGCTGCTCACCCGGGATCCGGGGGAAGCCACGCGGCTCGCAGGGCAGGTGGAAGCGCTCAACCAGGCCCGCAAGGCAGTGCAGGCGGAACTCCTGGCGGAACTGCCGGTCCCGGACGGCGAGGCCTTCGACCTGGTGGTGTGGGCTGGGGCCCACAAGGGCGTGCTCGGCATCGTAGCGGCCAAGCGGATGAGGGAGAGCGGCCTCCCGACGGGGGTCGGAACCGTCCTGGAGGGCGTGGCCCACTGTTCCCTGCGGGCCCCGGAAGGCTTCGACCTGACCGAACTCCTCGCCCTGGCCCAGCCCTTCCTGCGCTCCGGGGGGGGCCATCGCGCCGCCGCCGGAATCACCTTCGAGGCCTCCAGACTGCCCTTCGTCCGCCAGGCCCTGGCCCGGGGGGCCGCCCTCCAGGCCTCCACCCGGGTGGCCCGGGGGCTGGCTGTGGATGGCTTCGGCAGTGAAGACATTCCTTCGCCGGAGGAATTGAAGACGCTCGAGCCCTTCGGCCAGGGCTTCCCGGAACCCCTGGCGGCCCTGGAGGGGCGCCTGCTCGCACCCATGACCGCCTTCGGCCAGGGCCATCGGAAGTTCCGCCTGGAGGGAATTCCGGACGGGTTCACCTGGTTTTTCGGGGAGAAACAGGCCTCCGGGCTCGCCACGGGCCAGGCCCTGCGCCTCGCCTGCTCCCCCCAGGATCATGCCCGCTGGGGAAGGTCCTGGAAGGTGGACACCTCTCTGGGCCAGGAGGAGGCTCCATGAGGCTGTGGAACCTGCTGAACGCCAGGAATCCGCTGTGGAGGTACCTGGGCTGGGGGACCCTCGGGGGCATGGCGGCCCTGAGCGGCCTCTTCCTCTCCCGGGGACCCCGCCCCCTCCCGCCGAAATCCGGAGGCGACATCTTCCGGGGCACGGAAGGAAAGTTCGGCACCATCACCGAGCAGCTGGGCCAGGGCCGGATCTTCACCCTCGACTACGACACGATCGTGGGCGACCAGGAGAATCTGGAGCTCTCCAACGTGAAAGCCCGGCTCGATGAACCCGAGACGCTGTGGCGTCTGAGATCCCCCGCGGGGCATCGCTCCGCCGGGCAATGGACGCTCCAGGGGCCCATGGACGTGGAAGCCATCACGCCCCCTTCCGGGGCCTTGCAGGGACGGGGGACCATTTCCGCCAAGGGGCCGGCCCTGCTCTGGGAAAAGGGCATCTGGCGGGGGCTCGCACCCCTGGAATGGCAGGATCAGGAGGGTCAGGGCAGGGGCCGCTGGCACCTGCCGACGGGATGGCGCCGGGAGCTGGATGGCCGTTTTGTGGTGGACAAGGGACCGGTGGTCTGGGAGGCCACCGATCCCGGTACGGTCAGGCGCATGCAGGCCGAGCGCCTCTGGCTGACCCTGGGCTTTCGCGAGGGGCACCTCGATCAGGTGATGGCCGAGCTGGAAGGCGGGAAGATCTGGGCGGGCAGTGCCGATCTGGACGGGAGCGCCATCCGGTGGTCGGCCCCGGTCCGCTTCGAGCGCGCGGACGGGTGGCACGGGGATTCCGAGAGTGGTCGCGCCCCCAGGCCCGAGAAGGGGCAGCCCCTGGAACAGGTGGAGCTGAAGACCTTCAGGGCCGTGCGATCCGTGCCCGGGGGGGCGGAGAACCTCCAGTCCGAGGGCACCCGTT